>CAYWSH010000003.1:8270-77880 GCA_964460655.1 uncultured Terriglobales bacterium | reverse complement strand
GCTCAGCGCCCAGCCTGCCTCCGGCATCAGCAAGTGGGGAGTGAGTATCGAAGCTGCCGCCGGGGAGTACTTCACCGGTGTGATGGAACGCGTGGTCGATGGGCCGCAGCAGCGCTCGTGGGCGCCCGACGTGACGGCTGCCATGGACCTGCACGGCCAGCGCGTCGAGATGCTCGTGAAGCCGACAACGTCCGTCTACGCGCCATTCTTTCTTTCCTCGCGTGGCTACGCGGTCTGGGTGAAGGGCACATGGCCCGGCGTGTTCGACTTCGCCGCTGCCGATCCGGAGCGCGTCCGGTTGGAGTTCGAAGGTCCTGCCTTCGAGATGCGTGTGTACACGGCAGCGACTCCCGATGAGCTGGTCCGAACGCATGCCATGGAAGCTGGCCCGCCGTTCGTTCCTCCGAGGTGGATGTTCTCGCCTTGGCGCTGGCGCGACGAGCACACGCAGCGCGCCACCTACTACGACGGGACGCCCGTCACCGGCCCCTTCAACTCCGAGGTGATGGAAGATGTCCTGATGATGCGCGCCTTCGGCATCCCGAACAGCGTGTACTGGATCGACCGTCCTTGGGGACCCGGCCGGCTGGGCTACGACGATTTTGAGATCGACGAGCACCGCCTGCCGCATTTCGAGGCGATGGTGCGCTGGCTCAATCAGCAGAACACGCAACTCATGCTGTGGATCGCACCTTTCTTCCAGGGAAAGATGGAGCAGGAAGCGCAGGCGCTGCACTACACCTATCCCGGCCAGCCGCCCGGCCGGAACAACTATCCCATGGTCGATCTCACGAATCCCGCAGCGAAGAAGTATTGGCAGGATGGCGTGGCCAAGCTGTTGCGCGCCGGCGTCGCCGGTTTCAAACTTGATCGCAGCGAAGAGAACACTCCCGATGGCGGCCCCTTCAACGTTGCCGATGGGCGAAGCCTGCGCGAAGTCCGCAACGTATATCCCGCGCTCTATCTGAAGGCGACGTACGACATCGCCAGCCAAATCCGCAAGAAGGACGATTTCGTCCTCATGCCGCGCGCCGCCTTCACCGGCAGCGCGCCCTATGGCGTCTTTTGGGGTGGAGACATCGGCGGGACCCAGGAAGGACTGCGCGCGTCCATCATCGCGGTGCAGCGTTCGGCCGTGATGGGCTATCCCAACTGGGGCTCCGACACCTGCGGCTACAACCAGCAACTGCTCGAGCAGGAAGTGTGCGGACGCTGGCTCGAGTTCAGCGCGTTCACCCCGATCATGGAGCTCGGGCCCACGCGCAATGTCGGCTTCTGGAACCTGCCCCGGCCGCCGAGCTACGACGCTGAACTGATCGCCATCTGGCGCATGTACGCGCGCCTGCACGAGCGACTCGCCGATTACAGCCTGGCGCAGGCACGGCAAGCGCATGCGACCGGCGAGCCGATCGTGCGTCCACTCTTCCTTGTCGATCCGCATTCGCAGGATGCATGGAAGGCTTGGGGCACTTACCTCTATGGCCCCGACCTGTTGCTGTCACCCATCTGGGAAAAGGGTCGCCGCTCCCAGCAGGTGTATCTGCCTTCAGGCGCAGATTGGAAGGACGCCTGGCATCCGGAGAAGACATATCGCGGCGGGCAAACGATCACCGTCGCAGCCGACTTGTACCAGCTGCCTCTGTTCATCCGCGTCGGCTCGCGGGTTGAGCTGGGCGACCTGGCCCGCGAGTTCCAGGAATCACTCGCCATCGCGCCGCAGAAGCCGGATCTCGGACCGCTCGATGCGGAAGTGAAGGCGTGGTATGAGCGCAATCCGAACACTCCTTCGCAGGAGCGCCACTGAGATGAGGTCAACAGTCAACATATTTCGCGCCGGCGCTGCGTTCCTGCTGCTGCTCGCCGCAGCGCGCGCGGATGTCACGCTGCCCGACATCTTCTCGGACGCGATGGTGCTGCAGCAGGCGCAGAAGGTCCCCGTCTGGGGCAAGGCTGCACCCGGTGAACGCGTGACGGTCGAATTCGCCGGCCAGAGTAAGACTGCGAGCACGGCGGCCGATGGAAACTGGAAGGTCATGCTCGATCCCTTGGCGGCGAGCTCCGAACCGCGCTCGCTAACGATCTCGGGCATGAACAGGATTGTGTTCGCCGATGTGCTTGTAGGCGAAGTCTGGCTCGTCTCCGGCCAATCCAACATGCAGCTCACGTTACCCGAGACGAATAATGGCGACGCGGTCGTCGCGGCAGCCAGCGATGCGCAGATCAGGCTGTTCAACGTGAGCCGCCGCTTCGCTTTCGGTCACGAAACGGGCCGCCTTGGCCGCTGGTTGCCGGTCACATCCGAATCTGTGCGCGACTTCTCGGCTGCCGGGTACTACTTCGCCGTCGAGCTGCGCAAGGCGCTCAATGTACCGATCGGCATCATCAACTCGTCGTTCGGCGGATCGCAGGCAGAGGCGTGGACGCCCGTCGAATACCTGCGTGCCGATCTTGAACTTGTAGCCTGCGTGGAGCGCACCAAGATCTGGGACGATGAGCGTCCCCGAGTGCAGGCCGAGTATGCCCAACAACTCGCTGCATGGCGCGTTGCCAGTGACCAGGCAAAAGCGCAGGGCGCGCGCCCGCCGGCGCAACCGCGCGAACCTGACGCCTTGCGCGAATATCGCATCGCGGCTTCCATCTACGATCGCATGATCGCGCCCCTCATACCGTTCCGCATCCGCGGGAATGTGTGGTACCAGGGTGAATCCAACGAAGCGCGCGCCGAGCAGTACACCATTCTTCTTCCTACCATGATCCGTGCGTGGCGCGAACGCTGGGGCGAAGGCGACTTCCCTTTCGGCATCGTGCAACTGCCGAACTACCGCGATCCCCAACCCGCACCAGCGGATGAGCCGTGGAGCTTTGTACGCGAGGCACAGCGTCGCTCGGCCCGCACGCTGGCGAACACAGGCCTCATTGTCACCATCGACATCGGCGAAGCGCACGACATCCATCCCAAGGACAAGCTCACCGTCGGCCGGCGCATGGCACTTTGGGCTTTGCAAAGTGTGTACGGCAAGCCGATGACCGCTTCGGGTCCGCTGTTTCGCGACGTCCAACAACACGGTGCTCGATTGACGGTGAGATTCTCCGACGCCGGGAAGGGACTACGCCTACGCGACGGCAGTACGCTCGATGAATTCGCCGTCGCCGGCGCCGACCGGCAATGGCGCTGGGCACACGCGCGCATCACGGGTCGCGATCGCGTCGAGGTATGGGCTGACGCTGTTCCGCATCCGCAAGCGGTGCGCTACGCATTCAACAACAACCCTCGTCATCCGAACCTGACGAACGAGAGTGGCCTGCCGGCGGCGCCCTTCCGTTCCGATGACTGGCCCGATCCCACGCACGGAAAGCGATGAAACGCACCTTCACCGTCCTGCTTACCGCCGTCGCATGGCTGCTGCCGCTCTCGGCCGCGGCACAGGCTGCGCGACGTGTATTCAAGATGGATTTCGACTGGAGGTTCACACTCGGCGACCCGCCCGACGCTGAGAAGCCGAACCTCGACGATGGCCGTTGGCGCGCCCTCGACGTTCCTCACGACTGGAGCATCGAAGGGCCGTGGGACAGGAGCAGTCCATCCGGCCCACAGGGAGGATTCGCTCCTATCGGCATCGGCTGGTACCGCAAACACTTTCGTCTGCCATCGGACTCCGCCGGAAAGCGCGTGTTGCTGGGATTCGATGGTGTCTTCAACCACGCCGACGTGTGGGTGAACGGGCAGAAAGTCGGGCACAACGATAACGGCTACATCGGCTTCGAATGCGACCTGACGCCCTGGGTGCGCCCGGACCGCGACAACGTGATCGCCGTCCGCGCTGACGATCTCAAGCAGGCAAGCCGCTGGTACACCGGCAGCGGCATCTATCGTCACGTTTGGCTCACCGTCACCGGCCCGCTCCATGTGGCGCATTGGGGGACGTACATCACTACGCCCCAAGTGAGTGACGCTCAGGCCACGGTGGTACTGCAGACCGCGTTGCGCAACGATTCTGACGAGCCACGCACGGGCACGCTCGTCACTCGCATCCTCGCACCCAACGGGAATGAGGCAGCAACCCTGCAAACACCGTTCGGACTCGCACCGCGCACCGAGCAGACGCTGGAGCAACGCTTCACCGTTCGCTCGCCGGAGTATTGGACGCTGGAAAAGCCGCGCCTATACACCGCCGCCAGCGAGGTCCGCGCCGGCCCTGAGGCGCTCGATGGTTATCGCACTCCGTTCGGCATCCGTACCGTGCGGTTCGACGTCGACCATGGCTTCTTGCTCAATGGCAAGCGCGTCGTCATCAAAGGCGTCTGCCTGCACGCTGATCTCGGAGCGCTCGGTACCGCCTCGCTGGAGGCCGGCTACGCCGCGCGGCTGAAGACGTTGCAGACCATCGGCGTCAACGCCATCCGCCTCAGTCACAATCCGCACACTCCCGAGCTGCTCGACCTTGCCGACAGGATGGGTCTTCTGGTTTTCGATGAGGCCTTCGACAAGTGGTACGGCTTCGAACCCGATGGCACGGGATGGAAGCACGATCTTGCCGCCATGCTCCAGCGTGACCGCAATCATCCCAGCATCTTCCTGTGGAGCGTCGGCAACGAGATGACGCCGCACATGTATCTGCGCGAAGGCACGCTGCTCTACCGCGCGATGCAGGCTCTCGTGCACGACGTGGAGCCCACGCGCCCCGTCACCGCGGCATTACATCCCGTGCGCAATCAGAAAGGCGAGCGCGATGCGCCGCTCGCGGAACTGGCTTCCGACATGGACGTGATCAGCATGAATTACCAGACGCGCTGGTACGCACGCGATCATCAGCAACATCCGAAACAAGTGTTCCTCGGGAGCGAAACGCATCTGCATCAGGTCGACCTCGACGCACCCCGCGCCGCCCAAGACGATTCCGGCAATCAATGGTGGGGCACGCGCGATTTCAAGTCCGGCGAATACTTTCCCTATGTCGCTGGGCAGTTCATCTGGGCCGGCGTGGACTATCTCGGCGAATCGGGCGGCTGGCCGAGCAAGGGATTCCACAAGGGGCTCGTGGCAACCACGGGCGAACGTTCTCCGTGGTCCTATTTCTTCCAAAGTCTTTACACCGACGACCCCATGGTCTACATCGCGGTCCGCGATCCCGGATTCAAAGCGGACCCGCGACGCGATGCCGGCGCCGCCGTGATGGGCCTGCGCGCCGACTGGAACCTTCCCGCGGATGTCACGACCGCGCGCGTCTACACCTTCAGCAACGCGCCGACAACCGAACTGTTGTTGAACAGCAAGTCGCTCGGCGAGAAGCGTGCGCAGGATTTTGCCGACCACATCATTCTGTGGGATGTGCCGAATCAGCCGGGGCGATTGACTGCCATCGCGAAACAGGATGGAAAGGTCGTCGCGCGTCACGAGCTTGAGACCGCAGGCGCGCCGGTGCATCTGCGCCTCGTGCCTGATCGCAGTGAACTGGAGGCCACGGGCCAGGACCTCTCCCTTCTTAGTGTTGAGGCCGTGGACGCGCAGGGACGCGTTTCCCCACTGTCGCGGGACGTCGTTCGCTTCCACGTGACGGGAGACGGCAAGCTCGCCGGCGTGGACAATGGCGATCTGGACAGCCCCGAGCCGTACCAGGCGGAAGGGCGCGAACTCCGCCACGGAAGAGCGCTTGCGATCGTGCAGTCGTTGCGCCGAGCAGGGACGATCCATGTGGTTGCGCATGCCGAGGGCTTACAGGATGCGGCCTTGGATATTCCCGTCAACGCACCAGCCGTCATAACACCCGCCATCCCTTGATGGCGCGGAGGAGCGGAAACATGACGAAGAACGCCGTGCGCTGCGCCGTCGTGATCGCGCTCTACTTTGCATTCATTCCGTTTGCGCCGGCCCAACGCAACAGCACCGCTGACCTGCGAGCTCGCTTCGCCGATCCGCCGGACGACACGCGCATCATGATGCGGTGGTGGTGGTTCGGTCCGGCGGTCAGCGATGCCGAGCTGACGCGAGAACTCCGAACGATGAAAGAAGGGGGCATCGGCGGCGTCGAAGTGCAGCCCGTCTATCCGCTGGTGCTCGATGAGGCCGCAGCGGGCCACACGATTCTTCCTTACCTCTCCCCTGACTTTCTCCATGCTCTGGGTTCGGCCGCGCGCACCGCGAAAGACCTGGGTATGCGCTTTGACCTTACGCTGGGCAGCGGATGGCCCTACGGCGGTCCACAGGTACTGGTGAATGAAGCCGCCGGCATGCTGCGCGTGCAACGCGTTAAGGTGAGCGGCGACGGCCGAGCCACTCCCCTTCCCTCCCTCGAGAATGCCGACAAGCTGCTCGCCATTTTCTTCGTGCCCAGCGGACCGGAAGGGTCGTCCGCCGCCTACGAACCCGTGAGCGACGCGGCCGCAGGTTTCGTGCAACCGCCGCGCAAGCCGGGAGAGCTGCTGTTCTTCATCGCGAGCCACACCGGCCAGCAGGTAAAGCGTGCCGCGGTCGGCGCTGAAGGCTTCGTGCTCGACCACTACAACCGCGCTGCGACCAATCACTACCTGGCGAACGTCGGTGACCGGCTGATGCAGGCGCTTGCTGCGCAGCCGCCCTACGCGGTCTTCTGCGACAGCCTCGAGGTGTACGGCTCTGACTGGGCGTCCGATCTTCTGCCAGAATTCCAGCGCCGCCGCGGCTACGACCTGCGTCCCTACCTTCCCGCGCTGGTCCTCGACAACGTTCCCAAAGCGCTGGAGATCCGCCACGACTGGGCGCACACCCTCACCGAGTTGTTCAACGAGCGCTTCGCGCAACCGCTGCACGCGTGGGCGCAAAGTCATCAGACGCTTCTGCGCATGCAGGCGTACGGCATCCCGCCGGCTGCGCTCTCAACGAATGCGCTCGTCGACTTGCCCGAAGGCGAAGGTGCGGATTGGGAAACGATCTCAGCCACGCGCTGGGCGTCCTCCGCCAGCCATATCTACGGCGTGCCGGTTACGTCGTCGGAGACCTGGACGTGGCTGCACTCACCCGTCTTCCGCGCTACGCCGCTCGACATGAAGGCGGAAGCGGATCGTCACTTCCTCATCGGCATCAACCAACTCATCGGGCACGGCTGGCCGTACTCGCCGCCGGATGTCGAGTATCCCGGGTGGCGCTTCTATGCAGCGGCAGTGTTCGACGAGAAGAATCCGTGGTGGACCGTCATGCCCGATGTGGCGAAGTACCTGCAGCGAGTCAGCTTCATGCTGCGGCAGGGTTCTCCGGCAAACGACGTCGCACTCTACCTGCCCACCGACGACGCCTGGGCGAACTTTCGTCCGGGTCGCGTCAATCTCTTTGACACGCTGCGCGCGCGGATCGGCAGCGAAGTCGTGAAGCAGATCACCGGCGCCGGGTTCGACTTCGACCTTTTCGACGATGACGCGCTGCAGAAAGCGGGCAAGATCGAGGCTAATCAACTCGTCCTTGGGCGGAATCATTACAGGGTCGTGGTCCTTCCGGCCGTGGAGCGCATGCCGGTGGGTAGTTACGAGACGTTGCAGGAGTTCGTGCGCGGCGGCGGCATCCTTATCGCCACGCGGCGACTGCCTGCGCTCGCGCCCGGTTTCAAGGCTGGTGACGCGGAACACCGGCAGGTCGCCGCCATCAGCGACCGATTGTTCAACGGCGATCACGCAGCAACATTGGTGGAGCGTGAGAACGACTTGGGTGCGGCGCTGGCACGTGCGCTCACCCCAGACGTGTCGCTTTCGCCGGCTGCGCCCGAGGTCGGCTTCGTTCATCGCCACTCCGATGATGCCGACATTTATTTCATCGCCAACACCAGCAACCACGCGCAGACGATGAATGCCAGCTTTCGTGTCGCCGGCAAGAGCGCCGAATGGTACGACGCTCTGACCGGCAAGACGCGCCCCGCAACGGTCGAGGCCTCAGCGCAGAACGCCAGAGTGCACCTCGAACTGCAACCGTACGAATCGCGGCTTCTGGCCTTCTCCGGCAGTGCTGGCCAGATGCGACCGCAGCCTATCGCGGCGCCCAGTTCCACACTCGACGTGAGCCACGACTGGCGCGTCACCTTCGCTGACGGCAGAGCCGCCACGTTCCACGACCTCCATTCCTGGACCGACGATGACGCCACGCGCTTCTACTCCGGCACAGCGACTTACGAGAAGACCGTGACGATTCCGGCCACGGCGCTACGCTCCGGTATTCCCGTGCACCTGAATCTTGGGGCGGCCAAGCAACTCGAGCCGCAGCCGCTGCGCAATGGGATGCAGGCATGGCTCGAGCCGCCGGTGCGCGAAGCTGCCGTGGTCTATGTGAATGGCAAGCGGGCCGGTTCGCTGTGGTGTCCGCCCTACGACCTGGATATCTCCGCGCTCTTGCATGCCGGCGAGAATACCCTGCGGATCGAAGTGGCGAACCTGGCGGTGAATCACATGGCGGGGCACGCGCTGCCCGACTATCGCCTGCTCAACCTGCGTTACGGCGTCCGCTTCGAAGCGCAAGATATGGACAAGGTCCAGGCCGTTCCCGCGGGAATATTCGGTCCAGTGCGGATTGTGATCGGCGAGGCACGCGTGCCATGATCGACTACCGTAAGCTTCTCGTTCTCCTTCTAGTCACCACGCTCTCGCTGCTCTTCAGCGGCGTGGCCGCGGCTCCACCCTCCGTGCTGCAAGTCTTGGCCTTGCGGACCGAGTACAAAGAGAACCCGCTGGGGATCGACGCTGCCCGACCTCGTCTGAGCTGGCAGATCGCTTCCGCGGCCCGTGGCGTGATGCAATCGGCTTATCAAGTGCGCGTCGCCGCCGACGTGCAGCAGCTGCGCACCGTGCGTGGCCTGTTGTGGGATTCCGGTAAAGTCGAGTCAGGAGAGTCGACCCAGCGTCCCTACGAAGGTCCGGAGCTCAAGTCGGGGCAGCGGTATTTCTGGCAGGTACGGATCTGGGATCAAACCGGCTCGCCCTCCGAGTGGAGTACACCCGCTTGGTGGGAGATGGGCCTGCTCGAGCCGTCGCAATGGAAGGCGCAATGGATCGCGCCTCCACGAGATGCCGATCCGTCTCAATCGACGCCTCCGGTCATGCTGCGGCGGGAATTCCCGCTGCGCGCGGACCTTGTACGCGCCCGCGCTTACGTCACTAGTCGCGGCCTTTATGAGTTCCTTGTGAACGGCCGGCGTGTGGGTGATCAGCTCTTCACACCCGGCTGGACCAGCTACAACAAGCGCATCCAGTATCAGACCTACGACATCACTGATCTGCTGCGCAAAGGACCGAACGCGCTCGGTGTCGTTCTCGGCAATGGCTGGTATCGCTTCCATGGACGCCATATCTACGGCGACCAGCTTGGGCTGCGGTTGCAGATCAACCTTATATATAAGGATGGGCACGAGGAGACTCTCGGCACCGATGCGGACTGGAAGGCGGCCTCCGGCCCCATCTTGATGTCGGAGATCTACGATGGCGAGACCTACGATGCGCGGTTTGAGCAACCCGGCTGGGACCAGTCGGGCTTTAGCGACACGAAATGGACGCCGGTACTGCTGACTGGTCCGGGCAAGGAAGCGCTCGTCGCTGCCGTCGGTCCACCGGTGCGTCGCATCGAAGAGCTCCATCCCGTAAAGATTTTCCGTACGCCGGCGGGCGAGACCGTCGCCGATATGGGCCAGAACATGGTCGGCTGGGTGCGGCTGCAGGCGCAGGGACCAGCGGGCACGAGCATCACCGTGCGTCACGCTGAGGTCCTCGACCAGAAGGGCGATTTCTACGTCGAGAACCTGCGCAAGGCGAAGGCCACCGATCGCTACCTACTAAAAGGAGGCGGGCCGGAGACCTTCGAACCACATTTCACGTTCCATGGCTTCCGCTATGTCGCTATCTCCGGCTATCCCGGAGAACTCACTCCAGCGAGCCTGACCGGAGTCGTCATCCACTCCGACATGGCGCGGACCGGAACCTTCGCCACGTCGCAGCCGCTCATCGACCGCCTGCAACACAACATCGATTGGGGCCAGAAGGGGAACTTCGTGGATGTCCCGACCGACTGCCCGCAGCGCGACGAGCGTCTGGGGTGGACCGGCGATGCACAGGTGTTCGCCCCGACGGCGGAGTTCAATCGCGACGTCGCTGGGTTCTTCACTAAGTGGCTGCGCGACCTGGCTGCCGATCAGAAGCCCGACGGCAGCGTGCCGGTCGTCATCCCCGATACCGGCGCATCATCGCGACCAGCGGCCGCGTGGAGCGACGCCGCTTTGATCATACCCTGGAGCCTCTACCTCGCTTACGGCGATCGGCGAATCCTGGAAGAACAGTATCCGAGCATGCGTCGCTGGGTGGAGTACGAACGGTCGCGTGCCGGCGCGGCCTACCTCTGGCGCGGCGATCCGCACTACGGCGACTGGCTCGCCTACGCTGCGCCGAGTTCCGAAGCGCGCAGCTATCCGGGCGCGACCACGAGCAAGGACTTCATCGCCACCGCGTTCTTCGCGCACTCCACTGACCTGCTTCAGCGCACGGCTGCGCTTCTCGGCAAGCAGGATGACGCCGCGCAGTATGGCGAACTGCTCGAGAACATCAAGCGCGCGTTCGTGCGCGAGTATGTATCGCCCAATGGGCGCGTCGGCGAGAACACACAGACGGCCTACGCGCTCGCTCTCGCCTTCGACCTGCTGCCCGACGGGCTGCGTGCGCAAGCCGCCGCTCGGCTGGCCGCCGACGTGCGGGAACGCAAGCATCTCACCACCGGCTTCGTCGGCACGCCGTTCCTCACCGACGTGCTCACTCGCTTCGGCTATGCCGACGAGGCGTACATGCTCCTGAATCGCCAGCAGTCTCCGTCGTGGCTGTATCCCATCACGCAGGGCGCCACGACCATTTGGGAACGCTGGGACGGGATCAAAGCCGACGGCGCATTCCAGGACGCCGGCATGAATTCCTTCAATCATTACGCGTACGGAGCCATCGGCGACTGGATGTATCGCGTCGTCGCCGGCATAGCGATCGATGCGCAGGCGCCGGGCTACAAGCACGTGCTCATCCAGCCCATCCCCGGTGGGGGATTCACCAGCGTGCAGGCGGGTCACGACTCGCTGTATGGGCGCGTGAGTTCGGCGTGGCAGCTGAACAATGGCCGTTTCGAGTTGGTCATCACCGTCCCACCGAACACACGCGCGACTGTGCGCTTGCCGCGCGCTGTTCTCGCGAACGTGACGGAATCGGGCCAGCCGCTGTCAGCGGTTCAAGGTGTCGCCGGTCCGCGGCAGGAAGGTGGGACCGTGGTGTTGGAGACCGGCTCCGGCGAGTATCGCTTCAGCTATCCGTTGGCCACGCAGTAACTGATCACTGCGTTTTTGCGACTTCGACGGCGTACACATACGTCGCACCAAACATGTTTGACCGGAAGACGATCCACTTGCCGTCGGGCGTGAACGTCACGTTCGGTTCCAGTTTGTAATCGTGCTTCGCCAGGTCGACGAGCTTCTCGGCTTCGAGCGCGCCATTGCGCGGCGTGAACAGGTAGATCCACTGGCCGTTATCGGGAGCAGCCACGCTGTGAGGCCCACCGCCATCGCCGGCAAACTGTTTGCCGTCGGGCGCGGCGTTGAAGTGCACCGACCACTCCGGCTTCTTCAACTTGTAGCGGATGCTCTTGCCGCTCCCCAGTTCCACGCCCGCCAGCCAGAACTCCTTGTATTTCGGCGTCTGCAAGTCGTACCAGACGATCTTGCCGTCCTGACTGAAGAACTCGTGGCCGGCGATCTCCATCTCCATCGTGCGCGTGTGGATCTTCCGCAGTCCGCTGCCGTCGGTGCGGATCGTCCAGATCCGGTCCACTTTGTGCCACGGGCCTTCGTGGCAGAACATGATGAGGTTCGGATCTGTCGGCGAGAACTGCACGTGGTTCAGCCAGTCGGTCGCGTCATGGAAGGTCTTCACCTCGCCCGACTTCACATCGACCGTGTACAGCGCCATCGGGATGCGTGCCGCCAGGCGCTGCTCCATCATGTCGCCCTTGCCGGGATAATTGTCGGCGCGCTCTTGCGGCGCTGCTCCCGGCGGAGGGGCCGGCGGCTGCTCCGGCGGCTTGGTGACGAAGCTTCCGGCCAGCAACGTCTCGTCCGCATTCACCGCCAGTCCCGAACCGGAGCGCAGTTCCGGGCGCGTGACGATGGCGCGCGTGGCGCCGGTATCGAGATTCGTGGCGTATACCGTGCCTTCTTTGAAGTAGAACACCTGTCGCGTCTTGCGGCCCACCACCAGGTCGGCGACGCGGCCCTCCACCAGCGACCGGCTCTTATGCGTCGTCCAATCGAACACGGAGATCCCGCGTCGCGTGGTAAAGACCATGAGGTCGCCCTTCGCGGTGTAGGGATTCTGGTGGAAATATAGGCTGGCGCTGCCCGGCTCATCCGTGAGCCGCACGACGCGATGATGCGTCGTCGTTTCGATCCATTCATGCGGCGGCGGC
Source organism: uncultured Terriglobales bacterium (assembly GCA_964460655.1). Classification (GTDB taxonomy): domain Bacteria; phylum Acidobacteriota; class Terriglobia; order Terriglobales; family Acidobacteriaceae; genus CAVUAF01. Next base: position 65,441 of record CAYWSH010000003.1, on the reverse strand, counting down.
TCAGCGCTCGCAGGAGTAGCTGGGCTCGACTGCGCTGGGGCAGGAGCTTGCGCCATCGCGCTCGACAGCACGAACAGGAGTAAAGACCAGCGAATCGCCATAGAGCCCCAGTGTGCCACGCGTCAGAAGATGATTTTCACTCCGAACTGCAGATAGCGCGGCAATTGCAACTCGCGCAGCTGTCCGAACACGGTCTGATACGCCTGGCGTAACCGGTACAGCTTGAAACCATCGAGCGTACGGATGTCGAACGAGTTCGCATCGGACGTGGCGAACTTCTGCGGGATCGGTCCAGTCCAGAAGTTCGTGGGGAATGCGCCACTGCTCACGCGCTGTCCGTTCACCATCGCCTGGATCGCCGCCAGCTGCGCGGCGCCTTGGGTCGTCGTCGACTGCGGCTGATTGTTGAACGTCGCCCAGGTGTTGTACTCCGCGGCTGAGATGGGCGTGAACGTCCGTACACCCGTGGTGGTATTGATCGTGGTGGTGCCTTCGTTCGGCGCGCCCATCCAGTCATTCGGCGCGTTCTGCATGGGCGAATTCACCTGCCAGTTCGGGTGGTTGAACACATTCAGGGCATCCACGCGGAACTGGATGCGCGTCCTTCCCTCCCCGCCGAACCACGCCGGTAGCGTGAAGTTCTTCTGCAGCGACGCATCGAAGAACTTTTGCATGGGTCCCCGCACGTTGAGCACGCGCGCGCTGTTGCCCAGCGTGCCCTTCACCGGCCGGATGAACGCCGCCGGATTCACGAACGGCTCGCATGTATTCACCGTGACGCAGTGCGGGTCGAAATTCGGATTGATGAGCGGCTGACTCATGTTGCGGTCGGGCCGTACCGTGTGCGTCGTCGTTGCATTCAGGCCGTTCGCGTCCACCAGCACCGGCAGGAACGGGAACTCGCTGTTGATCCGGACTACGCCACTTGTCGTCCAGCCGCCGACGATCTGGTTGAGGTATCCCGGCGCCTGGCTCAGATATTTCCTGCCGCGCCCGAACGGCGCATCGGCGACATACCGTGCCGTGAACCAGTGGGGCTGATCGTAGGTCGAGAGTGAGCGATCACTGCTCAACGGCGCCCCGAACGTCGCATTGCCGCCACTGGTGAATCCTGTCGCCAAGGTGCGCGTGTCGGGGCTCGCATCGGAGCTGGTGTCGATGGACTTGCTGTACGTGTAGTTGGCGCTAAGTTCCAGGCTGCGTGTCCGCCGCGTCACACTCACGTACGTGCCGTGGCGGATGCTGCTGCCCTGCGCGTTGTAGTACTGGTTCAGGTTGTTGAACCCCTGGAACTGACTGGCCAGTGAACCGTAGGGGATCGCGATGGTGTTGCCCAGCAGGTCGCGGCGTCCCAGCGGATCGGTGAACGTCGTTTCCGGCACGATCGGTTGCACGGCCGTGCCTGTGCCGTTCGGGACGAGCGACACCTCCATCTGGTTGATCAGGTTGAAGTCGCGCGGGTTCGTGTTAATGAACTGCGTATAGAGGTTCGTTCCCTTCGCGCCGACGTACGCGCCCTCGATGACCGTGTCGCGGGCGATCTCATACTGCAGCGAGAGACTCCAATTCTGCACGTACGGGATCTGCGAGTGCTTGGAAACAACGAAGCCTGGGATGCCGAGGCCGGGCAGATAGACCAGGCCATTGGCCGGGATGTTCAGCGCCGTGGCCGGCGTCAAGGAAGCGTTTATCGCTGCCGGATTGCCGCTGAGCCGCAGCGCCGAGCAGGTATCGACGCTGCCGCTGGAGAAGGTCGTGCCGCAGCTGGCGGTGCCCGGCGTCGAGAGCGTCGAGGCATTCACGAACCCGCCGAAGTCCGGGGTAGGCAGCCGGTTGTTGCCTGTGATCGGCATATGCGACAAGCCGTAGCCGCCGCGCGCGACGAACCGGTTGCTTAACACCGGCGGCGCCCACGAGAAGCCCAGCCGGGGCTCGAAGTCCCAGCGCTCGATGGGGAAAATGTATCGCGAGGCGCCGCCACGGCCGGCAAACTGAAAGGGCGGCACCTGGAACGAGTTCAGCACGGTGCTCGTGCCCGGGATGGTGATCGGTGCGGCCAGCGGGAACGCCTGCGCCAGCTCCGGCACGAACGATCCCTGGAGGTTGTTCTTCTCCGTGCGCGGCATCTGCAGCGCGTAGCGCACGCCCAGGTTCAGTGTGAGGTTCGGCCGGACCTTCCAGTCGTTCTGGATGAACGCCGAAGCCGCATTCCAGCGATAGTAGTAGTTCATCAGCAGTGGGCGCACCGCGATGGCGTTCGGAATCCCCAGCAGGTAGCTGGCGAACGGATTGCCGCCGTTGGCCGAGGCCGTCGAGCCGAACGCTGCGCTCGTCTGCGCCACGCGGAAGTCCCAGCGCCCGCCTGACGCGCCGAAGAACGGCGCTACGTTGAGCAGCGCATGCATCAGGTCGACGCCGAACTTCCAGCGCATGTTGCCGTGGTCCCAATAGACCTGTTCCACGATGTTGTAGCGCTCTTCGACATTGAAATTGTTCGTGGATGCCGACGATCCGATGTTGGTGAACGCATCGAACCCGTTGGTCCCGTTGCCGTCCGAATTGAATAGGAACAGCGGCATGCCGCCCTTCGTCAGGCTGGGCAGGCCGAGTTCGGTCGAAAGATTGCGCCCGGTCTTGATGGCGAACTCGGGCGAGTAGTCCTCGCTGAACGTGCCGCGCGTGTAATTGAGCCGCAGGTCGTTGATCAGGTGGTTGGTCACGACGTGCGTGTCGCCCACCACGAACTGCCGCGACCAGCTGTAGGCCGCTGAGTTGCCGTTCACGTCGCTGCCGAAGCCGCGCGTGCCCACTGCCGGTACGTATGTGTAGCGGGCGTTCAGGGTGTTGTTGGTCGTCAGGTTGTGGTCGATGCGCGTGGTCCAGCGCGTCTCGTCCTGCCGCACGAAGCGGTTCACCACGTAGTTGGTCACGCGGCCGTTGGCTGCCAGGTGCCAGGCGCCGATCGGCGGCATGTACTGCAGCGCCTTGAGCGCCGTCGGATCGATCAAGGCCGTGGGGATCACGTTGTTGGTGAACGGCGTGATCGTGGTCACGCGTTTCATCTGGCCGTTCACCAGGTTGTATTGCTGGTAGATCGTCGTCGGACCGAAAGACGTCTTGCCGAACTGCGTGGCGATGTTGGCCGGCAGCCAGCCGCTGTCGGAGGTGCGCACCAGGTTGCTGAAGTCGCCCTGCCGCATCGCGTCCGTCGGCAGCAGCGTGTCCTGCACCAGGAAGTCGAGCCGGTAGCGCGGCTCCGAGCCGAAGAAGAAGAACGTCTTGTTGCGGCCGTTGTAGAGCTTCGGCACCACCACCGGTCCGCCGAGCGTGAATGACAATTGGTTCCAGCGCAGGTTGTTCGGTGGACGCGTGCTGCCCGCCGTCCACTTCTCGGCGTTCGTGATGGGATTGCGCGTATACCACAGCGCCGTGCCATGCAGGTTGTTCGTCCCCGACTTGGTGGTGACGTTGATGACGCCGCCGCCCGTCTGCCCGTATTCGGCCGAGTACGCGGAACTCTGCACCGTGAACTCTTGTACCGTTTCCGGCGTGAAGCTCACCACGGCACGGCCAATGCCGACGCCCGTGTTGCTCACCCCATCGGCCAGCATATTCGTGCTGCCGGCGCGTCCGCCGTTGATGCTGAGGTTGAAGCCCGGGACGGGTTGTCCGCTTGTCACGTCGGCGTCTTCACTGCCCGCCACGCCGGTGACATTCGGCGCCGTCAGCGCCAGGTCCAGCACGCTGCGATTGAACATCGGCACGTCTTGCATCTGCCGCGCCGTGATCGTCTGGGTCGTCGTGCCCGATTCCGTGTTCACCAGGGGCGCGCGCGCTTCCACCGACACCACGGTCTCCACCGACCCCGTCTGTAGCGTCACGTTCTTGCCCACCGTCGTCGCGGTATCGACTTTCACGTTCTCGATCACCGCTTTGCGGAAGCCCGGCGCCTGCACTTCCACGCGGTAGGTCACGGGGTCGAGATTGCTCACGCTGTACGCGCCCGCAGCCGACGTAGTCGTCACCTGCTGCTGGTTCGTGCCCACGTTGATCACCGTCACAGTCGCGCCCGGTACGACCGCGCCCTGCTGATCGAACACCGTACCGCTGATGGCGCCGCGGTTCGTTTGCGCGCACGCGACCGCTGCGAAAACCGTCATGGTGAGGATGACCAGCGCAGATGTCAGCAGAGAGCGAGAGTGGATCGAACGCATAGGGGCACCATGCCACGGGAGAACGTTTTTGCGCCGCTGCTCTGGCAAGCGAGGTCAAAGCAGCGGCGCTAGCGCAACCGCTATACACCCAGCGCACAGCAGAAGCAAGCGCTCTAGACCCCTTACGGCGCTGTTCTGCATAGCAAAACATTCCATGTTTTGTAGCCGGCAACTGGCTCGTCGAGAGCCTGCACTTGCTGGCTGAATCCTCAGGTATGTAGCTCGCCGATCGCGCGGACGTTCGTCGGTGATTGTTGTATATTGCAAAACCCTAGTGGTTCAGTCTTGCCGGTTGGGCCGCGCCGGGAGGGTTGTGGCACGCAAACAACAAAACCGCCGCTACATCGTGAACTCTGTCGTCCACGCGTCGCAGATCCTCGGGGCGTTCGCCTCGCGGGGCGAAGTGCTGCGCCTGCACGAGATCATCAGCCGCACTGGGCTGAGCAAGGGCATCTGCTTTCGGCTGCTCTACACGCTGCACGCGTGCAACTTCGTCGAGAAGGTCGGGACCCGGCAGTACCGCCTCGCCGACGTCCGCTCGCCGCGACGCTGGCGCATCGGCTATGCCGGCCAAGGACAGGATTCGTCCCTGCCCCGCGAAGTCGACCTCAGCCTGATGCGCGCCGCCGAGGCTGCCAAGATCGAGCTTGTCGTCACCAACAACAAGTACGATCGCCGCGTCGCGCTGCGTAATGCCGACCACCTCATCCGCGAAGAAGTCGACCTGGTGATCGAATTCCAGACCGATGAAGCCGTTGCTCCCGCGATCGCGCGCAAGTTCCTCGAGGCCAGCATCCCGATGATCGCGATCGACATCCCGCATCCAGGAGCGACCTACTTCGGCGCCAACAATTACGAGGCAGGGCTGATCGGCGGTCGCCACCTCGGCCGCTGGGCACACCGCTTCTGGCAAGGCACGGTCGACGAGATCTTGTTATTGGAGATCCGCCGCGCCGGCTCCGTCCCGCAGACACGCATCCAAGGTATGCTCGCGGGCATCGCCGAGATCCTGGGAGCGAACGTGCAAACGCGCGTTGTCCATCTTGATGGCGACGGCCAATTCGGCGTATCGCTGGAGTGCGTGCGGCACCACCTGCGCACCACCAAAGCGCGCCACATCCTCGTCGGCGCTGCCACCGATCCCAGTGCCCTCGGCGCATTGCGCGCCTTCGAGGAAGCCGGACGTCTCAACGAATGCGCCATCGTCGGTCATAACGCCGAACCCTTGGGCCGTACCGAGCTTCGCTATCCGCACACGCGCCTTATCGGCTCGGTCGGCTATTTCCCGGAGCGCTACGGCATGCAGTTGGTCCGGCTGGCTACGAACATTCTCGAAGGCAAGCCCACGCCGCCCGCTGTGTTCACGCGTCACCAGCTCATCACGCCGGAGAATGTGAACCATTTCTATCCGAATGACGCGCTGCTCGCGCCGCTGCAGGCGCACGCCTAGAAGTCAAAGCGGTCGATGTTGCTGCGATCAAAGATGAACGGCTTGCCCAGCAGCACCTGGTCGCCTGTTATCTCGATCTGGCCAAGTCGCCCCGCCGTCCAGGCGTGCGTCCCCGGCTGCAGACTGCCTGCTGCGAGCGCGTGTGCGGCAAGCACCGTTAGGTACCCGAGGTCGGTGGTGTTCCACAACACGATGCTCTCCACCGTGCCATCGTGAATGTACGGCTTGCATAGATTCGGCAGCGAGAGCCCGGTGACTTTCACGTCTTTACGCCCGGATTGCTTCACCGCCTCCGCGGCGCCCGGGACCGCGGGCGCGGCGATCGCCATGATCAGCCTCACCTGCGGATAAACCTTGAGCACATTCTGCGTTTCGGCGAACGCGCGATCGCGATCGCCCTCGCTCGGCTGGATGGCGACGACATGCAATCCCGGATGCTTCGTCGCGAGTCGTTCCTTGATGTACTTGATCCACTCGTTCTGGTTCGCTGCTGTAAGGCTGGCGGTGATGATCGCCAGGTCTCCACGCTCACCGAGGATCCGTCCGGCTTCATCGGCCAGGGTGTAACCGATCCCTTGCGGCGTTGCCTGGTTCACGAAAAACGAACGCGCGTCTTTCTCCGCGTCGGCGTCCCAGGTGAGCACCGGGATGCGACGTGACCGCGCCTTGCGCAGCACGGTCGAGATCGCTTCCTTGTTCTCGACGCTGACGGCGATCGCGTCGACGCCGCGCGTGATCCACGCTTCGACGATCTCGTTCTGCTTCGCGGGATCGAGGTCGGTGGTCCCATCCCATAGCAAATCGTCACCGAGTTCCTGCGCCGCTGCCTCCGCGCCACGGCGGCAACTGATGAAGTAAGGATCGCCTTTGGCCTTCGGCATCATGGCGATCTGCAGCCGGCGGTGAGCTCCGTTGGCCGCGGAAGTGGCGGTCGCCGAATCGCCGGACGCAGATGGAGTGCGCAGCGAGCGCACCAGCAGCCAGTTGCTCCCGGCGACGATCGCGCCGCTCACGAGCATCGCCGCGCTCAGGACTGCTACTTGCCAGTTCTTCACTCGCCTCTCCTCGCTCTGGCCTCGTTGCGAGTCGTGGACATCGTTCGGACTCCAGCGACGCACGGCAATGGTCGCGATCAGCAGGATGCCGGTCAGGATCCCGGTCAGCTCGGCCGGCAGGCCGCTCAACCGCAGGCCATTCTGCAGGACGACCAGAGCATACAACCCAAGCACGGTGCCGAGAACGGTGCCGCGTCCCCCGAAGATCGAGGCGCCTCCGAGCACAACGGCGGTGATCGCCACGAGTTCGTAACCGGTCCCGGCATCTGCCTTCGCCTGGCCTAGATGTGCGACATAAACGACAGCGGCCAGGCCCGCCGTGAACCCTGCAGCCAGGTAGATCCACAGCAAGCGCCGAGCCACCGGCACTCCTGCGTAGCGCGCACCCTCACTCGAGAAGCCGATCGCGTACAACGTGCGCCCGAACGGCGTGCGATGGAGCATCCAGGCAACGGTCGCGATCGCCAAGACCAAGAGAAACAATTGTGGGGGAATGCCGCCCACGTAGCCCTGACCGAGCACCAGAAATGCTTCAGGAAATGTCGAATAGTTCTCGATCCCGCGTGTGAGGCCTTCGGCGATGCCGCGGAACAGGGAGAACGTCCCCAGCGTCACGATCAGCGGAGGAGACTTGAAGCGGGCGATCAGGATGCCGTTGAGCGCGCCGCCCGCGATTCCCACGACGAGCGCAGCAACGATCGCAGCGAGCATCGGCCAGTGGCCGTCGCGCCACAAGCTGCCGAGCGTGACAGCAGTGAGCCCCATCATCGAGCCCACGGAGAGATCGATGCCGCCCGTAATGATGATAGGAGTCAGCGCGAGCGCTAGTAATCCGAGCTCGACGCTCAGGCGGATGATCTCGACCAGATTTCCCAATGTCGCAAAGTTCGGCGCCAGCGCAGCGAACACCAGGCACTCGCCCGCAATCACCCCGAGCAGCACCCATTCATGGTTCGGAAAGTATCGCTCGCGCCAGGGCGGCTCAGTCGGCAGTCGCGGCACGAGCGGTGCGGCTCGGGACATGGCGCTCCCATCTCCTCAGAACGACCTCCGACGCGACCGCCGCCAGAATGATGCCGCCCTGAATGGCTTTCTCCCAAAATGGATTGATGCCGGCAAACGTCAGCGCCGTGCCGATGCTCCCGAGCAGCACCACGCCGATGGTCGTACCCGCAAGCGTGCCCCGTCCGCCTGTGATGGCCGTGCCGCCGACTACGACGGCGGCGATCACCTTCAGCTCCAAGCCCATTCCCAGGTTGCTCGGTATCGCGGTGAAGCGCACGGCATTCAGCAGGGCGGCGAGACCGGTGAGAGAGCCGGCAAGCGCGAAAGCAGCGAGCACGGTCCCGCGCGGCTCGATCCCGTTCAATCGCGCCGCTTCCCCATTCGAACCCACCGCATAGATGGCGCGGCCGGCAGCCAACCCGTACAACGCCCAGCCGAAGACCACCAACAGAGCAAAGGCTGACGCAACGATCAGCATCTCTCCGCCGCGCTGCGTCATCCCGAACCATTGGAAGTTCGCCGGCAGGTCCTGCACCCAGGCGCCTTGCGTCATCCAGCGCAGCGCGTCGCGGCCCGCCACGAAGGTCGCCAGCGTGACGATGATCGAGGGCATCCGCACGCGCGCCACGAGCACGCCATTCAGCGCTCCGAACAACGCACCGAACAGGACGAGGAACACGGCAAGTGCCGCCACCGGCACACCCGCGCGAGCGAGAACGCCGGCGAGCACGCTGCCGATGGCGAACTGCGAGCCGACCGAGATGTCGATCTCGCCGACCAGGATCACCAGCGTCATGCCGATCGCGACGATCAGTACCGGAGCATTGTTCACCAGCAGATCGCGCGCGTTCGTTGTGCTGAAGTACCCAGGCGCTGCGACGCCCGTTATGACGAGCAGGGCCACATAAGCGAACGCGGCGGCGGCCTCGCGGCTGTAGCGTTCGACGACTCGCCTCATGCCTGTGCCTGCTGCTCTGAAGTCGCGCTGGGTAGGGGCGAAGTCGCGCCGCCCAACGCAAGATCAAGGATCCGTTCCTGCGTCGCGTCCGCATGTTCCAGGACGCCCACGATCGTGCCGCGCCGCATGACGGCAATGCGATGGCTGATGCCAAGCACCTCGGGCAAGTCGGAGGAGATCAGCAGGATCGCCATGCCGCCGGCGGCCAGCTCGGCGATGAGCGTGTGGATGGCTTCTTTAGCGCCGATGTCCACGCCCTGCGTCGGCTCATCAAGGATCAGTACGGCAGGCCCGCTGGCCAGCCAGCGGCTCAGCGCCACTTTTTGCTGATTCCCGCCCGAAAGCGTGCCCACGGGCGCGTACAGCGATGGCGCCTTCACACGCAAGCGCTCACAATAGTCGAGTGCGAGTTCGCCTTCGCGTTGCCGGTCGATCGCCCCGCGCCGCGTCAGCCGCGCGAGGATAGCCAGGCTGATGTTGTCGCGGATCGGCAATTCGGGAACGACTCCTTGACGTCGCCGGTCTTCCGGCAGGTAGGCGATCCCGGAAGCGATCGCTTCGCTGGGCGAGCCGACGCGCACGGTCCTTCCCTTGAGGCGCAGCTCGCCAGAGTCGGCGGGCGCGAGGCCAAAGATGGCGCGCGCCAGCTCGGTTCGGCCGGCGCCCACAAGTCCGGCCATTCCTACGATCTCGCCCGCGCGCACGGCAAGATTGACGTCGTGCACTCCCGCGGCGAGGCTGCCAAAGCCTCGCAGCTCCAGTACAACGTTGCCGGGCGCGCTTGCTGTTCGTCGCTCGGCGACTCCGACTTCCCGCCCCACCATGAGCCGCACCAGCTCACCGCGGGTTGTTTCCACCATGGACCGCGTCGCCACGTGCTGCCCGTCGCGCAGCACGGTGACGCGATCGGCGAGTCGGTTGATCTCCTCGAGGCGATGCGAGATGTAAACGATCCCCACACCCTGCGCGCGCAATTCGCGCACCACTCCGTGCAGGTGCTCTGCCTCGCGGGACGAAAAGGCCGCCGTGGGTTCATCCATGATCAGGGCTTGCGCGTGGCTGCCGAGAGCACGCGCGATCTCCACCAGCTGCTGCTCTGCCATGCTGAGAGCGCCTGCTTCCTCGTCGGGATCGATCTCTGCACCGACGCGGGCAAGCAGCTCAGCCGCCGCACGGCGTCGTGCGCCCCAATCAACGCGGCGGAACGCGCCCGGCAGTTCGCTGCCGAGCGCAATGTTCTCGGCGACGGAGAGCTCCCGGAACAATGCCGGCTGCTGATAGATCGCCGCGATGCCGCGCGTCTTGGCCGCGCGCGGTGACGCATGAACGACCTCCTCGCCATTCCAAAGCAATCGTCCCGCGTCCGGCTGGAGGGCGCCGGTGAGGACCTTCACCAGCGTAGACTTGCCGGCGCCGTTCTCGCCGACGAGCGCGTGCACCTCCCCGCGGCGCAGCTCGAAGCTCGCGGCGTGCAGTGCCTGCACGCCGGCGAATGCCTTGCTGACATCCTGCGCCTGGAGCAGCGGACTCATCGCCGGTCTTGTACAGTAAACGCCGCCGCGGTGGCAAACCAAAGTCTATGAGGGACAAACTTGCTGCGTGCAGTGCTGCACGGACACGCGGTTCAGCCTGCAAAACTGCGGTATTTTTGTTTGAATTGCCCGCAGTGCTTGCGTTAGCTTCACCTGCTGCACGGGCCATCAAATGAGTGTTACAAGGGCTGCCATGTTCACGCTATCCGCACTCCGCCGCGCACTTCTTCTGTGTCTTCCCTTTGCCCTCTGCACGCTCGCCACGGCCCAGCACTTCGCCAAGACGGAACGCTCCAAGTCGCAGCCGAAGGAGTTCCGTGATTGGCCGCAAGGAGCGTCGCCAGAAGAGATCGGCAAGCGCGTGGCCGAGCGTTACGCCGCCAGTGACTACTTGAATCTGCGTCGCAAACCACCGACACCGACGATCATCTATCCGGAAACGTGTACGTGGTACGGCGCGCTGACATTCGCTTCCCTGACGCATGATGACGACCTGAAGTCGCGGCTCGTCAAGCGCTTTGAACCCCTGCTGGGGGAGCGCGCGTCCCTGGTTCCGAAACCGAACCACGTGGACAACACCGTCTTTGGCGCGGTACCGTTCGAGCTCTACATGCAGACGCGAGATGCTCGTTTTCTGCAGGCTGCACAAGCGCTGGCCGACGCGCAATGGCAAGACCCGACGCCCGATGGCCTCACCAGCCAGACGCGCTTCTGGATCGACGACATGTACATGATCACGGCGGTGCAGGTGCAGGCGTATCGCGCCACCGGCGACGCCAAGTACCTGGACCGCGCCGCGCAGGAGATGGCCGCCTACCTCGACAAACTGCAACAACCGAATGGCCTCTTCTACCACGCGCCCGATGTGCCATTCTTCTGGGGGCGCGGCAACGGCTGGGTGGCGGCAGGCATGACGGAGATGCTGCGCTCGCTGCCGCCGAATCATCCGCGGCGCGCGCGCATCTTGCAGGGCTATCGCACGATGATGAGTTCGCTGCTCAAGTATCAGGGCGATGATGGTACCTGGCGGCAGCTCATCGATCATCCCGAGTCGTGGCCCGAGACCTCTTCGACCGGCATGTTCACGTTTGCCATGATCACCGGCGTGAAGAATGGCTGGCTCGATCGGAAGCGCTATGGCCCGGCGGCGCGCAAGGCATGGCTCGGTCTGGTGAAATACATCGGCGCCAACGGCGACATCAGCAACGTATGCGAAGGTACCAACAAGAAGAACGACCTCGACTATTATCTGCAGCGCGCGCGCCTTACCGGTGATCTGCACGGCGAAGCGCCGATCTTGTGGTCGGCTTCTGCGCTGTTGCGCTGAGTAACGTGACTGCCCAAACCATCAGGCCGTCGGCAACGGGGAACGATACGACCGGACCACGGGCGTCTGTGGCCGTGGACATGGGCGCGGAAAGTTGCCGCGTTTCCCTGCTCCGCTGGCGCCACGGCGAGCCTGAGGTCACTCTGGCACATCGTTTTTCCAACGGCGCGGTCGAGACGCCGGTGGGACTGAAGTGGGATTTGCAACGGCTCCTCACTGGGGTCGACACCGGACTGCGTCACTGCGCTGAGATGGCGCCAGAAGGTGTCGCGTCGATCGGCGTCGATGGCTGGGCCGTGGATTATGTGCGCCTCGATCCGCAGGGCGCGCCCCTCGCCGATCCTTACTGTTATCGCGACGAACGTACGCAGGCAGCGGAGCAAGCGGTCCACCAGCGTATCTCGCGCGAGCAGCTTTACGACATGACCGGGGTGCAACTGTTGCCGCTGAATACGCTGTACCAGCTTTACTCCGATGGCATGCAAGGCGTCGACAGCGCGGCACCGTGGGTAAATCTGCCGGAGTTCGTGTTACAGCATCTCGGCGGGCGGCGCGTCGCGGAGTATACCAACGCGACGCACACACAGCTCGTGGCACTGGGGCGGACGCAATGGAATGACGAGCTGTTCCGCACGCTTGGGCTGAACGTCGCGGCTGCTCCGCCCATCGTCGCCGCGGGGGCGTTGCTCGGCGAATTGCAGGGACCGCTGACGGCGGTGCCCGCGTTGCGCGGCGCACGACTCATCGCGCCCGCGTGCCACGACACGGCCGCGGCGATCGCAGCCATCCCTGCCACCGGTGACGACTGGGCGTTCATCAGCTCGGGAACCTGGTCACTCGTCGGCACAGTGCTAGACGCGCCGTGCGCCAGCGTTGCAGCGCGCGCCGGCAACTACACGAATCTCGGTGCCGTTGGCGGACGGGTCCTGTTCCTGAGAAATGTGAACGGGATGTGGCTTCTACGGCAATGCATGGAGGAATGGGAACAACAGGGGCGTCGATGGACGCTTTCTGAGCTGATCGCCGCTGCCGAGCACGTTAGTCGTCCGCGCGAAGGGCTCGATGTTGACGACCGCGAATTACTGCTACCGGGGAACATGCCGGCGCGCATCAACGCGCAGCGAACGGCTCGCGGCGCTGCGCCGCTGTCGGAAACGGCGGAAGATGCTCCGGTGATGGCGGCATCGATCTTCGCGAGCCTCGCCGCGCGCTACGGGGAGATCGTGGCCGATGTGCAGCGCATCACGCGCAAGCACCTTCGCCGCCTGTTCGTGGTCGGAGGCGGAAGTCAAAACGCGTTGCTGAATCGGCTGACGGCCGAGGCCACAGGGCTGGAAGTGATTCCGGGACCGGTCGAAGCATCTACCATTGGTAACTTTGCGGTGCAACTCGCGGCATTGCGCGGCAGCGGCGCAAACGGCGTAACAGCCGAGGATGTTGCGCATTGGGCGTCGTTGCTTGGCGAAATGGAGAGCGTGACCGCTCCGTTGAAGTCCGAGGGCATCGCATGAAGCAGCGCTGGCAGGAAGCGTACGAGATCGCGCGCGAACGTTACGCCGCGGCTGGCGTCGACGTCGCGGCGGCGCTGCGCCAACTCGCGGCCATCCCAGTCTCGCTCCACTGCTGGCAGGGCGATGATGTTGGCGGCTTCGAGACAGCAGGCGCTACGCTCGCCGGTGGCGGGATCCAGGCCACCGGCAATTATCCCGGCAAAGCGCGGAGCGTTGCCGAATTGCGCGCCGATGCCGAGAAGGCCCTGCAGATGGTTCCCGGCCGCCATCGCTTCAACCTGCATGCCAGCTACCTGGAGACCGGCGGACGGCCCGTCGAGCGCAATGCCATCACGCCCGCGCACTTCCAGGGCTGGATCGATTGGGCGAAGCAGCGTGGCCTCGGTCTCGACTTCAATCCGACGTACTTCTCTCATCCGCAAGCCGCCAGCGGCTTCACCCTCGCGCACCCGGAGGCCGCCGTACGCAAGTTCTGGATCGAGCACGGCATCGCGTGCCGCCACATCGGCGCGGTGATGGGCAAGCAGCTGGGGAGCACATGCGTTGTGAACCAGTGGATCCCGGACGGATACAAAGACATTCCAGTGGACCGCGCGACGCCACGGGCTCGCCTGATCGGATCGTTGGACGCCGTCTTCGCCGAGAAGCTCGACCCGAAGATGATGCTCGACTCCGTCGAGGGAAAGTTGTTCGGCATCGGCGTCGAAAGTTACACGGTGGGATCGCACGAGTTCTATCTCGGCTACGCGGCATCGCGGCAGAAGCTGCTGACGCTCGATTCCGGCCACTTTCATCCCACCGAATCCGTCGCTGACAAGATCTCCTCGGTATTGCTCTACTGCCCCGCGGTCCTGTTGCATGTGAGCCGTCCGGTGCGCTGGGACAGCGATCACGTCGTCATCCTCGACGACGAACTGCGCGCCATCGCGCAGGAGGTCATACGCAACGGGCCCGAGCGCATCCACCTTGGGCTCGATTACTTCGACGCCAGCATCAATCGCGTGGCCGCGTGGGTCATCGGCACGCGTAATCTCCTCAAGGCGCTGCTGCTCGCGCTGTTGGAACCCGTCGAGGAGCTGCGCCGCCTGGAGCAGGAAGGCGACTTCACTCGCCGGCTGGCGCTGCTGGAGGAGTGCAAGGCATTGCCCTGGACGGCGGTGTGGGACTATTACTGCGAAACGAGCGGCACGCCGGTCGGTAGCGACTGGATACGCGAGGTCAAGCAGTACGAACAGAATGTATTGGCGCTACGCCAGAATGCCTGAGGGGGCGATGAGTTCGGTGGCGACATCGCGGTACCTGGAAGACCGTTGGGACGAAGGCGTCGCGCAGAAGCTCGACGGCCCCGAGCTGCTGCGCTACCGTTCCAACCTCCTCGGCTCTGACCTGCGCATCACGAACTTCGGCGGCGGCAATACCAGCTCGAAGATCACGCAACGCGACCCGCTCGATGGCAGCGAACGCACCGTCCTCTGGATCAAAGGCAGTGGCGGCGACCTGGGCAGCATCACTCGCGACGGTTTTGCGACACTGTACCTCGAGAAGCTGCACGCTCTGGAGCGCCGCTACCGTGGCCCCGAGCATGAAGACGAGATGGTCGAGATGTACCCGCTGTGCACCTTCGGCAACAATCCCGTCGCCACGTCGATCGACACGCCGTTGCACGGCTTCCTGCCGTTCCCGCATATCGACCATCTGCACCCGGACTGGGCCATCGCGCTCGCCGCGGCCGCGAATGGTCGCCAGAAGCTGCAGGAATTCAATCAGCGGTTCGGGCGCAGACTCGCGTGGGTGCCATGGCAGCGGCCGGGGTTCGAGCTGGCCATGATGTTGCGCCGCGCGGCGGAGGAGAACCCCGGATGCGATGGGCTCATCCTCGGCGGGCACGGCTTGTTCACCTGGGGTGAGACACCACGCGAATGCTATCGAAACACCATCACGATCATCGACGAGATGGGGCAATTCATCGTCGAGCACCAGTCGGCGAAGGGCACGTCGCTGTTCGGCGGCGCGCGCCACACCCCGCTGCCCGAACATCGTGCGCTCGCGGCTGCGATCTT
The DNA here is from genome assembly GCA_964460655.1 of uncultured Terriglobales bacterium. Classification (GTDB taxonomy): domain Bacteria; phylum Acidobacteriota; class Terriglobia; order Terriglobales; family Acidobacteriaceae; genus CAVUAF01. The sequence continues at coordinate 50,329 of CAYWSH010000003.1, read as the reverse complement.
CCCGTTCGTGCGCGGTCGAGTGAGCGCGCAACAACGCTTGCTCGGCCACTTTAGCGATGCGGCCGACGTTGCGCGCTTTGTTGACTCCGCCGCCGCGGCAGAGTTGGCGCACCTGGGCACCAGTTGTCCTGATCACTTCATTCGCACCAAGATCCGCCCGTTGTATGTGCCGTGGGAGCCGCAGGACGACCTGAACGCACTCCGCACTGTCCTGGAGACGGCACTTCATCGCTACCGCACAGAATATGCCGAGTATTACCGTACCTTCGCGCAGCCGGATTCACCGGCGATGCGCGATCCGAATCCCACCGTCGTGCTCGTTCCCGGGATCGGCATGTTCAGCTTCGGCAAGAGCAAGGCAGAAGCACGCATCACGGGCGAGTTCTACGCCAATGCGATCCACGTGATGGAAGGCGCGACGTCGCTGGGCGATGGCACGGTGCCGGCCGTGCTGCCGCAAGCCGGCGCGGCGGCGAAGAGCGAGGAATTCGCCGTGGACTCGAATTATGTGGCGCTGCCGTTGCGTGAGGCGTTCCGCATCGAGTACTGGAGACTGGAGGAAGCCAAGCTCCGCCGGCAGGCCGCGGAGAAAGAACTGAGCCGGCGGGTCGTGGTCATCGTCGGCGGGGCGAGCGGCATCGGCCGCGCGTGCGCCAATCTCGCTGCCCAACGCGGCGCGCACATCGTGATCGCCGACCGCGACCTCGCCGGCGCTCAGGCCACGGCGACGGAAGCACAGTCGATCGCCGGCAAGGATGCAGCGCTCGCCGTCGCTCTCGATATTCGCGAGCGCGGCTCTATTCGCGATGCTCTCCGCGCCGCGGTAGCCCAGTTCGGTGGCGTCGACATCCTCATCAACACGGCGGCGATCTTCCCGACGCCGACCGCGGGCCGCGTCAGCGATGAACAGTGGGGCATCACGCTCGACCTGAACGTGACCGCGAATTTCCGGCTGGCGGAAGAGATGGCCCAGTTGTTGCGCGAGCAGGACCTCGACGGCAGTATCATCCTCACCAGTTCCGCGAATGCCGTCGTGCCGAAGCGCGGCAGCGAGGCTTACGATGTCAGCAAAGCCGCTGTGAACCACCTGGTGCGCGAACTCGCGGTAGCGCTCGGGCCGAAGGTGCGGGTGAACGGCATCGCGCCTGCGACCGTGGTGAAGGGCTCCACCATGTTCCCCCGCGCGCGCGTGCTCGAGTCGCTTCGCAAATACAACATCGCGTTTGACGAAGCGAGCAGCGACGACGAGTTGCGCGACCTCCTCGCCCGCTTCTATGCCGGCCGGACGCTCACGCATCAGCCTATCGAGCCGGAAGACTGCGCGCGCGCCATCCTGTTCCTGGCCTCGCCGAGCGCCCGCTGCACCACCGGACACGTGTTCCCGGTCGATGGCGGTCTGGCCGACGCCTTCCTGCGTTAAAGCCACCGCACGCCAAGCATCGCCAAGAAGAAAGGCGCACCGCAGTGCGCCTTTGTGTCGAGCTCCGAGCGCTAGAAGATGAATTTGGCTCCCATCTGGATGCGCCGCGGGTAGTTCGCCTGGTTGGTGTTGGTGATCTTGCCGAACGACGAGCCGATGGTGACGCTCGGCGCGGCGAAGAGCGGATGGTTGAACGCGTTGATGGCTTCGAAGCGCAGTTGCACGCTCATGCGTTCGTTGATCCGCGTGTTCTTGATGAGCGACATATCCATGTTGTGCAGGCCGTCGGCGCGCACCCACGGGAAGCGCAGTGGGAACGTGCGCACGTTGTGGTCGAGCTGCAGGTTCGAGTTGGTGATGAAACCGGGTGCCGTGGGATCCGTGTTGCTCGTCGGCTGGACCGTGGTGAAGTACTGTGCGATCGACCGCAGGTCGCTAGACAGCTCCATCTTGCGCAAGTCGCCGTTGTAGATATAGCCGGAGCCGACGCCGGAACACGAGTTGGCGGCGTTGCAGGCACTGCTCCAGAAGTTGATCGGCGGGCCGCTCTGGTGCGTGAAGACGCCCTGCCACTGCCAGCCGCTCGCCAGCCGCGAACCGAGCCAGTGCGAACCGTTGAAGAACCACTTGCCAGGACCGAACGGCAGGTCGTAGATCCAGTTGACGGTGACGCGATGCGGATAGTCCGCGTCGGAGATGAAGCGCGTCGGCCGCGGATCATCCTGGTTCAGCAATTCCGTCGCCTGCATATATTTCGACCACGTGTAGCTCACTCCTGCGCTCAGACCGTGTGACATCTTCTTCGCCACGCGGAACTGACCCGAGTGATACCAGGAATAACCGCCGTTATCGGTGGTCGTGACGGTATCGAACTCGGGGAACGGCCGCAGCAGGCGCTCGCGCGCGATCGTGCTGGAGCCGCCGATGGTCGTCGTCGAGGGCAGGATGCCGAAGAACGGATTCGCCAGGCTGGCGATCAGATACGAACGCGTCACGTTGTCACGCAGCGGGCTCCTGCTCAAGTATTGCTGTGGCGTGACGTTGAGATTGCGCGTGACCTCGATGTGCGTCCCGCGATTCCCGACGTACGCTGCTTCCACCGTCAGGCCATACGGCAGCTCGCGCTGCACATCGAGCTCCCAGCGCTGCATGTACGGCGTTTGCGGACGCTGGTTGAAGAACGAGATCGCCTGCCCGAGGAAGGTCTGCTGCTGCTGCGATGCACCCACCGGCTGCACGACTCCGTTCGGGAACGGATTGGACAACGTAGCCGTGTAAATGACGCGCCCGTTGGGATCGAGCTGGTTCTGCGTGGGGATGAGGCTCGTCTGTTGGCTGTAGCCGGACTGGATCACGTCGCCCCGCCGCTGCCCGAGGAAGCCGTAGAAGATACCGTAGCCGCCGCGCACTACTGTCTTCGGCGTCAGGCTGTAGGCGAAGCCGAAACGCGGCATCAGGTTCTTCTTCGGAGTCTGGTAGAGCGCCTCGCCCGACGTGCCGGCGCCCGGGAACAGCAGCCCTCCAAGTACGCGGAAGTTCGCCGCCGTCACTTCCGGCGTCGGCGCCGTCGCGTAACGAGCCTGCACCGCCGTCTGGATCCCCTGCACATACCTTGTGTCGAACGCGGAGACGCTGCGGTTGAAGCGCTCGGTCATTGGCGTTTCGAACTCGTAGCGCAAGCCGAGATTCAGCGTCAGTCGCGGCAATACCTTCCAATCATCCTGCGCAAAGAAGCCCCACGTGGTCGATTGCTCGGCGAAGCTGGCGGGAACATTCACGTAGCTGCCGCTGCCGGCGGTCGGTATGCCCAGCAGGAACGCCGCGAACGAGAGCCCTTCCTGGGGAGCACTCGCCGTGTCCGTCTGCTTGGTGTAGGTGTTGTCGAAGGTGAAGCGGCCGCTCTCGTCGTTGCTGGTGAAGACGTCGTTCTGGCGGTAGGAGCGGAACTCCACGCCACCGCGCAGGAAGTGCGCGCCCAGCGACTTATCGACCGATCCCAGGATGGAGTGCAGGTCGTTCGGACGGAACTCGTTGCCTTGGCCTGTGCCCTGGTACGTGCCACTGGGGAAGTCGATGCGCGGGAAGCGGCGAATGCTTTCCGGGATCGTATTGGCGAACGATGACGGGAAGCCGACGCTCGTCAGATCGAACCCGTATCCGGCCGGATTCATGTCCTGCCAGCGGACGAAACGGTTGTAGCCATACCGGAGATTGAAGACCGTCGTCGGATTCACCGTGTTGACGTAGTCGAGCACTCCCTGCCGTGAGATGAACTGGAACAGCGTCCCCGTCGCGATGCTGTTGAAGTAGTCGTTGTAGAAGCTGTGACGGTCGTACCAACTGCCACGGCCGAACAGCTTTTGCGTCGGCGTGATGTTGTGGTCCATGCGGATCGTGTAGGTGTCGTACTTGAGCGTCTTTTCCGAGAGCGAGGAATCCTGGTTGTTCCCCAGGAACGCTGTCCCCGGCGTGAACGCCGACTTGGGACTACCCCAGAACTTCAGCAGGTTCTTCGCCACCGGGTTGATCAAGCCCGACGGGATGATGTTGCCAACGAACGGGTCCTCGATGTAGTGACCCGGCGTCGATACCCGCCGCGTGAACGGGTTGTAGATCTGGTATTGCGAGCCGAGGGTGAGGAACGCAGAGAAATCGCCGTTCTTCATGGCCTCGGTGGGGACGGTCGGCGTCGTGCTGTCGTAACGCGGTCGCGAGTCGCGAATCCCCTCCCACCCGAACGTCCAGAACGTCTTGTTCTTGCCGTTGTAAAGCTTCGGGATCATGACCGGGCCGTTGCCGGTGAGGCCGTAGCGATTCGAGAACGTGAAGGGCCGCTTCTGGCCGCGCGAGTTGGCGATCCAGTCGTTCGCGGCGAGCCCACCGGGTTCTTCCCAGAAGTATCCGGTACCGTGGAAAGCGTTCGTGCCCGACTTGATGGCGATGCTGGTCACGCCGCCTTCCGTGCTCCCGAATTGCGCGTCGAACGTCGCCGTCTGGATCTTGAATTCCGAGATGATGTCGGTCGGCGGCACGTAGGACGAGATGACTTCGTTCTGGTTCGCTCGCGCCGTGCTGGGAACGCCGTCGATGGTGAGATCGCTGCGGTTGGCGCGCGTCCCGTTCATGGTGAAGCCGACGATGTGGGTCGGCTCGAACGGACGGTCGAGCCGCGGATCGCGCGAGAACGTCACTCCCGGGGAGAGCGCGATCAGCGTGTAGGGGTCGCCGTGCACCAGAGGCAACTCCGCCACGCGGCGTGTGTCCACCGTCTGGCCCATCGAGGCATCCGAAGTCTGCAGCGTCGGGACCTCGGCCGTGACGGAAACAACTTCTGAACTGCCGCCGACCTCGAGCGTGATCTCCAGGTCGCGCGTCTCATTCATCGCGAGCGTCACGCCCCGGCGGAGATACTTCTTGAAGCCCCGGGCCTCGACGCTCACTTCGTAAGTGCCGGGGACGAGGAAAGGTGCGCGGAAGAGACCTTCAGGATTCGTGTTGAGCGCGATACTGGCGCCGCGCGCTGCATCGATCACGACGACCGTTGCGTCCGCGATGACGGCCTTCGATGGATCCGTCACGCGGCCGGTGATGGTGCCGCGTGATTCCTGCGCGAGAAGTGCTGACGAAAGGGCGAGGCACACCCACAGCGCAATCCAAGTGTTGCGACGCATGACTACCTCCATCCTCTTAGGGCAGGGGCTTGGTGTAGAAGACAAGTGAATGAGATTTGCAGGCCGTTATGCAAGCAAGATTACGCGTGGCCCCATTGTTCCGCTATGCGAAACATCGACCCACGTTAAGAATGCACGCTGCTTGCGTACTAGCGCGGCATTTTCGCTACAGCAGGGGCCGCAGGCGCCTCGGCTTGTCTGTCCTTTCGTTTTGACATGCGGAATGCAACCCTACCGCGTCGATTCCTGCGATCAGGACAATCCCGTCCTACTCGAGGTCCGACGAGTGATCCACTAACGCTCGGGGTCTTTTCACTGCTGCTGCTTGGTACCGGCCTTCTGGCCTGTTACGCTCCCGCGCATCGCGCAAATGAGGACCTCGATGAAACACCTCGCATGCCTGCTCTTGTTGGTCGGCTCCGTCACCGCGCAACCGGTATTCCGTGGCATTGACGTGTTTCCGGCCGAGGAATTCGCCGCGCGCCGTGCACGCGTGATGGCGCAGATCGGCGACGGCGTCGCGATCGTTCTCGGCACGACGGAGCCTCCCGGCGAAGTGCCGTTCCGGCAGAACAACCAGTTCTTCTATCTGACCGGCATAACCGAACCGCGCGCCGGCGTGATCATCGATGGCCGAACAAAGAAGACGACTGTTTATCTTCAGCCCAAGACCACGATGCAGGACAAGAGCCAGTATGGACCGGGAGTCGGTCCGGGAACCGCGACAGCGGAGGTCTACGGCGTCGACGCAGCACTGGCTCGCTCCGAGTTCTCCGACGCGGTCAAAGCCTTACTCGCCGACCATCGCACGATCTATACGCCATTTGCGGCCGAGGTCCTCGGCAGTCAGTCCCAAGGAGATCCGACACGTTTGTGGGCGGCCAACAAGAACGACCCTTGGGACGGACGCGACTCGCGCGAGGCCACCTTCATTGCAAAGTTGAAAGAGGTCTCAGCGGACGCAGACATTCGAAATCTCGATCGGATCATCAACCCCTTGCGGGCGGTGAAGAGTTCACGAGAGATCGCCGTGATCCGTGAAGCGACGCGGATCGCCGGCCTCGGCATCATGGAGGCGATGCGTGACGCGCGACCCGGCATGCATGAGTACGAACTCCAAGCGGACGCCGAGTTCGTCTTCAAGAAGAATGGCGCGTTCGGTGCTGCGTACTTCGCCCTCATCGCGACGGGCGAGAATACGTACTATACGCACTACAACCGCAACACCGCACAGTTGATGGACGGCGACCTCGTCCAGTTCGACTACGCGCCCGATTTCAAGTATTACCAGTCGGACGTGACGCGGGTCTTTCCCGCCAACGGCAGATTCACGCCGCGTCAACGCGAGGCGTACGGGATCTATTTGAAGCTGTATCGCGCATTGATGACATCGATCAAGGTACACGCCACTCCGGCAGATGTGATCAAGAACGCCGTTGTGAAGATGGATGCGATCCTGGCTGCCGCCACATTCACCGATCCCAAGATCGAGAACGCAGCGAAAGCATTCGTCGAAAACTACCGCCGGCAGCAAAACACGGCGCGAGGGTTGGGCCACGCGGTCGGCATGGAAGTGCACGATGTTGGCGGTCTGGGCAGCGGCGCCACGCTTGAACCGGGGCACATCTTCACGATCGAACCCGAAATGCGCATCGAAGAAGATCACACCGGCATCCGTCTGGAAGATATGTTGCTGATCACCGAGACCGGCTATGAAGATCTTTCTGCTTTTGTGCCGATCGAGATCAAGGACATCGAGAAGTTGATGTCTGAAAAAGGGCTGAGCAACGCCATGATCAAGGCACCGAAACGACCACGGCAATGAAGGGTAAAGCGTTGAACCAACGGATGACAGCTTCACTTCATCGCTGCAGACGTCGGGCTCAGATCCGAGGTCGTGTCGCGCTTCACCGTGATCCATCGTCGGCAGCCGTAGACATGGAACCACCGCTCCACCGTTAGGCCTGCGGGATTGTTCCTCATAAAGGCGCGATCCAGATCGCGCGCGTCGGGATCGGTGAGTGATTCGGGAACAGCCGGAACCTCTCCGTACAGGAATTCGTGGACCGAGCGCGGACCACAGTGCGGACAGGGAATCTGTAGGCTCATATGTTCATCCTCAGTGCGTTCCCGCCGAGCCGCGATCGGCCAGGGTCCGGTCGCGTGCGAAGCGGTCCAGAGCGAACGGGGCGATCAAGTCCGCTTTGCCGGTCGCGATCAGTTGCGCCATCTGCTCGCCTCCCGCAGGGATCGCCTTGAACCCCCATGTGCCCCAGCCGGTCGTGATGTAAAAGCCGTCCACGCCCGTTGGGCCCATGATCGGCGAGTAATCGGGACTCATGTCGCAAATGCCCGTCCACTGCCGCAGGATCCGCAGATTGCGCAAGAACGGCAGCAGCGCCAGGGCGCGGAAGCAGTTGCTCTGCAGCATCGGGTGGCTGGAGCTGTAGGAGTAGCTCGGCTGGCGATCGATCTCCGCTCCGAAAAGCATCTCGCCGCGCGCCGTTTGCGAGATGTAAAAAAGGAGCGTCGTGGAAAGCACCATGGCGTTGAATTCGAGCGCGTAGTGGTTCGTAACGAACGCCTGGAGTTGATGCGTACGGATCGGCAAGCGGACCCCGGCTTGCGACGCGAGCAGGGTGACCTGACCTCCCGTCGCCGACACCACCAACCCTGCCGAGATCGGACCCTTGTCCGTCATCACTCCGGTCACGCGGTCGCCGGATCTCAGCAGCCCCGTGACAGCCGTTCGCTGATGGATGTGGACACCACTCCGCATGGCGCCTTCCGCAAATGCCCATACCACGCGGTCATGGCGTGCCGTCGAACCTGCAGGGTGATAAGTACCTCCCACGATCGGCCATTTTCCCCCGCCACTCAGGTCGAGTTGCGGGCAGATCCTCTTGATCTCGGACGGTTCCACATATTCGGTCTTCGCGCCGAAAGCGGTGTTCACTTCGGCGCGCGCGCGTTCTCCACGAATGCCGGCCTCATTGTGCGCGAGCCACAACAGACCTTTCTGCTGGTGCATGATCCAGCGGCCGGTCTCCTGCTCCAGCCCGTAGTAGAGATCCACGCTGCGCTGATAGAACTTGACCGCTTCGGGAATGCCGTAGTTCGAACGGATCACCGTGGTATTGCGCCCGCTGTTTCCCGACCCGATGTACTTCTGCTCCAGCACCGCCACATTCGTGATGTTGTGCCGCGTCGCCAGGTAATACGCTGTCGCCAGACCATGCCCTCCGCCGCCAACGATCACCACGTCGTAGCTCGGCTTCGGCTTCGTCCACTGGAACTCGACCTGGCGTTCGATGAATTCGTTCACGCGATGCGCTCCGTGAATTCGGCCGCGTACGGCGCCGGTACCAGGATCAAGACGCGGTCCCGTTCTAACCAGAGCTTGGCCGGTAATTCCGCGATGGCGCCTTGCGCAAACGCGGGGCGCACAGCCGGAACCTCCCATTCGCAGTGATGTTCAAGGATTCGATCGGCTTCGTCGGCCGAGAACCACGCACCCACGAAGCCCTCCTCGACGTCCACGATCGCGTGCGGGTCGCCACTCACATTTGGTGAGCAGGCGGGAAAGGCGAGTATCTCGTCCGGTGCGGTGCGCAGCACGATGGTTCCGGCTGGCCAGCGAACATTCGCGAGCGCAAGCGCCGTCGCAACCACGCGGGTGCCCCGCATCAGTTCAAGCGCGCGCACGGGTTCCCTCCGGGTCGTAGAACGGCGTAGCGACGCGACGCGCCGCATGACCGTGGATAGTCACTTCCTCCGGAAGCTGGTTCTCAAAGAGCCTGAGCCATGCCAGCATCACCGTCTTGCGCAAAGCCGGCGAGTAAACGCTGGAAGTCACATATCCCGCATAGTCAGGCCCCTTCCACAGCACCGCACCCTCTTTGGGCGTCGGGCCATCGGTCTCGAGTCCGACCAGCTTGCGATCGAGCGGGATCTTGTTCGTCCGCAGGAGCGCATGCTTGCCGATGAACTCCGGCTTCTCCAGCTTCACTGCCCATTCATGACCGAGACGCCGCGGGGTCGAATCGAAATCCGTGTCCTGGCCGACAAGGATGTGCCCTTTTTCAAGCCGCAGCCGCAAGAGGACGTCGAGCCCGTGTGGTCTCACTCCCAGCCCCGCACCCGCCTGCATCAGGCTGCGCCACAAGTTGACTGCTTCCCCCGCGGGATGGTGCAGCTCATAGGAGAGCTCTCCGGTAAAGCTGAGGCGAAAGATGCGGCAAGCGACTCCGGCGACCTCCGCTTGCTTTTGTTCCAGATACTCCGGCAATGCAGCCGCCCCCGCTCGCTTGAGCAGTTCGCTCGCCAGCGGCCCGGTCACGTTGATGGCGCCCATGGACATCGTGCGATTCAGGATGCGCACATCCATGTTCCAGGTCTCGGCCCAGTCCCGGACCCAGAGCTCGGCATGCGTGGCGCCACCGGTGGTGAAGGTCAGGTAGAAACGGGTGTCGCTGTCGCGACAGATCATGCCATCGTCGATGCAGTATCCCCGCTCGTCGAGCAGCAGAACGTAGCGACAACGGCCGGGCTTGATGGTCGCGACCTTCGTGGGATAGAGCCGCTCCAGAAAAGCTAACGCATCAGGACCGGAAACCATCATCTTGCCGAGCGTGCTCACGTCGCCCAGCGAGACAGCCTCGCGGACCGCCCGGTACTCCTCCGCTTGATCGCCGTAGTGCCACGGCCGCCACCAGCCGCCGATCCGCTCCATCGCTGCACCGAGACGCAGGTGTTCGTCGTGCAGCGCCGTGCGCGGTGTCGCCATATGCTGCGCGCCCGCAGCTGCTTCGCCGATCGTGACCTGGCGCGTGACGGGACGAGCCGTGAAGGGCGCTTGTAACGTTTCACCGCGATCGGCGAGAAAGCTGCGAATGTGCGGGAGACATACCGAACCTTGACATGTACCGGTCCCTGCCAGGGTCGCACGCTTCACCATCTCGAGTTCGTGAAAGCCGTGCTCCCAGACCATTTGCAGGTCTTCCACCTTCACACCGGAACACGGGCACACGGTCCCCGCTTGCGGACACGGTGGAATATCAGCCGTCTGGGCAGCGCTGCCGACCACACGAACCACTGCTCGGCTGCCCGTAGGATTCAGCGTTCGGCCCATACGGAACAGCGCATCGCGCGGATACAGTCCCATGGAAACCGAGACCGAATCACACGTGAGCCTCTGTTCCTTTCCCGCCGTATCGCGCACCACGACCGCCTGCACGCGATCGCTGCCTTCGAAACGGACGATATTGCCGTCGGTCTTCTCGCACGCAACACCTCTCGGTGGTGTACCGACGGCAACCAGTCTTCCAAGATCGACTCCAGCTGCCGCGAGCTCTTCGGCAGCTTGCTTGGTGAAGATCCCCATCAAGCCGTTGCCGGGTGCTACTGCTTGGATCTCTGCTGCCCCGGTTGCCACAACGATCTCCTCGCTCGGATGCACCTGCAACATGCCCGCGTCAGTCCGCGCCACCACCAGCGGGCCCGGGTAAACGCCAATGACTTCCTCGCCGGCCCCGGCATCCAGGGTGATGACTCGCTTGCCCCTACGCTGGGCTTGCTCTGCTTCGGCGCGGCCTGCTTCGCCCATACCGATCACCACCACATCGCAGTGCAGATTGCGCACCGTCACGGGAGTGGTGGGCACGTCATCGCGTAGCAACTTCGGGTATCCATTTGCGGGATGCCGCTCCACCACCATCCCCGGCTTTGCCTTGGTCTGGCAGGTGCGCACATAAGCGACGCCGTTCACTACCGCCAGGCAGTGGGCGCAATCACCCGCAAGGCAGAGGCAGCCCCCGCCGGTCGGATGGATCCCTGCGCGCATCAGCGCGAGCAGAACCGTGTCATCTTCACGAAATGACATGGGCTTCCCATCGAGGATGAGCCGATGACCAGGATCAACGGGGTTCGTAGGCATGGGGGCGCGCGGTGCCAAGAGCACCAGAGAGCAAATGCATCGTAGGAAATGACGGCAGCCGCTTCAAGCAGGAAAAACCGGAGGCGTTGCATTGACGAAAGCAATGCGCCCAAAGCGCGGACATCCGCCGCTTGCGTCTATTCCGTAGCGGCCGAGTCCTCCGAGTTCATCGGCACGCCGCTCGCGCTGAAGTTGCGATGGATGCGCTCCCAGTCTGCTTGACCTACTGCCCTCCCACGGCGGTCGCCGTCCGGGGTCCCGGCAGCGGCGGCGCATCATTCCACTCAGGTGGTTCCGCGTGGAGCATGTTATGGACGAAGAAGTCCATCAGCAGCCGCTGGCCGTACTGACCGCCGGCGCCGTGCCCACCGCCCGGCACAAACAACAGATCGAATCTCTTGTTGGCCTTGATCAGCGCATTCACCACTTGGAAAGTGGATGACGGATCCACGTTCTTGTCCATCTCCCCGACTACCAGCATGAGCTTGCCTTGCAGCAGGTGAGCGTTGTCCACATTGGACGAGGCGGCGTATTGCGGGCCGATGGGCCAGCCCATCCACAGTTCATTCCACCAGATCTTGTCCATGCGGTTGTCGTGCGAGCCGCTGTTCGCCACTCCGACCTTGTAGAACTCCGGATGGAACAGCAATGCCGACATCGTGTTCTGCCCACCGGCGGAAGTGCCGAATATCCCCGCGCCCTGCGAAATGTCGTACCACGGCCGCGATGCGGCGGCTGCCTTGTGCCACAGAATACGGTCTTCCAGTCCGGCATCTTTCAGGTTGTTCCAGGCGACGTCGTGGAAGGCCTTGGAGCGGTTATTCGTGCCCATGCCGTCGATATGGACCACGACGAACCCCAACTCGGTGAGGGGTTCACCCGTGGCCGCAAACGCCTTGGGCACAAACGATCCCTGTGGCCCGGCATAGATGTTCTCGATCACCTGGTACTTCTTCGCGGGATCGAAATGCGCCGGCTTGTAGATCACACCCCAGATATCCGTCTTGCCGTCACGGCCCATGGCGCTGAAGACCTCGGGCGGATTCCAGCCGGCCGCGATCAGCTGACGAATGTCACCACGCTCGAGCTCGAGCACGACTTTGTTGTCTTCCGTACGCCGCAGCTGCGTGACCGGCGCGCTAGCGACCGTAGACCACGTATCGACGAAATACTTCCCATCGAGCGAGTAACGCAGATCGTGATTGCCCTCGTCGTCCGTCAACCGAATAAGACCCGTGCCGTCGAAGTTGATCTTGTAGGCGTAAACGAAGTACGGGTCCTTGCCGGGATACATCCCGCTGGCCTCGAACCATATCTGGCGCTTTTCATCATCGACGCGGTCCACGGCGCGTACGTCCCACGTTCCCTTGGTGATCTGATTCTCGAGCTGCCCCGTCTTGCCGTTGTATAGATAAAGATGCGGCCAGCCATCGCGTTCCGACATCCAGATGACTTCCTTCCCGTCGTTCACGTCGTGGCGATAGATCCATCCGTGATCGCGTGCATTCGACGAAAGCCGCGGGTAGTCGATGAATGTCGCGCTCTTCTCCGTGACGAAGTCGCGCGCCTTGCCGGTCGCTGCATCCACCTCGACTACGCGGTAGATCTGATGTCCGCGCTGGTTGTACTCGAAGGTGAATCCACGGCTGTCTTTCCACCAGGTGATACGGGAAAGCTGATAGGGATTCGGGAACAGGGTGTTGTCGATATTGGTTTCGCGCTTGGTGGCGATATCGAACAGTACCGGCTGTTGCGATGCGAGCACGTCGCCGGGTTTGTTGTACCGCATCGACGAATACTTGGGCTGGAGCTGATCGGTCGGAGATGATTCGACGTAATGTACTTCGCGGTCGTATCCCGGACGCACGCGGTAGGCGGCCAGGTACCGTGAATCGGGTGACCACGCAATGTCGCGCAGTGAGTAGGCATTCCCCTCCGATCCATCGAGACTGAGCGCAAAAGCTCCTTCCGTCGCCGCTGTATTCTCGGGAGTCGGCTCGCCGGCGACGGCGCCACGCCCACGTCGTCCCTGCCCCGGCTTCGCGGGCCGCAACCAGACATTGAAGTTATCGATGAAGGCTTCCCACTTGTGATCGGGCGAAGGTCGGCTGGTGGCGTCGCGGGCGTTGTCATTCTCGTCATCGGGAAGGTCGAAGAACCTCTGCCCGAAATTCCCCGCGCGCAGCGGTCCCATGATCGAACAGGTGGTGTCGGCCGACGTGCATTTCCAGCGGTTATCGCCGAGCGGAAACTCGATGCCGCTATCCGTCGACAAAAAGGCACGGAACGGCAGCGTCACCGCGGTGTAATGCTCGCCCGTCGCGCGCGACAAAGCTGCTGCCACCGCGGCGTGATCGAATGCCGGCCCCTTGGTTCCGGCATCGGCATCCACCAGCACAAAGCTGCCGCCGCCTGCCTCGCTCTTGCGGTATGTGAACTTGTGGCCGCTGCCGCGGATCCAGACCGGCGGCTCGGCAATGTTGAGCGCCAGGTTCCGATAGCGCTCGCGCAGGTTGAGCGCGTGTTCATAATCGGCACGTGTGGGCTGCGTGTAAGCGCTTACATTCAGGATCACGAGAGCAAAAACAGCCAATGTGAGCTGTCTCCGGAACATTGCAACCTCGCTTAATTTTGGACTCTGGGCAGCGCAGCGCGCCGCAGGATGCGGCGCATCGTACCACAGCGGAGAGCGCTCCCCAACCCACGCTGCGCGGCGAGCCACTCGCTGTATGGCCCTCAAGATAGCGATCCTCTTCTAGCGGTGCTCTCAGGGCTGGTTTGAGCCCTTACGGGAGACATCCTGCGGCTCATCCCGGCGGTTCTAAATAAGGGCATCTTCGACAAAAGCGTCGATCCCGAAGTGAGCCCGTAGGGCTCGTAGCCGCCAGCGTGTTTCTTGGCGGACCCTGCGGAGTCTCTCAAGAAAAGGAGATAAACATGCGAAATCGTATTGGTGTTCTTATTGCCGTCGCGGTGATCGCTCTGTTGGCTGTCCCGTCAGCCGGCGCCAAAGAGTATTACCGCGGCTGTCTGGTAGGCACGCACGACAATTACATGCTGCGTGCCGATGATGGCCAGCTCTATCGTCTGCACAGCCACAGCGAGGACGACTTCAAGGCGCATCTTGGCGACGTCGTCGAACTCAAGGGCCAGATCAGCGATCATGAGCGCGAACGCGTGGCTCAGGCACAGACGCCGGCGGCAAACGCCGCGGGCGTGGAGATGCCGCGGCACGGCCTGAACGTTAGCGAGATCACGACCGTCTCCCACGGGTGTGCGGAAGTGAAGAACGGCGTCGCGATCATCATACCGGTGCCGGTCCCTGCGCCTGCGCAGCAGACCACGACCACCACGGTGCCGAGCGCTTCGCAAACCACTACCACGACCACCACTACCGGCGGCGCGTTGCCGCAAGCGGCGGGCGTGCCGATCGTGGTTGATAACGACTCGTCAGCGATGCAGCACTTTACCGGCTGCCTGGTAGGCACGGAGGACTTCTTCGTGCTCCGGGCCACCGACGGTTCCCTGTATCGCTTGCGCAGCATCGCTAGCCTGCGCGACCACGTCGGCGAGACCGTTGACGTTGGCGGCCGCATCGACAATTCCCGCCGCGAGATCGACGCCCAGCGCCAGGCCCAACTGGCACAGCAGGTCGGGGTGCAGATCCCGCAGATAGGCATCAACGTGGCGAACGTGCGGACCGTCTCCAAAGGCTGCGCGACCGAACCGAAGTAGCGGTCGGAAAAGACCAGAACTCAAAGCTGCTCAGCAATGGGCAGCTTTTTTTGCCGCATAGCGCTCCGCTCGATTGATTGCGCATGGCCCTTCCTGTAGCGTTCCGCTCGGGGAGCGGCATTGGACATATTCCTGATCGACGGCACGTATGAATTGTTTCGCCACTACTACGCCTTGCCGTCGGCGAAAGATCGTAATGGCATGGAGGTCGCCGCCGTCCGCGGGGTACTCACCTCGATGCGAACGATGATTCGCAACGGCACGACGCACCTCGCGGTCGCCACCGATCACGTCATCGAGTCATTCCGTAACGGACTCTGGCCCGGCTACAAAACGAGCGAGGGCATTGAGCCTGACCTGCTGGCACAATTCCCCCTGCTCGAAGACGCGTTGCGCTCGGCCGGCGTGGTGGTTTGGCCGATGGTTGAATTCGAGGCAGACGATGCCCTGGCTGCTGCCGCAACGGCCGCGGCGAGCGATGCTCGCGTAGGACGTGTGGTCATCTGCACACCCGATAAAGACCTTGCCCAGTGCGTGCGGGGTACCCGCATCGTGCAACTGATCCGGCGGACACAGGTCACCTTGGACGAGACCGGAGTGATCAAGAAATTCGGCGTCCCGCCGGCGTCCATCCCTGACTATCTCGCACTGGTGGGGGATGCAGCCGATGGATATCCCGGACTGCCGGGATGGGGAGCAAAGTCCTCGGCCGCGGTCCTGGCCAGATTCAGCCACTTGGAATCTGTTCCCGATGACTACCGCCAGTGGGGGGTGAAGGTCGCGAATGCGAGCACTCTAGCCGCCACGCTCGCACGCGAACGGACCCAAGCGATGCTGTTTCGCACCCTCGCGACGCTGCGGACCGACATCGCGCTGTTCGACGATGTGGACCAGTTGCGTTGGCAGGGACGAGATGAGGACTTCGAAGCGGTGCTGGCTCGCCTGGCTGATTGAGACCAAGCAGCCGGCGGACTAGTCATCCGCTGCGACGTCCTGGCGCGTCCCCTGAGGGCCCGCCGTGCCGCCGATCAATACGCATGTCAACCCTCCCATGACCAGGAAGGTGGCGATGCATTCGAGCCCCAACGCCATACTCTTCGTGTGGTCCGAGATCCACCCCATCATCGGTGAACTCAGGAAGCCTGCCAGATTTCCGACCGAGTTGATCAGCCCGATTCCACCCGCCGCGGCCGCGCCGCCGAGGAATGCGGGCGGCAGAGACCAGAATTGGCTGATCGCCGCCAGCGTTCCCGCGACGGCGATGCTCAGGAAGGCCACCGTCAGGGCGACGTCGTTCGTGTACATCGCGCTGAACAGGAGCCCGCAAGAACCCGCGATCGCCGGTAGCGCCACGTGCCATCGGCGTTCATTCCTCCGGTCGGCGCTACGTCCCACCAACACCATCGCCGCGGCAGCCGCCGCGTACGGCACCGCCGCTAGCAGGCCGATGTTGAACGCATCGCGCACGCCCGCCGTCCGCAACAGGCTCGGCAGCCAGAAAGCGACACCATAAAGCGACATCACCAGGCCAAAGTAAGCCAGGCTCAACGCCCACACGCGGCCGCTCATCATCGCTTGTCGGAAGCTGTGGACCGCGATCTGCTTGTTCTCTTCCGCCAAACGCTCCGTGAGCAACATCTTCTCTTGCTGGGAGAGCCACTGCGCGGAGGCAATGTCATTGTCGAGACAAAACGGCACCATCGCTCCCAATAACAGAGACGGTAACGCTTCCAGCGCGAACAACCATCTCCACCCCGCCAAGGCGAGCACGTGGTCGAAGCGCGTCATGATCCATCCCGAGAGTGGCCCGCCGATCACTCCCGCCAGCGGGATCCCGGTCAGGAACACCGCCGTGATCGTTCCGCGTCGTGCAGCGGGATACCAGTAAGTCAAATAGAGGATCACGCCCGGAAAGAATCCGGCTTCGGCAACGCCCAGCGCGAACCTGAGCATGTAGAACGCCGACGGGCTGGTCAGCAGCATCATGCAGCCGGAGATCGCTCCCCAGGTCAGCATGATGCGCGCGATCCACATGCGTGCGCCAAAACGGTGGAGCGCCAGATTGCTGGGGATCTCGAACACGAAATAGCCGAGGAAGAAGACGCCCGCGCCGATTCCGTACGCCGTGTCGCTCAGGCCCAGGTCGGCCGACATCTGCAGCTTGGCAAAACCTACGTTGACGCGGTCGAGATACGCGAACACGTAGCAGATGAACAGCAACGGGATCAGCCGCCACGTGACCTTGCGATAAGCCTGCCGCTCGCTCGGATCAGTGCTCAACTGAACATGTCCGGGCTGGTCTTGACGAGCTGACTGTAGAGCGGCTGAAAGTGCAGCCAGCCGATGTATTCACTTCCCACGTGTTCGCGGCTGTGGCGGGCCTTCTCCGGCGAGACCATGACCGGCTTGGAACCGGTCGCCTCGACCAGCAATTGTTGCCGGCAGCAGCGTTCGAGTCCGATGAACCAGAAAGCGGCCGCATCGATGCTGTGCCGGCTCACCGTGAGGAGCCCGTGGTTCTGGTGAATGATCGCCTTCACCTTGCCGAGCGCCGCCGCGACCGCATGACCTGCGTCTGTCTCCACCGCCACTGCGCCCGCTTCCTCGCGGATCACCATGTGGTCTTCGAAAAAACAAGCCGCATCCTGGCTGATGGGATCCAGTGGGCGGCCGAGCGACGAAAACGCCGTTCCATAAATGGTGTGCGCATGACACATCGCCACAATGTCACGATGCGCCTCGTGGACCGCCGCATGCAGCACGAAGCCGGCGCGGTTGACCGCGTGGTTCCCTTCCACCACCTGCCCTTGATGGTCAACCAGGATCAGGTTCGACATCCTTACCTGCGAAAAGTGGACCGCCATCGGATTCGTCCAATAAAGCTGAGGCCGCTCGGGATCGCGCACCGTCAGGTGCCCGGCAAATCCGTAATCGAAACCATGCTGCGCAAAGGCGCGACACGCCGCCACCAGCCGTTGCTTGCGATGCATGCCCTCTTCGGCGCGCGTGGCGAACGTCGGCACGGCCGGGAAATCGAGTCCGGGCTGGTCCGGCTCATACACCGACCTCTGCAGTTCGGCAGTCTTTGGCATCGTCCCCTCCTGCTGATCGCTTCAGATCGAAGACTTTCCTCGAGTCCATGGTTGAGAGCTACTTCTTCCGTGGTTTTGCCGCGCCCTTCACCGCCGCACTCGGCTGATACTCGACGAGCCGCGAATTCCACACGCAGGGTGTCGCGTCATTCGCATACTGGTGCGTCGTCCACAGCTTTGAGCCGTCGCGCGGGTCGCGCACCGTCAGCATTCCCACCGCGCTCGCAATCAGCGCAAGGTTCATCCGGTTCGGGCAGGTGTAGGGATGCGTCCCGGCAACCACCGTGATGGGCTCGCTGAATGTATTCGCCGGATCGATCGCTTTATGCGTCCATAGCAGGATGGAAAGGTAGTCCTTCTCGGATGACGACGCCGCGATGATGCCGACGTTCCCCTTGTCATCGACACCGACGCTGGGGAACAGCGCTTCCGGTCCTGCGATCTTCGCGGTCTGCGCGACTTTGCACGCAGCCGGGTCGGTGCAGTCGAGGTCTGCCCAGAACATGATGTTCTTCTTGTCCTCACCCTGCGCGCCGCAGTCGTGCGTGCACGGACCGGAGCCGAAGACCACTTGCAGATGCGATCCGTTCTGCACCAGGTTGTTGAGCCGATGGCTCTCCTGTATCCGCACCGGGACGTCGCTGCCCATCTGCGGGATCGCCGCATTCGGCCCGCAACACGGAATGCTGTAGAGCCACTTGTTCTGTTGCGAACCGACGTCGGTCTTGATGAGTTGGTCGGGGCCGTAGGTACCGGTCACGCCATTCCAGGTGAACGTGGTCACCATCCATTCGAAGACGAAGTTGGTCGCCTTCTGGCAACCGCCAGGTTCAGGGCGATAACACGTCCGCGCAGCGAACATCGCCGGCGCATTCGTTGCCTTGCGTGGGTTCTGGTCCACGGCCGGCCGGATGTGCATCATCATGTTGTGATTGCGATTGAGATGCACCGGCTCCTTGCCTTCCCCGATTCCCTTCACTTCCTCCGGCGGGATCGCGAAGCAGTCGTACGCCACATTCTTGATGGTGTTGGGATTGTCGTCTCCCAAGTGGGCGGCGCAGTGATAGACGCCGTTCTTGTCATACCCGAGTTGCAGCGATGGGTCGTTATTCAGGCACGGGCCGCCCTGCAGGCAGGTCATGTAAACGCCGCGCCACTCGCCGGTCGCGTCCGCGGTCTTGCTGACAAGGAAGCAGTCGTTCAGGCAACTTAAGTTCATCACCCAGCGGCCGATGAACTCGTCGAACACCACATGCGGCTCGAACGGTCCTTTGTCCGTTACTCCGGCACGCCGCGGTACCGGATTCGGGTCCAGTCCCGCCTTGCGGATGAATTCCGGCAACGGGATGGAGCGCAGCTGCTTGCCGTTGTAGTCGTAAACGTTCACGTGCTGCCACGTCACTTGCAGCACCTGCTTGCCGTTCGCCGCAGCCATCATTTCCGCCTGGCGTCCGCAGCGTAGTTCTTCCGGCTTGCACTTCTCCTGCTGGGGCCCTTGGTCGCCGTCGAAGGAGCGCACGACAAGCTGCGCCTTGGCGAGAGAAGCGATGCCAACAAGACAAACCGTTACCGCGATCAGCGTTCGCAGCCAGGTACTCATTCGCAAGTTCGGCATTCTCGTCCGTCTCTTATCTGGAGTTGTTGCTGGTTCGCAGCAACGAAATCCTAGGCGATTGGACGGGTGGCAACAAATAGGAAAATCCGATGCGCTGCATCGCCCTGACTGGTGACTGGAGCTTCCCACCGCCTCAAGTGAGCGCCGCAGGTTTGATATTCTGTGCGGCGTTAGCGGGTCCCGCATGATGAAGGCGCGCCTCCTCCATCTCGGTCTGCTCGTCCTTGCCCTTGCGCTCGCAGTGCAGCGCGCGGCCGCACAAGATGGCCTCCAGGGGGCGTTGTCGCGCGTCGGCATCCCTACGCCGCTCGCACGATCTCTCGCCATCGCCGATTTCGATGGCGACCAGCAGCCGGATGGCGCCGTTCTGTTTGAATCCGGCTGGCGGCATGACCAGACCCGAATCCGTATCGAACTCCACCTTAGCGGCGGCGCGAATACCGAGCTGATGCTGGAATCGCCGGAGCGCGGCCTCAGCGTAGCCGCGCGCGACATGAATAATGATGGCTTCCCCGACGTGGTCGTCGAGCAGGCCGTCAGCGGCAAGCGCGTGGGCGTGTGGCTGAACGACGGGCACGGGCGCTTCGGCAACCGCGTCCCCGCCGAGTTTCCATCGCCCGCCACATCCCCTTGCCGGCGGTTATTGGCTCCGATGCAGCCCGCCGATCCTGCGGCGCTCTCGCTGCCGCAGCGGTATCCGACCGGCCTGTTGCTGGCCGTCAGCATATCCACCCGTCCGCCCTCTGCGCGCAGTCTGGATCCTTCTTCGACCGCCGGTCCGCCGCGTGCACGCGCGATCACGCAGCGCTTGTCGCGCGCCCCTCCCGTCGTCTAGCCCTCAGCAAGCCTAAAGCACGACCTTGGATCGTGTTCGCCGATGCTTTTGCTCCGCACGCAAGCTGAAGGCCACTCTGGGAGACCCTACGATGAGTGATTACGAAGAGCTTCGAGACTTTCTCGAATCGCATCTTTCCGCGACGGTTCGCGATGCGCTCGACATCTCTTACCACGCGGGCACCACGGTAAAGTTCGCCGCGTTCGGCTATCGCTTCCGCCTCGGGCGCGATGAGTACGCGAACTGGACGCTCGCCAGCGACGAAGACCAGCCCCGGTTGCTCGACCGCTGCCCGAGCGACCGGACCTTCGAGCAATGGCTGCTGCGCGCCATCGCCAACCACACGCACTGAAGGAGGACACGCGGGTACCCGCTCGCGGTGCGCCTCAACGGGCCTGACCGGGCACCTCGAAGCGATAACCTGCGCCGCGGATCGTCACCAGGTATTCCGGGTCCTCGGGCGCGCGCTCGATCTTCTCGCGCAGCTTGCGCACGTAAACGTCGATCGACCGTGGCGTCACGAACTGCGTGTCGCGCCACACTGCGTCCAATAGTTGGTCGCGGGTGAACACCTGTCCCGGATGCCGCGCCAGATACTCGAGCAGCCGGAACTCCGTGGTCGTGGTCACCACGGGCGCCCCCCGCACCACCAGCTTCATCGCGCCGGCATCGATACGCAGGTCGCCCGCTTCGATCACTTTTTTTGGCAGCGGACGCTCGAACCGGCGCAGCACCGCCTTCACTCGCGCCACGAATTCGCGCGGGCTGAACGGCTTGGTCATGTAGTCGTCGCCGCCGATCTCGAGCCCGTGGACCCGGTCGCTCTCCGCGGTCTTCGCCGTCAGGAAGATGACCGGCAGCGAGTTCAGCGCAGGTGACTGGCGGATGCGCCGGCACAGGTCAAGCCCGTCTCCGCCGGGCAACATGATGTCGAGCACCACGAGCGACGGTGAATCCTTGAGTGCCGCCTCGAGCACTCCGAACGCTGACGTGAAAGTGGATACTTGAAAGCCGGCCGCTTCCAGGCCGTGACGCTGCAAGCGCAGGATGTCGACGTCATCCTCGACCAGGTAGATCAGGTGCGTCATGCCACCGAAGGTAGCGCCGCCACATTAAACGATTGTGAATCGTCGCGAATGGGCTCCCAGCGCGCGTTGTAACACTGCATTAATGATGCGCGATTCGCACAGCTTTTCCAGCGCGGTGGAAGATTTCAGAGGCAACGGGCAAGAATTCATCAGATTTTCATCGTGGCGTGATTCCGCGCCAACATCCGCCTATTACAAACTTCGTGCGGAACCTTCCTACCCTGCTGATGGGCGCTGCAACGGCGCCCTTTTTCTTTGGATATCAGGCGCTGTGCCGTGCGCGGGAGGCGCGCACGTCTTTCACTGCCAGCTCGATGATCCGCATCAACTCGGCGGCGAGTTCGGTGGAGCGCCCGGTGGCGAGCCGCTCCTTCGCCTCGTCCGGCGAGAACCAGCGCGGCGTGCGTGCCGCTTCGCGGTTCCGCACCGTAAGCGACACCTGCATTAGGAACGCGACGACTTCATATTCCAGCCGTGGCCAGCTGTCCCAGCCCGCCTTTACGTGCCGGTACACCGCCAGCGGCGCGCGCTCGCACACGCCGATGGCGCCGGCTTCTTCGTAGGCTTCACGGGCCGCCTCGCGTGCTGCATTCTTCCCGGGCCGCGAGTTCCCTTTGGGAAACGTCCAACGCCCACCCGTCGTCCGGACCAGGAGAAACTCCGTCCCCGCCGGCGACTTCCGGTAGCAGACCGCCGCGACTTGACGATTGATCTCAGGCGATGGCATCGGCGGGCTTCACTATGCGATCTCCAGATCGGGCTCGGGCAGCAGCATCTTTTCATCGCGATCTTCCAGGACTTCGCTGCTCAGAGTTTCCTCGTTGACGAAGTAGTGCAGCTCTACTTTTCCGTTGGTCACGGTGACGAAGGTGGGATGGTGATGCGTCCAGCAACCGGTATTCACGTAGAGGATGCCCTCCCGCTCCAGCCTCAGTGCTTCGTGCGTGTGGCCACAGAAGATCACGTCAGCGCCCCGCGCGCGCGCATGCGCCAGGGCGCCCGCTGCTACCTTGGGCGTCAGCCGCAGCCATTGGGAATTCACGCGATCGAGCCAGCGTGAGAAGGGATTGCCTTCTCGATCGAACCGCTGCAGATGCAGGTAGACGAACTCCCCCACGCGGCTCAGCAATGCGTTGTTGATGAGGAAGCGATCGAACTGATGACCGTGCACCGCCACATACCGGTGGAAGCGGTCGCTCCAGCTGTACTCGCGATAGGCGCGCACGCCCACCAGGTGCGACATCACCTCCACGAGTCCGTGATCGTGGTTCCCTTCCACCCACACGACCTCGATGCCGCGCTTCGGATTCGACAGTTTGCGGATATACGAGAGGAACGCCCAATCCTCTTTCTTCAGCCGGCGAAAGTTCAGGTCGCAGAAGATGTCGCCGAGCAGGACGAGCCGCCGGTACGACGCCTGCTTCAGCAACCGGCGCGCTTCGGCCGCGCGGCTCAGTTCCGATCCGAGATGGATGTCGGAGATCAGCAGCGTGTCAGCCACCACAACCTGCATGCACCACTCTTACCGCAATGCGGTTAATTCTGAGTGAATGTCGCGTGAATCTCCCATGAAGGTACTCACTTAGTAATCCTGTCAACGCCGTGCTGCGACTCGCGCAGGATGCCGTCCAGCACCTCCGGGATCTCGAACACGGCGCGGTTCCGGATGCCGCGCGTCCGCACTTGCAGCGCTTGCAGGTCCGAGCCGTTCAGCAAGCGGTCCACCGCCGTCCCCAGTTCGTTGAAGTTCCCCAGCACCAGCCCGACGCCCTTCTCTTCGATCCACTCCGCGTTGTAGCGCTCCTGCGGCAGCGTCCACGCATTGCGCTCCACGATGACCGGCAAGCCCATGTGCACCGCTTCGCTCACGCTGGCCGGCCCAGGCTTGCCGATGAAGAAGTCGCTGATCGCCATGTAGCGCGGCACTTCCTTTGTAAAGTCGATCACCACATTCGGATACGGGAGGTCCGCCGTGCGCAACTCAGCAGCGAGCTTTTCGTTGTGTCCGCAGATGAAGATCGCCTGCATCACGCGTCGGCAGTGGCGCAACGACTCAGCCACCACGCGCATGCGGCGCGATCCTTGCCCGCCGAACAGGACGAGCGCCGTCGGAACGTCGGGACGAAGGCCCAGCGTGGCGCGCTCCTGCGCTCGCTCCACCCGCATCGCTTCGTAGAACTTCGGATGCAGGATCATGCCCGAGACGCGACGCGTGCGCGTGCCATGCCCCATCGCTTCGGCCTGCTGCGCCGCGCGCTCCGTCCCGCAGATGATGTGCTCCGACTCCCTCTCCATCCAGAAGTGTGGTGGGAGATCGGCCAGGTCGGTGAGGACCGTTACGAACGGCACGCCGGGCAGCGCGGTCCGCAGACTCTCCGCCAGTGTGCGATTCAGGTTCGGTACGACCGAGACCAGCACGTCAGGCCGCTGCTCTGTCCAGAAGCGCGCGAGCGCCCGCACGCCCGCGCGATGCCGTGCCCGGATGATCCCATGCAGCACCGGCAGCATCTGTCGCGCGCCCAGCGTCCACCCCGCGCCGATCGTCCGGTTGAACAGGTCTTGCAGCCGGATGCCGGTCACCTTGAGAAAAGGATCGATGCTGTCGAGCACGGTTTGCAGATTCACGAGCTCGATATCCCACGCGCGTCCCTGCTCTTCGACCACGCTGCGCAACGCGTTCGCTGCCGCTCGGTGTCCGCCGCCGGCATCGAAGTAAGCGATCAGGATGCGCGCGCGCCCGCTCACCGCAAGTCGGTCCACGGCAGTCGCCGTATCAGCCAAGGCAAGCATCCTTCACACCTCTGTCGGAACGTAGCGCACCGCTCCGGCGCGCTGGTTAACGCCGCGTGAATCCTTGGCTGGGGGAATCAAGCGCGCTACGGGCAAAAAGAATGGAGGAACAGCGCCCGGTTTTGCGCTGGGTCCTCCCGCAAAGCAGACAACGTAATGCACCGATTTTAGGGCAGTCGCTTTAACGCATCATGAAGCGCACGTGAAATCTTGGTGAAATGCGTGTCGGTTGTGGCCGGCTGCAGGTCCCGGCCGCTCGCAACTCCCCGACCGGGACCCTCACTCTGCTCCGCTCTTACCGCATGATCTCCCACACCTGGTTCATCCCATGCTGCTGCGTGAAGAACCAGCGCGCCGACGTCGGATTCTGCGGCTTGCCTTGCATGCCCTGCGCGCGCGTGTCTCCCTCCGAGACGTGCAGGCCCGTCGGTTCGTTGTCTTCGCTGGTCGCCAGCACATCCTGGCCGAGCGCCAGGAAGCGGCGCGCGTTCGGCGTTGTGCCGCGCACGTCGTACGCCCAGATGGAATCCAGCGTGTTCAGTTGTCCATGCAGCGTGTCGCCGCGGTCTTCGGCGGCCAGCAGGGTCTTGGTATCGACGAACGCGAGATTGTCGAACGAGTTCTGCTCCGCCGTGCCGAGCACGAAGATGGCAAGCGTTCCCTGGTCGCGTGTACCGTCGAGGTCGAGCCGCCAGATCGCGCCCCACGCGCCGCGCGCCGCCAGCGCGGGATCGCCGCCCGCGGTCGCGTTCGTGTCGCCGGTCGTGTCGAAGAAGAAAGTGTGGAAGTCCGATCCCGGCAGGAACTGTCCGTTCTCCGGCCGTTTGAGCGGAGTTGCGCCCCGGGTCTTCGCCAGCGCGTTGGCGCTGAACGGGCTGGTCCCGTCCACGGCCGTGTCATGCACCGTGATCCACTTCGCCGGATACGACGTGCCGGGCGTGTGCAGCTTGAGCTGCTCCACCGACACCACGTCACTCGCCGCCCGGCCCGGATGGAATACGAGCGGCACGCCGTCGATACTCACCTGCAGTGCCTGCAGCTTTCCGCCCTGGCTCAGGTCGCTCGCATCTTGCGGCACAAAGCGATAGATGAACGAGTTCGGCTGCTTCGCCGTACTGGCTACCGTTGTGCCGCCGACGTCTTCCACGATGAACAGGTTCCCGCGGTCGTCAGGATGAATGCCTTCGTAGCCGCCCTTGCCGAGGATCCCGTCGAGTGTCCGCACCGTCACCGGCCAGTCGAGTGTGATCTCGATCACTCCGCCGTTCGCGCCCGCTTCCTGCGTGAACAACAGTGTGTGCGTGAACGGGTCCCACGTGGAACCGTCGATCGAATTGAAGTGTGTCAGTGCGTCGCTGCCCACCGGCGTCAGCAGAGTGATGCGATGTGCCGCGTCCGTCACATCCAGGTTGATGCGCGTCACATACGCCTTGTTCCCGCTGTTCTCATGTCCCTGGAACAGGAAACGACGGCCGTAATCGTAGTTCGGCGTCGGACCTCCGGGATTGTGTTCGAGCACGAGGTAGGTGTTCTCGTCCGCCTCGGTCTTGGTTGCATCGCTGAGAAACCCGAACTGCGTGATCACGCCCGATGGATTCTCGAGCGGGTCCGTTCCTTGCGCGACGCGGCTCAGGAAGAACCCCGGCGCCACCACGTTGGGAGGATTGCCGACTCGCTGGTTGGCTGCGGGCACGCTGCTGCGGATCTGGTCGTTACCGCGTCCGTTCTGGCCATGCAGGTTGCCGATGAGGGAGGTTACGAGGGCGAGCAGGATGAGTGATTTCTGACTGCGCAACATCGTCGGTTCTTCTCCTTGACGTTATTGGCGTCTCCGCGCGGAGCGGCCGACGCGACCGGCACAGCCTACGAGGGCGAGATGAAGCCGAGGTCAAGGCACGATGAAACTTTCGCGCACCACCGATGAAGATTTGATGAGCGCATAGCGATCTCCATGCGCTGCGGCCCGCTCGCGCGTGTGGGCTAAGCAAGAAGGATTAGGATGTCCCGCATGCAAATCCTTGCCGCGGCGCAGAATTGGCGCCCTCCGTCTGGCTGGACAAAGCTCACCACCCTCGACATGCACACGGGCGGCGAGCCATTGCGCGTGTTTCTCGATGGTCTGCCGCCCATCGAAGGCCGTACCGTGCTCGAGAAGCGGCGCTACTTCCGCGAACACTACGATCATCTCCGCACCGGGACCATGTGGGAGCCGCGCGGCCACGCCGACATGTACGGCGCCGTCGTTCTTCCTTCCGCGACCGCCGACCTCGACGTCTTCTTCCTGCACAACGAGGGCTACAGCACGATGTGTGGCCACGCCATCATCGCCCTGATGACGCTCGCCTGCGAAGCCGGCTTCGCCCGGACCCACGGCGACATCGCCGAACTCACCATCAACGTGCCTGCCGGGACCGTTCACGCCCAGGCGAAACTCCAGAACGGCAAGGTGCAGGCTGCGTCGTTTCGCAACGTTCCCTCCTTTGTTTATCTGCGCGACCAGCATGTTGACGTCGCAGGGGTGGGCCGCGTTGCGTTCGATGTCGCGTACGGCGGCGCCTTCTACGCTTTCGTCGATGCCTCCTCCGTCGGCCTCGAACTCACCGCCGAAAGCGTCGCCCGGCAGATCGACCTCGGACGTCGCCTCAAGCACGCCGTGGCGGCCAAGTTCCCCATCGAGCATCCGTTCGAAAAGGACTTGAGTTTTCTTTATGGCACCATCTTCGTTGCGCCGCCGCGCGAGGCAGGTCATCACAGCCGCAATGTCTGCATCTTTGCCGATGGCGAAGTCGACCGCTCGCCCACTGGGACGGGCGTGAGCGCTCGCGCCGCCCTTCATCACGCCCGGGGTGAGCTTGCGCTTGGCGAGACCATCACCATCGAGAGCATCGTCGGCAGCACGATGTCGGTGCGCGCGGTGGAACGCACCAAGTTCGGCCCTTATGATGCCGTCGTGCCGGAGGTGAGCGGCACCGCCTTCATCACCGGCCGCAACGAGTTCTATTTCGACCCCGCGGATCCGTTCCGTGCGGGCTTCTTCTTGCGGTAAGAAGGAGGTTGAAATGAAACATCGGGTTGGCAGTTCGCGCCGCGACTTCTTACGCACTTCGGCGTTGGCGGCGGCAGCGCTGGCCACCCGTCGCGTGCACGCTCAGGTATCTCCGCCGCGCCGCCGGCTCGGCGTCGCGCTGCTGGGCCTGGGCAGCTATGCAAGCGGCCAGCTGGGACCGGCGCTACGCGAGACCAGGAACTGTTACCTCGCCGGCATCGTCACCGGAACGCCCGAGAAGGCAGAGCGCTGGGCGGCCGATTACAACCTGAAGCCGCAGAACGTCTACAACTACGAGAACTTCGACAAGATTGTTGACAACCCCGAGATCGACATCGTCTATGTCGTCACGCCGCCCGCGCTGCATCCCGACTTCACCCTCCGCGCGGCCAAAGCCGGCAAGCACGTCATCTCCGAAAAGCCGATGGCTACTTCGGTCGCCGACTGCGACCGCATGATCGCGGCGTGCCAGGCCGCGAAGGTCAAGCTCGGCATCGGCTACCGCCTGCATTACGACCTCTACCACAAGGAACTGATGCGGCACGCGCGCCAGCAGGACCTGGGCCGCTTCATGAAGATGACGGGCGCTTTTGCTTTCGTGTTCGGGCGGCGCGCCTGGCGCGTGGATAAACGGCTCGCCGGCGGCGGCCCCATGATGGACCTGGGCATCTACGTCGTGCACGCCGCCTGCATGGCGAAGAACGGCGAAGCGCCCATCACCGTCACCGCGCACGAAGAGCCCAAGACAAGGCTCGACCTTTTCAACGAGGTCGAGGAGACGCTGCGCTTCACCCTGGAGTTCGCCGACGGTGCGCGCTGCGACGGGCTCACCAGCTTCAATCAATCGGCTGACACATTCCGCGCCGAAGGCACCAAGGGCTGGATGGACTTCAAGCAGACGGCGTTCATGTACCGCGGCATCGTGTGTGAAACCAGCGCCGGTCCGCTGGCCTTGCCCGTCATCAATCAGCAGGCCGCGCAGATGGATGATTTCGCCGACTGTGTCCTCACCGGCCGCCCAACCCTGGTGCCCGGTGAACTCGGTCGGCGCGATATGCAGATCGTCACCGCCATCTACGAAGGAGCTCGCAGCGGGCAGCGAGTACCACTCTCCCTGCCCACGATGAAGCAATGAACACCGGTCTCGCGAGAAGTCGCCGGCCAGGTCAGTGTTTCGGGGGCGGAACAACACTGTAACTGACGATCCGCGTATTCCACGCGCACGGCCGCGCGTCATTCGCCCACTGCGCGTTCGTCCACAGCCGTGTCCCGTCGCTCGGATCGAGCGCCGTCAGCACGCCCACGGCGCTGCCCAGCAGCGTCACATTGTCGGGAGGCGGGCACGTGTACGGCTGCGTGCCGCTGACCACCGTCTTTGGTCCGGAAAATGTATTCGGCGGATCGTTCTTGCGGCGCGTCCATAGCTTCACCGAGAGATGCGTCGCCGGTCCCACCGACGAGGCCACGATCCCCACGTTCCCTTTCGCGTCGACGCCGACCGTGGCGAACAGATACGCCTCATCCGGCGATGCGATCTTCGCCGTCTGCGCCACCACGCACGCCTGCGGCCGCGTGCAATCCAGGTCCACGTAGAACATCAGGTTGTGCTTGTCCGCGCCTTGCTCGCCGCAATCGTGCGTGCACGCGCCTGAACCCGATGCACCATGCAGATGCGTACCCGATTGAAAGATGTTCATCAGCCGATGGCTTCCGCCCGAGCGCAGCGCCATATCGGTGCCACCCTGCGGGATCGCCGACCGCGGCCCACAGCACGGAAAGTTGTACAGCCACTTGCTTCGTTTGGAACCGACGTCCGTCTTGACCCGCTGTTCCTCGCCGCCGTTGTTGTAGCTACCCGTTGTGCCTTTCCACGTGAAGGTGTCGACCAGCCAATCGAAGGCGAGGTCCTGGTTGATCATGCAGGCGTTCACCGCATCACGGCGGCACGATTTGGCGACGAAGAACGCCGCCGCATTCGCCGCCTTCCGCGGGTTGTGATCGATCGCCGGCACCACATCGATCGGTAGGTTATGCCGCCGATTCAGGTGCGCAGGCTCCTTCCCTTCGCCGATCGCGCGCACCTCTGCCGAGGGAACGGCAAAACAGTCATACCCGGTCTTCGGCGCCGTGTTCGGGTCATCGTCGTTGATGTGCGCTCCGCACACGTACACGCCGTTGCGGTCATAACCGAGCTTCATTCCCGGGTCGTAGTTCAGGCACGGCCCACTCTGCAGGCAGCTCAAGTAAACGCCCTTCCACGTGCCGAGCGGGTCAGCCGTCGCGCTGACCAGCACGCAGTCGCTCAGGCACGTCACCGTGATGATCCAGCGCTGGATGAACTCGTCGAACACGACGTGCGGCTCGAAGGGGCTATTGCCACCGCGAAAGTTCGGCTGCACCGGCGGCATGGGGTCGAGACCTGCTGCGCGGATCACGTCGATCATCGTCGACGAGCGCTGCAGCTTGCCCGCGTAGTCGTAGACGTTCATGTTCTGCCGCGTCACCTGCACGACGTGCTTGCCATCCACGCTGACGTCCATCTCCGGCTGCCGCCAGCACCGGTTCGTCTCCATCTTGCATTCGGTCCACGGTATGCCCGAGTCGCCGTCGAACGATTCCACTGTCTGCGCCACGCACGCGCCGACGAGCGCCATTAATAAGGAAGGAGCCGCGAAGGTGAGCGGGCGGAAGATTCTCATGGCGCGCGCATTGTAAGCGGAGCGGTCGCCTGGACCAAAGCGGAGCAGCGTTCAGGCTGCGGAGCGCGATCGCAGGTGTGGGTCTGCGGGCGGCGATGCCCTCTAGCGGTCTGGGAGCGAAGCGACAGCGTTTCGCCTAGACCAAAGCGGAGCAGCCCTCCCGAATCTTCGGGACAGGATGCGGAGGCGATCGCAGGCCTCGTGGGTCTGCGGGCGGGCGATACCCTCTAGCGGTTTGGGAGCGAAGCGACAGAAGCAAAAGCCTGCCGGCTCTTGACGAATTCCCCGAGTCGGTCGAGCGCTCGCGCGAAGTCGTCTCCTGCCGCAGCAAAGCCCACGCGGAAATGCGCCGGCGTGTCGAAGCAATCGCCGGGCGCCAACAGGATGCCGCGCTCGGCGGCGCCACAGCAGAACGGCCGCGTATCCTCGCCGCTCACCAGCCACGGGAATGTCGTCATGCCGCCCTCCGGCGCGATCCAGCCGAATACGTCCCGATGTTCCGCCATGAAGCCGTCGAGCAGCTCCAGGTTGCGCGTGGCGACTTCTTGCGTCTTGCCGAGCACGATGTCGCGCTTGCGGATCGCGACCTCCGCCAGGATCTCCGCGGTGGTCGCGTTGCTCACCGTGAAGTACGCGCGTCCCGTCCAGTATTGCTGGCGACGCTGCGCGTCGGGCTCGATGATCCATCCCGTGCGCACGCCGGCGATCGAGAACGCCTTCGACAGGTCATTGATCACCGTGGCATGGGGCAGGCGTGCAGCCGAGCTCCGTTGCGTCCCGTGGTAGATGGGATGGTAGACCTCGTCGCACACCAGCTGGATCCCGCGCTCGGCGGCGAAGTCGTGCAGCGCTTTCATCTCGTCGTCGCTCAGCGTCGCGCCCGTCGGGTGGTGCGGACTGTTGAGCAGGATGAGCTTCGTCTTCGCGTCAACCAGTCGCTTGATCTCGTCGGGGTCTATCCGGAAACCGTTCTCGCGCCGTACCCGATAGAAGCGCGTCTCCAGTCCCAGCGATTGCGGCAGCGCCGAGAACGTTGCAAACCCCGGTAGCGGAAGCACGACGTTCGCGCCGGGGTCGGCGGCGTGCCACATCACGGCCAGCAACGCCTCTGACGCGCCCGTCACCACCTGCACACTCTCTATCGGGACGCGTTGCATCTCCGCGATCGCAGCGCGCAGGCTGTCATCGCCGGCGACGTGGCCATACACCAGGCTGTGGTTCAGGAAGCGGTGCCGCGTCTCGTCGTCGGCGAGGGCAAGGATGTCGTTCACGGTCCAGGTCGGTCCGCAACTTGCCGCTAGGTTGAATTCGATGCCGTGCTCGTACTGGTCGAGCCAAGTATCGAGCAGGAAGGGCTTGAGCCTCATGCGCGCACTCCGAACGAGAAGTCGGTCCCGGTCATGGATGTCGCCCGCCCGACGTTCGGTTGTTCTTCTTAGTTTACGAGCCGTCGCTTGCAATCGCCGCCACAATATTGAGAATCTCGACTATGGAGCTCCCCTCGTCCACCTTGGTCCTCACCCGCAGCGACATTCGCAGTCTGCTCTCGTTCGCGGATTACCTGAGCGTCGTTGAAGACGCATTCCGCGCCTACGCCTCCGGCAAGGCCCTCAAGCCGGCGATGACGCACGTCGACGCGCTGGATGGCGAATTCCACATCAAGGCGGGCGGACTCCAACTCGGCCGCCGCTACTTTGCGCTGAAATCGAACGGCGGATTCTTTAAGAACGCGCAGCGCTTCGGCATGCCGAACATCCAGGGCATCATCCTGCTGTGCGACGCCGAGCACGGCTACCCGTTGGCGATCATGGATTCCATCGAGATCACCATCAACCGCACGGGTGCCGCCGCCGCGATCGCTGCGAAATACCTTGCCCGGCAGGACAGCGCGACGGCCACCATCTGCGGAGCCGGCACCCAGGGCGCCATCCAACTGCTCGCCATGAAGACCGTATTGCCGCTGCAACGTGCCTTTGTCTTCGATGTTGACGCCGCTCGCGCCCAGGATTTCGCGAAGAAGATGTCGGAGACGATGGGTCTTCCCGTCGAAGTCCCGGCAAGACTCCGCGACGCCACGCTGCAGAGCGACGCCATCGTCACCTGCACGCCCTCGCGGCAACCGTTCCTGAGTCAGGCCGACATCCGCCCCGGCACCTTCATCGCCGCGATGGGCGCCGACAGTCCTGACAAGCAGGAGCTCGACGCTGCACTCGTGCGCGCCAGCAAGCTCGTCGTCGACATCGTCGAGCAATGCATTCACGTCGGCGAGCTGCATCACGCGCCTGACGCTGCCGTGTATGCGGAGTTGGGTGAGATCGTCAGCGGGAAGGCCGGCCGCACAGCACGCGACGAGATCATCGTTTTCGACGCCACCGGCACCGCGCTGCAAGACGTCGCCGCCGCTGCTGCCGCCTTCGAGCGCGCGGCGGAGAAGCGCGTCGGCACCAGCATCAATTTGTTTCAATGACGTTTGCGCGGCTTCGCGGGCTTTTCGTCGAGACGCTCCAGCTCGGCGCAAAGGATGGTCAGCTGGCGTTGCAGCGATGCGCACGCCTTGTCCGCCCCGCGTAAATCGCGCTCGCGGCCCATGTTCTCCAGCTTCTGTGCCAGTTCGAACGCGGTCTTCGCACCGAAGTTACCGATGGCACCCTTCAGTGCGTGGGCCGCCCGATGTAATCCTGCAGCATCGCCGCGCTCCGCTGCTTCCCGGATTTCTTTCATCATCCGCGCGCTATCGCTCACGAATAGTTGTGCCATCTCGCGCAAGAGTTCTTCATCGCCGCCCAGGCCCTCGAGCAAAGTCGCCCGATCGATCACGTCCGTGTGCCCCGGTACTGCGTCGGCGATCGCCTTCTCGATGTCGCCCGGCCGGATCGGCTTCGAGACGTAACCATCCATGCCGCCCTCGAGGCAACGTTCGCGGTCGCCGGCCATCGCGTGCGCCGTCATGGCGACGATCGGCGTATGCCGGCCCGCGTTGCGCTCCCATTCGCGGATCGCCGCCGTCGCCTCCAGGCCATCCATCTCGGGCATCTGCACGTCCATCAAGATCACGTCGAACGACTCGTCCTGCGTAGCCGCGGCCAGCGCTTCCCGCCCATTGCTCACCAACGTGATCTCGTGTCCCGACTTCTGCAGGATGCGCTCCGCCAGCATCTGGTTGATGCTGTTGTCTTCCGCCACCAGCACGCGCATGCCTTGCGCGCTGCGCGCCGGCTTCGCGCGTCGTCTGGCCGGTGCCCGCTTGCGGATCGAGCTCCCCATCACGTTGATGATCGCGTCGAGCAGCTCGGACTGCTTCACCGGTTTCGTGATATGTGCCGCGATCCCCACTTTCTTGCAGCGCGCCAGGTCCTCGGCTTGTCCTGCCGAGGTGAGCAGCAGCACGTGGGTACTCGTGAGCAGCCGGTCCTTCTTGATCGCCGATGCCAGCATGAAGCCATCCATCTCCGGCATGTGGCCATCCACCAGGGCCAGCGCGAAGGGCTGCTGCGCGCGCTGCGCCTGCTGCAGCGTCTCGAGCGCCGCCACTCCGCTCTCTGCTGCTGCCGGCTGCATGTGCCAGTGCGACAGCATCTCCACCAGGATGCGCCGGTTCGTGGCATTGTCATCCACCACCAGGACGCGCAGCCCCGTCAGCGGCTGCAACGGCAGCGCCTGCTCCGCTCCGCCGTCGGCCGGCTCGAACCGCGCGGTGAAGTGGAATGTGCTGCCCACGCCCGGCTCGCTCTCCACCCATATCTTCCCTTCCATTTTCGCGACCAGCTCCGCCGAGATTGCCAGCCCCAGCCCAGTGCCGCCGAAGCGCCTCGTGGTCGAGCTGTCCGCCTGCGAGAACGCCTCGAAGATAAGCTGCTGCTTCTCCGGCGCAATCCCGATGCCGGTGTCGCGCACCGAGCTGTGCAGTACGACGTGACCCTCACTCTGCTCCTCGGCCTCCACGCGCAGCACGACCTCGCCCGCATGGGTGAACTTGATGGCGTTGCCCAGCAGGTTGACGACGATCTGCCGCAACCGCACCGGATCGCCCACGATCGTCGCCGGCACTTCCGTCGCGATGTGGCACGCCAGCTCCAGTCCCTTCTGGTGCGCGCGCGGCGCCAGCACCCGTACGGTGTCTTCCAGCGTGTCGCGCAGGTTGAACGGCACGCGCTCCAGGTGCAGCTTGCGCGCCTCGATCTTCGAGAAGTCGAGCAGGTCGTTCAGCAGCGAGAGCAGCCCTTCCGCTGCCGTCTCGATGCTGCCCAGGTACTCCCGCTGTTCGTGGGTGAGCTTTGTCCCCAGCGTCAGCTCCGTCATGCCGAGGATGGCGTTCATCGGGGTGCGCAGTTCGTGACTCACGTTGGCCAGGAACTCGCTCTTCGCCTGCGTCGCTCCCTCGGCGCGCTCGCGCGCGACTTCCAGCTCGCGCGCATACCCGCGCAGCGATTCTTCCGCGTCGCAGCGCTCGATGAACTGCCCGATCTGGCTGCCGACCGCCGCCATCATTTCCAGCAGCCGCGCGTCCGGCTGCCGCATCTCGTGGCTGAACCACTCCAGCACGCCCAGCACTTCGCCGCCCAGCAGGATGGGGAACGCGAAGCCGCCGTGCAGGTCGTCCTGCGCTGCCGATTGCGCACGCGGAAAATTCTTGTCGGTGGCGGCGTCGTGCAGCCACATCGGCTCGCCCTTCGCCCACACGCGACCCGGCAGCCCGATGCCGCGCCCCAGCGCGGTCGTACGTGTCGCGGTGACGAACGTCTGCATCGCGTCGGGACGGCGCTGCCAGACTTCCAACGAGCGCACCACGTCGTGTTTCGCGTCCACGCGCCAGATCGCGCCGACGTCCCAGTCCAGCCCTTCGCCGATCGCGCGCAGGATGCGCGGCGCCGCCTGCGCCAGGTTCGGCGCCTCCGCCAGTACGCGCGTCACCCCATACACCGCCGCCATCCGCGCTTCTTCCGCTTTGCGCTCGGTCACATCGCGCGCGATCCCATAGATCAGTTGCTCTTCGGGCCGCACCGCACACCGCCACAACAGCCAGCGATACGAGCCATCGCGGCAGCCATACCGGTTCTCGAACCACAGCACGTTGTTGCCGGCCGCGGCGCGTGCGGCTTCCGCGCTGGTCGCCGCGCGGTCATCCGGATGCACAAAGTCGAGGTACGGCTTCGCCAGCAACTCTTGTTCGGTGTAGCCCAGCGTGGCTTGCCAGGCCGGATTCAGCCGCTTGAAGTAGCCGTCTGTCCCGACCACGCACAGCAGGTCGAGCGAGAGCGAGAAGATCTCGCGCAGGTCGTCGTCGGGCGCGGGCAGCGGAGTGGATAGCGGTATTGCCATCGCCAAGCCTGGAGCGGCCATGGAAGTGTGCGGCAAGGCCCCGGCTTTGCGCAACCGCACTCCGCGGCTTGACCCGCATTTCACGCGGGACGTACCATCCGCGGATTCGCCACCGTCAGCTCACGGGAGGTGGGGCCATGAGTGATGCCGATCAGAAGCCGACCGCTCCAACCAACGCCCAGCGCAAGATCCTTGTAGCCGACGACGACCGCACCACGCGCCACGCGCTCTCCTCGCTCCTGCGCGGCGCCGGCTTCGCCGTCACCACCGCTGAGGATGGCGCTGCCGCCCTCGACCAGCTCACCCGCAACTTCTTCGACCTCGCTTTCCTCGACATCTGGATGCCCGAGCTCAGCGGACTCGAAGTACTGGCGCGCGTGCGCAACACCGTCGCCCGCCCGAAGATCATCGTCATGACCTCCGACGGAACGCCCGAGACCTTGCTGCGCGCTGTACGCGAACAGGCCTACGAGTACATCAGCAAGCCGTTTCCGCCGAAAGATGCCGTGGAAGTCGCCCAGCGTGCCCTCGCCGAGGGCGCCTGCCCGCCCATCGAAGTGCTCTCCGCCCGGCCCGACTGGGTGGAACTCCTCATCCCGTGTACGCGCGAAGCCGCCGAGCGCATCCAGGGCTTCCTATTGAAGCTCGAGACCGGACTGGCCGAAGACGTCCTATCGAACGTCGGACAGTCCTTCCGCGAATTGCTGTTGAACGCGGTCGAGTGGGGCGGCAAGCTCGATCCCAACCGCAAAGTCCGCATCGCCTACGTGCGCTCGCCGCGCATGCTGATGTACCGCATCGCCGATCCCGGCCCGGGCTTCAGCTTCAAGAATCTCACGCACGCCGCCATCGGCCAGCCCGACGACCAGCCCATCGCTCATCTCGCCGTCCGCGAAGAGAAAGGTATCCGCGCCGGCGGCTTCGGCATCATGATGACGCGCGCCACCGCCGACGAACTGATCTATAACGAAGCACAGAACGAAGTCATCTTCATGAAGTACCTGGCCGCTTAGCCCCTGAGGGATGACCTAATCCGGCACCGTCTTCGCCGCCGCGGGACACTCCGTCGCGACCGCCTCCAGCTGCTTCTGCAGCTCGATATACCCCTTCAACTCGCCCTCACCGCGGCTGATCAACGCGAGCCGCCGCACCTCGTGTTCAGCGCGCAGCGCCTTGATGCGCTCAACGTCCTGCTCGGTGAACGCCCGGTCTTTGGGCCAGGCCTTCGCCATCTGCATTTCCATCTGCTCATCGAGCGCTTTCAACTCGTCCTTATATTGCTTCTGCACGCGCTCATACGCGTTCACGCGGGCGCGCAGCGGCTTCACGCCGTCGTCGATCGCTTTCCGGTCGGCGTCGCTGAGTCTGTTGCCGTGCTCGGTCCTTGGGTCGGCGCAGACCTCGCGGAAGACTACGCGCATGCGGTCGAGCTCCAGGTCTACGTCGGTCGCCAGCCCAGACTCGTTCTCGTGCTTCAGGTCTTCGTTGGTAATGACTTTCGCCGCGCGCTGCTTCTTCTGTTCACGGTTCGCACGCGCGATCTCGCCCAACGACTGCGGCCAGCTTGCCGAGGCGCACAGCAGAATGGCGCACCCGATGGCTCGCTTCATGACGAGAGTTTAGCGCCGCTCACTCGTTCCGCAAAACCTGCATCACGTCCACCCGCGCGGCCCGCATCGCGGGGATCGCCGCAGCCGTTGCGGCTGACAACAACAAGACGAGCGCCGATCCCCCGAGGGCCGGCCAGCCCGGCACCTTCAGCTCCGCCACATAGGTCGCGCCTACGCGCGCCAGCGCGTAACCACTCAGCAGGCCCAGGACGAGACCGCCCAGCGCCAGCGCCACGCCTTCGCCGATCACGCCCAAAAGCAGCCCGCGTGGCTGCGAGCCCAGCGCCAGCCGGATGCCGAACTCGCGCATCCGTGCGCTCACCAGGAACATCAGCACGCCGCCCACGCCCACGATGGCGATCAGCAGTGCCACGCCGGCGAATACGCTCGCTACGATCATGTTCAATCGCGTCGGCGAGATCACTTCGGCGCGTATGTCTGCCAGCGTGCTCACGCCCTCCACCGGTTGGTCCGGCAGCTTGCGCAGGATCCCACTGATCGGTTGCACCAGCGTATAGGGGTCGCCTTGGACATCCACCAGCAGCCGCCCCGCGCGGGATACGGGCCGATACACCGTGATCGTCGGTTGCGCAGCGAGGTTGCCGTTATCGATGTCGGGGACGACGCCGATGATGCGCTCCGGTTTCGGTGCGCCGCCGGAGGCGAACTGGAATATGGGGTCCGTCCACGTGATGATGTGGTCCACGGCCCGCCCATTCGGAAAGAACTGGCGCGCCAGCGTCTCGCTGACGATCGCGACGTCGGGACCTTTGGCGTCCGCATCCGTGAAGTCGCGCCCTTCGAGCAGCGGCAGCCCGAGCGTGTCAAAGAATCCCGGCGAGATCCCCTGCATGCCCGCACGCCGCGGCTTCTCGTTGGCCTCGCGTGGCTTCCCATCGGGAGCGAACTCGAACGAAAAATTGTTGTCACGCCACGGCACGGTACTGCTGAAGGCGGCATGGCGTACTCCCGGCAAGGCGCGGACATCCTGAAGCGCCTGCCGGTTCAGTTCAGCGAACTGCTCCGGCGTCATATTGCCGCGCATCTGCGGCGTGTTGACGGCCAGCACGTGCTGCGTCTCGAAGCGGCTGCGCACGGCTTGCATCGCCAGCAGTGTCGCCAGGGCCGCGCTCGCCGCCGTCACCAGGACGAATGATGCGGCGATCTGCACCACCGCGAATGCCTTCAGCTTGCGGTTGGTTCCTGTCGTTCGCGAATTGGCCGCTGCCAACTCGAGCGCTTGCGAACGGCTGGCCGAAGGCAGCCGCGGAACGAACGCCAGCAGCACGGCCGCGAGCAACGCCAATCCGGCGGCTACCCATAGCGCGCCGGCATCGAGCGTCAGGTCCAGCGCCCGCACCGAATAACGCCCAGCGTACTTCGCCAGCACGTCGACCAGCGGCCCGGCGATGAACAACCCGGCCGTCGCTCCGGCGGTGCACAACACCAGGCTCTCCGCCAGCAAGACCCGCCGCAGGTCCATATTGGTGGCGCCCAGCGCCGAGCGGATGGCCAGCTCGCTCTGCCGTCGCACGCTGCGCGCCAGGATCAGGTTGGCCACGTTCGCGCACGCAATGATGAACACCAGCAGCGACGCCGCCATCAGCACCAGCAGCATCGTCCGCGCATTCGACACCAGCTCATCGCGCAGCGGCATCGCCGTCACATGGAAATCGGCGCCCGTCGGATACGCCTCGGGATGCTCGCGCTTCATCGCCCCATAGACCGACTCAAGCTCCGCGCGCGCGGTGTTCAGTTCGACGCCCTGCGGCAGCCGTGCGAACAGGTCCGTCATGCGATGGATCCGCCCGGTCACCATCGTCGCTGAAAGGTGATGCGGGCTGCACACGATGTTCGCGATGACTTCCGTCTCTTGCGGATAGGGAACGCTCGGTTCCAGCACGCCCACCACCGTCGCCGTGGTCTCGCCTCCGCCGCCCCCGAACCGTACCGTCTTGCCGATCACGGCCGGATCGCGATTGAAGGCCGCCGCCCAGAAGCGATACGTCAGCACCACCGCCCCCGCCGCCTTCGCGCCGTCGTCATGCACATCCAGCAGCCGGCCCGCCGCCGGCTTCAACCCCATCGTCTGGAAATACGAACCGCCCACCACACCCGCGCGCACCGTCCGCGGCTCACCCAGTCCCACCATGGTGAAGCCGATCACCGAGAAGTCGCCCCAAGAGGTGAGCGACTTCATCCGCGAGCTGATGTCCAGGATCTCCGGCACCGAGAAATTCGCGTTGCCTCCATTGGAGACTTGCCGGACATAGATCAACCGGCTCTCGTCACGATTCACCAGCGGCCGGAGCAAGACGCCGCGCAACAAAGTAAAGATGGCGGCATTGGCGCCGATCCCCAGCGCCAGCGTCAGGATCACGGCGATCGAGAGCGTTTTGGCGCGCGCCAACGACCGCGCCGCCGACTTCACGTCATGCAGGAACCGCGCGATGGTTTCCATTCCTGTGACCTTTCTGGGCCTCGTTGCTGCAATTCGCTTGCCCGGCTAAACACAAGCAAACAAAGAGTATTTTCGACATCTTAGCGATTGCGACTGTTCATTTTCGAAATGATGAATGCGGAATCGGACGCTGCGAGGATCCCCGATTTTCTGGCCCGACCTTCGTTCAAGCAACCCAAACTAGTGCCACTACTATCTATTGTAGTCGGCCCCCTGGTGGCTGCTTCGTCCCGGCCCATCGTCGTCAACTCGCCTCCCGCTTGGAGAAAGCCCATGACGCTGCTCGCATCAGCAGGTTGCTTCGGCAGCCGCACACGCGTGCGCCTGCCTCTTCTTTTTATCGCCACCCTCGCCGCCCTTACCTTCACCACCGTTCCGCTCGCCGCGCAGAATACTGCTGACGTTCTCGGCGGCGGACCGCAACCCGCAAACACTTCCGGATGCGCAGTCAACCCCAACTGTATGCTCGCCACCTGGTCTACGACGTCGAATGCGGGCTCCGATATCTCTTCTCCTATTGCCGCCAGTTTCGTCTTCGCCACCAACGGCGGTGCGGCGCCGACCGACTTCCCTGCCGCCACCACCGGCCAGATCTGCCTCTCCGACCGGCGTGATCTCACCGGCACCACCGTCTTCGCGGTGATCGCCGCCAACTGCACCGCTGCCGGTGGCAAGGCGCTGCTCTTCATCAGCGACGCGGGCATCAGCGCGCCTAGCACTATCCCTGTCTTCACGCTCACGAGCGCAGACGGCGACTTCCTGCGTAACACGGTCGGCTTTGACGCCACGACCGGCGTCTCGCGTTACCAGGTCCGCATCAACGTCGCTATCAACACTCCGCCGCCGAACCCGACGAACCAGCGCAACTGTCCCATCGGCCAGAAGGCGCCGGCATTCGTCGGCCCGGGTACGGCGAACTACTCTCCCAATCAGAGCCTGTGTCTGCCCGCGGCCGCTGGTCAGGCCGCCGAGCCCAGCATGATCGTGGACTCGCAAGGCACCATTTACGTCGAGTCGATCCGCGGCGTTCCCGGCGGCCTCGACATGTGGCGTTGGTACGGCGCTGCCGATGGCGCACCGAATGCCAACGGCACGTTGCCGTTCAAGTACGAAGGCCAGCCCGACTGCGGCATGCTCGTCACGCCGTTCTGCACCACCAGCGGCTTCGCGCCCGGCGGCGGCGATGGCGATGTCGCCGTCAATGCTCCCGATCCGGCGAATAACAACACGCCTAACTTCGCCCTCGTCAGTCTCAGCGCGGCGGAGGTGACCGGCGCCAACTCCACCAATCGCGGCGATACCATGAGTCCGCCGAATCCTGCCACCACCGTCGTTCCCTTCGACGACCGCATGTGGCTCGACGCCGCCGACGATGCCAAGCACGTCTACATGGAGTACCACGACTTCGGCACCACCTCGCAGATCCTCATCCAGCGCTCCAACGACGGCGGCTTCACCTACGCCGATGGCGTCTGGCCGGCCGTTGATGCTGCCACCGCCTCGAGCGTCGGCCCGCCCACCGGCAACATCGCCGGCCAGGTGAAAGTGGATAAGAGCAGTTGCTCCAGCCACTGGAACATCTACCAGATCTTCGTCGGCCCCGATAATCCGCTCGACAACCTCAACGGCCAGGTGTTCTTCGTGCAGAACGGCCTCAGCAACGGCACTGCGTACCTGAACACCGTGTACGTCGGGGTCGCCAGCGAAGCCGGCCTTGCCATCCCAGCGACCGCCTTCACGGATTACAAGATCTTCAGTTGCGGCGCCGGTTCCACCTGCCCGCAGGGCGCTGGCCTCGGCAACCTCTTCCCCGGTCTTGCCGTGGACAAGCTTGGCTACCTCTACGCCACCTGGTCCGACAACACCGACGTCTACTATTCGTTCTCCACCAACCACGGCCAGCGCTGGTCGCCGGCCATCAAGCTGACGCAGGGCACTTCGCAGGCCGGCAAATCGAACCTGTTCTCCTGGATCGCGGCCGACGCCAACGGCCACGTCGCGGTCGCCTGGTACGGCGCCGACACCGCCGGTAACTCGAACTCTCTCCCGCTGACCACGAACTGGAACGTCTTCGTCGCCGAAAGCACCAACGGCCACGCGCTGAAGCCGACCTTCAAGTTCAGCCAGGCGACGGACCACGTCAACCACACCGGCCAGATCTCCACCGGCGGCCTCACCGGCAGCTCCGACCGCAGCCTCGCCGATTTCTTCCAGATCGCCATGGACCCGAACCATCTCGTCAACATCGCCTACGCCGACAATCACGCCGGTCCGTCCGTCACCTACTTCACGCGCGCGAAGCGGGCTCTTGGCGGCATCAGCACCGGCGGCAAGTGCGCGGGCACGGGTCACGAAGCCGGCGGCAACGGCCACCAGAACGGCAAGCACGGCGGTGATGCGCAGTTCGATTTCAGTTACGACGACACTACGCAGACCTCGTCCGGCGCCAGCTACACCGACGCCGGTTCGGGCGTGAACTTCGCAGCGTCGCAGGTCACGTCGGCGGTCTTCGACGCGACCTCGCACAGCGTCACGCTCGTCGGCTCCGGGACGAACAACGGCCTGCCGGTCACCTTCACCATCGTGGCCGTCGATAGCTCGTTGGTCGCGCCGGGAACATTCAGCATCACGCTCAGCAGCGGCTACATCAACACCGGTAATCTCACCAGCGGCTCGGTGACGGTGTATTGAGAAAAATCGGGTGCCCCACCCTTGTCCGCCTGCCTTTGGCGGACAGGGTGGG
>CAYWSH010000003.1:0-8170 GCA_964460655.1 uncultured Terriglobales bacterium | reverse complement strand
CCATCGGCGTCTCGATCACCGCCGGACACACTGCGTTCACGCGAATGTTCTTCTTTGCGTTCTCCAGCGCCGCCGTGCGCGTCAACCCGATCACGCCATGCTTACTCGCGACATACGGCGCGGCCGACGGTGCGCCCATCAGGCCCGCGACCGACGACATGTTCACGATCGTGCCGCCGCCCTGCTTCTGCATCTGCTGCAGCTCGTACTTCATGCTCAGCCAAACGCCTCTCAAGTTGATGGCGATCACCTGGTCGAAATCCGCCTCCGGCATCTCCGCGATCGGCTTCCAGTCGCCCTCGATGCCGGCGTTGTTGAATGCAGTATCGACGCGGCCGTACTTCGCGACCGTCCTCTCTACCAGTGCCTGGACATCGGCGGACTTCGCGACGTCTGTCTTGACGAACATTCCCTCGCCGCCCGCCTTGCGGACGAGCTCTATCGTCTCGTTCCCTTCCTTCTCGCGCCGCCCCGCGACGACGACCTTCGCGCCGTGCTCCGCGAACAGCACCGCCGTATCGCGCCCGATGCCCGTCGTCCCCCCTGTTATGATCGCCACCTTGCCTTGCAGGTCCTTCGCCAAGGTTCCTCCTCAGGGATCCAAGCAGCGGGATTGTACCCTCGACGGCAGAAGCCGGCTGCTGCGGGTCGCGCCGCCTATCAGCCTTACCTCGCCAATTCTCTAGACCGCGCTGCGCCTTCGCGCTAATCTGACTCGACCCTTACCGCTCATGCGCTCGTTACTTGTCCTCGCCTGTTTCGCGGCGGCGACGCTCTGCGCCGCCCAGTCTGCTGCGCCGAACAGCGATCCGCCATCACCCTCCGAGATCACCGTCAACGCCAACAAGTCGTGGATCGACACCGGTATCGACGTCCACGCTGGCGATCGCTGCACTGCTGTGGCCGACGGCCTGGTGATGTTCGATAGGCAACTCGCCTCGCCCGACGGCCTCTCGCGCGGCTGGCGCGACGTGGTCAGCTCGCTGCCGCTCAACAGCATTGGCCGCGGCGCGCTCATCGGCCGTATCGGCGACACCGGCGCGCCCTTCGCTTTGGGACGCCGGTCCGAATTCGTCGCGGTCTCTGCCGGTCGCCTGTTCCTCGGCGTGAACCAGAGCTCTACGGCGCAAGGCAACGGCAACTATGGCGTCAAGCTGAGCGTGGCGCACCCCGCCAACGAAAGTGCCGGCACGGCCGCAGGCGCGGTGCTCTCTGCCGCGAAGTTCGAAATCGCTGACTCCGCTGGCATCCTCGGTAAGGTCCCGCGCCGCATCGGCGACAAGGACGGCAACGCCGGTGACGCTATCAATTTCTTCGTCGTCGGCTCCGGCGATCGCCTGCTTGAGGCCTTTCGCGCTGCCGGCTGGGTCGTCGTCGACCGCAACGCCAAGGCCGCCGTGCTCCACGGACTGCTCTCCACGCTATCGAAACAGGCTTACGTTGAATTGCCGATGAGCGAGCTCTACCTCTTCGGGCGCGCGCAAGATTACGGCCTCGCACACGCCGAGCCGTTGCAAGTGGTCTCCTCGCGCCACCACCTACGGTTGTGGAAGGCGCCGCTCGAAGTGCAGGGCGAAGAACTCTGGGTCGGCGCCGCCACGCACGACATCGGCTTCGATCGCGATCAGCGCAACGGCGGCGTCACTCACAAGATCGATCCCAACGTCGACGACGAGCGCGAATACGTCCGCACATCACTGCTCTCGACCGGCATGTTCGCGGGCGAATCCGCCCTCACGCCCGACGACGCGGTCCGCGAAGCCCGTACCGCCACCGGCGGCTCCTTCCACACCGATGGCCGCATCTTCGTCTTCAGGCTCGCGCCCGCGGCGAAAGATTCCAAAGTCGCCGCGCAATAGGCGACTCACTCAGTCAGCGGCAGCAGCTCCTGCGACCGCAGCAAGACCTTGCCGCGGCTCTTCTCCACCAGGCCGTTACGCTGCCAGCGGCTGAGCAGCCGGCTCGCGGTGAACAGCGTCGTGTTCGCTATATCCGCCAGCGCTTCGTTCGTGATCTCGAACTCGATCCCCCGCGGCGCCGCCTGCCCGATGCTACGACCCAGGTCCAGCAACGCCTGCGCGATGCGCCGCTCCGCCGTGTGCGACGTCAGCGCAATATGCGTCTTCAGATAGTTCGCCACGTACTCCGACAGGACGCCCAGCGCGTTCACCAGCAGTTGCGGAAAACGTTGCGCCAGCCGTCGCAGCGTCGTGCGGTCCCACACCAGCGTTTCCAGCGGTTTCCCGACCTCGGTCGTGAACATGTACGCCGTGCAGTGGTCGAGCAGCGCACGCAGGCCCACAACATCGCCGGGCGTGTGACACCGCACGCGCAGCCGTTTGCCATCGTCGGTCGTCACGTAGGACCGCGCCCGGCCTGACGTGAGCAGATAGAGATGGTCCGCGGCATCATCGGCGTGCGCCAGGAACTGGCCCGGCCAGTATCGCCGCACGCGCGCCGCCGCCACGATCGTCTCCACATCCGCGCGGCGCAATCCAGCGAGGAACGGCGGACACAATTCCGCCAGCAGCGCTTGTCGCAACGCGCTCATGACCGCATCTCCGCCGCCAGCTCCAGCAAGCAGCCCCAGCAGCGTCTCCAATCAGCGGCCGAGTGCTCCGCGCCACGTGCGCACGGCACGTGCAGCCAATCCCACGCCGCGGCCAGGTCGCGGAA
This sequence comes from uncultured Terriglobales bacterium, assembly GCA_964460655.1. Lineage (GTDB taxonomy): Bacteria > Acidobacteriota > Terriglobia > Terriglobales > Acidobacteriaceae > CAVUAF01. Next base: position 5,494 of record CAYWSH010000003.1, on the reverse strand, counting down.
TACGCGCATCGCGTGCCCCGCGCCGAACGCTTCCCGATACGACGCCAGCATGCGCGCCACGCCGTAGACCACCGGCCGCGTCGCCAGGATGGCGCGCCGCGCATCAGGCGCGAACGTATCGTTCTTCGCCAGCTTGCGGATCTCAGAGCCCGTCAGCTCCACCGTCGCCACGTCGCTGAAGTCGCACGCCTCCGAAAAATCGCGCTCGAACGTCGGATCGTTCCGCAGCGCGTCGTAGTACGCGCACATGTCTTCCCGTCGCAGGCTGCCGCAAGCGCGCGTCACCACCAGGCGGCGATTCACGTCCATCACATAATTCACCGGCATTTTGAAAACTCCACTTCTCCCGTTCCCCTTTGCGGATTTTGCGCCCCGACCAGCAGCTTTTCGCTCGTTGGGGCAACGGCCGTGAGATGCGGCAGCACGAGAGATGTTTCAACCGCGCTACCGTGCTTTACCATTCGCTTTGCCGTGACCGACGAATACGCCATCGAGCTCGCCAAGACGGAGTTCCGCGAAGGCTTCAACACGGCTGACGCGGAGCGCGTTCTCGCCTGCTTCAGCGCTGAGGGCTTTGCAAACTTCAGTGATGGCCAGCCATCGTTCTGGGGTGAAGACGCTCGGCAGGCGCTGCGCCTGCAGCTCGCCGAGACGTTCGCGACCCTTCGTGTCGAGCTATCGGTGATCATCGCCGAGGTCATCGTCACCGGCGACTCGGCGCTCTGTTGGGGCTGGCACAAGTTCGTGCTCTCGCCGCAAGCCGGTGGCGAGCCGGTGCAGCACAAGGAACGTTATCTGGAGATCTGGAAGAAGCGCGACGATAGCTGGAAGATCGAGTACTACATGACGAACCGCGAATCGCCGCCGCACCTTGTCGAAGAGATGGCCGGCCGCGCCGCACTCAACACCGGACACTAAAACAAAGCGGAGCGCGATCGTGGGCCTCGAGGGTCAACGGGCGACGTTGCCCTCTAGCGGCTTGGAGCCGGAGGCGACCGGAACGAAGCGGTTTGGAGCCGGAGGCGACAGAGACTAGGCCTTTGCCAACCGCGCCCGCAGCCGCTCGCTGAATCCTTTCGGCACGTCGAACGCGCGGTCGTCACCCACCAGCCGCACCACATTGCGCGCGCCGTCCAGGATCGCCGAGCAGTGCTCGCACGAGCGGAAGTGCTCCTCCAGCCGCCGGCGCAGCTCGGCGTCCACGTCGCCTTCCATGTAATTCGAGATTTCGCGCCACACTTCGATGCAGCTGATCTCTACGGTCGCCACGTTACCAAGGCCTCACTTTCTTCCATCTGCCATCGCTGATGCACCACGCGCCGTCGTAACCCGGCGCCAGCGCGTCGCGCATCATCAGCCGCGCACGCAGCAGCCTGATCTTCACGGCCGCCGTCGTGATCCCCAGCAGCTTCGCGGTCTCCGCGATGCTGATGTTCTGCACATCGCGCAGCACGAACACCTCGCGATAGATCGGCTTCAGTCCGGCGATGGCCCGCGCCAGCGCCGCCCGCAGTTCGCTGCGCTGCAACGCTTCCGAGGGGATCTCGCGCCAGTCCGCATAATCCTTCGGGAAGTATTCGCCGTCCTCCCCGCCCGCCGGCTCATCCGTCGACTCGTACAGTTGCGCCCGCTCCTTGCGGATGCGCATGCGTGCTTCGTTGATCGCGATCTGGATCAGCCACGTGCTGAAGCGCGCTTCCGCGCGGAAATCGGCCAGGTTCGCCAGCGCCTTCAGCACCGCTTCTTGCGCCACATCCTCGGCCTTTGCTTCGTCCTGCAGCATCGAATTGGCGACGAGGAAGACCGCGCGCTCGTACGGCTGCACGAGCTCGTAGAACAACTCGCGTTCGCCTCCGAGCACACGCGCGATCAGCGCCTGCTCGCGCACCTCGACCCTCTCTGCTGCCGCCGCACTCGACATCCTGATCGGGACCTCGCTCCCTCTCCGTGGCCGATTATCCTCCAACTGGCGCTTCGCGTGACCTTCCGATGCGCGGCCCCCGTCGAAGTTACAATCCGAGTCGAGGTCACAGCGATGGTAATGCGTGTCTGGCACGGCTTCACCACGCCCGAGAACGCCGACGGATACGAGTCGCATCTCAAGCCCGAAGTCCTGCCCGGCATCAGCAAAGTTCCGGGCTACCTCGGCGCCTACTTTGTGCGCCGCAACTTGCAGAACGAAGTCGAATTCGTGACCATTCTCTTATGGGAATCGCTCGCCGCCATCCGCGATTTTGCCGGGCCGGATTACGAGGTCGCAATCATCCCAGCGGACCGCCTCAAATATCTCTCCCACTGGGACGAGCGGGCCGCCCACTATGAGGTCATTTCGCACCCGGCTCTGATGCGTTGACCCGACGCGTTTCCTCTAAAACATCCGTCACGTCTATAATGCCCGCCCTAGTCGGGGTCGGTGGGGGTTGAAATGGGCGCCAACAGGCTGATCGTCTTCGATCCACCCGCATCGCGTCGCGACGCTTGGTGGCTCGAAGTTGCCGCGGTCATCATCGGCCTCGGCGGCTTCGGCGCCTACGCCACGCTCCGTGCCTTCGAAGGTGCGTACTATCAGTGGGGCCCATACCTCTCGCCTTTTTATTCTCCGCTCATCGATCCCGAACACCACGTCTGGCCGTTCTCGCCCGCGCTGCTGATCCTTGCCGGCCCGCTCGGCTTCCGCGCCACCTGCTACTACTATCGCAAGGCTTATTACCGCTCATTCTTCTTTGATCCGCCCGCGTGCGCCGTCAGCGAGCCCCGTGGCCGCCGCTACTCCGGTGAGACGCGCTTCCCATTCATCCTGCAAAACCTGCATCGCTACTTCTTTTATCTCGCTGTCCTCTTCCTCGCGTTCCTCTGGCATGACGCATACAAAGCATTCCTTTTCGATGGAAGATTCGGCATCGGTGTCGGCACGCTGGTCCTGCTCGCTAACGTCTCGCTCCTCACGCTCTACACGCTCTCCTGCCATTCGCTCCGTCATCTGTTCGGTGGCAAGCTCGATTGCTTCTCCTGCGTCGCCGCCGGCGACGCGCGCTACGGCGCCTGGAGCGCGCTCAGCCGCTTGAACGAGCGCCACATGCTCTTTGCCTGGATGAGCTTGACCTCCGTGGGCTTCGCCGACCTGTATGTCCGCCTGGTCGCGAGCGGCATCTGGCATGACATGAGGCTCCTGTGACGGAAAAGTTCGAGACCCACGAGCACGACGTCTTGATCATCGGCGCCGGTGGCGCCGGCCTGAGCGCTGCCATCGCTGCCCTGGGACACGGTGTCAGCGTCGGCGTCGTCTGCAAATCGCTGCTCGGCAAGGCACACACCGTCATGGCGGAAGGCGGCATCGCCGCCGCTCTCGCCAACGTTGATGCCGCCGACGACTGGCGCACGCACTTCCGCGACACCATGCGCGGCGGCAAAATGCTCAACAACTGGCGCATGGCCCAGATCCATGCCCAGGAAGCCGGCGCGCGCGTCCATGAACTCGAACAGTGGGGCGCGCTCTTCGATCGCACCGCCGACGGCCGCATCCTGCAGCGCGCTTTTGGTGGACACACGTACAAGCGCCTCTGCCACGTTGGCGATCGCACCGGCCTCGAGATGATCCGCACCCTGCAGGACCGCGGCGTCCATCTCGGCGTCGATGTCTACATGGAGTGCACGGTCACGCGCCTCTTCAAGGAAGGCGACCGCATCGCCGGCGCCTTCGCCTATTGGCGCGAGCAAGGCCGCTTCGTCGTCTTCAAAGCGAAGGCCATCGTGCTCGCCACCGGCGGTATCGGTAAAGCCTGGCCCATCACGTCGAATTCCTGGGAGTACACCGGCGACGGCATGGCGCTCGCCTACGAAGCGGGCGCCGAATTGATGGACATGGAGTTCGTTCAGTTCCACCCCACCGGCATGGTCTGGCCTCCGGGCGTGCAGGGACTGCTCGTCACCGAAGCGGTGCGCGGCGAAGGCGGCACGCTCAAGAACAAGAACGGCGAGCGCTTCATGGAGCGCTACGACCCGCAGCGCATGGAACTCTCCACGCGCGATGTGGTCGCGCGCGCCATTTACACCGAGGTCAAGGAAGGCCGCGGCACCGAGCACGGCGGCGCTTATCTCGACATCTCGCACAAGCCCGCCGACTACGTGAAGCGCAAGCTCCCCAGCATGTATCACCAGTTCCTCGAACTGGCTGACGTGGACATCACCAAGGGCCCGATGGAAGTCGGCCCCACGTGCCACTACATGATGGGCGGCGTCCGCGTCGACGCCGAGACCGCCGCCTCCACCGTGCCCGGCCTGTTCGCCGCCGGCGAAGTCGCCGCTGGTCTGCACGGCGCGAACCGTCTCGGCGGCAATTCACTTTCCGACCTGCTGGTCTTCGGCCGCCGCGCCGGCGCCGCCGCCGGCGATTATGCAAAGAGTGCCGCGGCAGGGCCGATCACTGCCGACGCGATCTTGTCCGCCGAACACGAGATGCTCGCGTTTTTTGAAGACGGAAAGCCCGGTGAGAGTCCGTACACCGTGCATCGCGACCTGCAACAAGCCATGCAGTCGCTCGTCGGCATCTTTCGCACCGAGCATGACCTCGAGCAAGCACTGCAGAAGATCGCCGCCTTCCAGGTGCGCGCCAGGAGTACTCGTAGCGATGGCTCGCGCCTCTTCAATCCCGGCTGGCATCTCTGTCGCGACCTGCAAGCCATGCTCATCGTCGTCGAAGCCGTCACGCGCAGCGCATTGGCACGGCGCGAGAGTCGCGGCGCGCACAGCCGCATCGATTTCCCGAAGTACGACGCAACGTGGGGCAAGCAAAACAACATCATCGCGCTGCAGAACGGCGTCATGACATTGCGCCAGGTCCCGACCGCGGAAATGCCCAACGACCTCAAGGCGCTCGTCGCCGACGAAAAAGGAGCGGGAGCCTAGGGCTTTGCAAAAACGAATGCTGGACCACAGTTGTGTACCAGAATAATGGAGCCCGGTCGCCCTCGACCGGGCGGGATCAGGGATGCTTTGAAAGGCCGCGGCTCTAGCCGCTGAGGGACGAATTCTATGCCTGAAGCCGTATTGAGCATCTTCCGCGGCACCAGCGACGGTGGCCGCCAGGTCGAATATCGTGTCCCGGTCGCGCCCGGCATGGTCGTGCTCGATGCCCTGCACTACGTCCAGGGACATCACGCGCCCGACCTCGCGGTCCGCTGGAACTGCAAAGCCGGCAAGTGCGGCTCCTGCTCCGCGGAGGTGAACGGTCGCCCACGCCTCACCTGCAAGACGCGCCTTGACGATCTGCCGCAAGACAAGCCGATCAGCATCGCGCCCATGAAGTCATTCCCCGTTATCAAGGACCTGGTCACCGACGTTAGCTGGAACTACCGCGTCAACCACAAGATCACGCCCTTCCAACCGCGCGCCGGAGCCGAGTGGAAAATGTTCCAGCAAGACGTGGACCGCGTGCAGGAATTCCGCAAGTGCATCGAGTGCTTCCTGTGCCAGAACGTCTGCCACGTGCTGCGCG
>CAYWSH010000002.1:87885-89361 GCA_964460655.1 uncultured Terriglobales bacterium | reverse complement strand
GAGGAAGAACCACTGGTTCCAGCGGTAGTAATCGGGCAGGCAGGTGGTGACCTCGGTGCGCCAGTCGTAGGCGAAGCCCAGCCGCTGCATCTGCTGCTTCATGTGCGCGATGTTCGCCAGGGTCCACGCGCGCGGCGGCGTGTTGTTCTTGATGGCCGCGTTCTCGGCGGGCAGCCCGAACGCGTCCCAGCCCATGGGATGAAGCACGTTGTAGCCGTTCATCCACATGTAGCGCGCCAGCGCGTCGCCGATGGAATAGTTGCGTACGTGTCCCATGTGCAACGCGCCCGAGGGGTACGGCAGCATCTCGAGGACGTAATACTTCTTCAGCGGGCTCGACGCCGGCTCGGCGCCGTAGAGTTCAGGCTGTGCCGCCCAGCGCTCCGCCCACTTACGCTCGATGGGCTGCGGATCGTAACGCAGGTCGCGGGGTTCGGTTTGGACAGGATCGGTCATCGCTAGAGTCAATCTCTTGATTCTAGCAAGACACAGTGCCGCATCATCGCGGCGTTACTCGCAGTGGAGCGGTCACTCGATATTGTGGAGTTGTTTGGAGAGGTCTTTCAGGCGCTTGATCAGCCTCGGCGTGTCGGCCGACAACAGATTTCGGTCTGAGCGGCGTTTCACGAGCTCGACCGTGAGCTTGTTCATTTCCGCCAGCAGCTTGATCTGTGCGAGATTGTCCTGCTCTTTGGCGATGTTCAGCGCCGCGGTGTCGGTGAGTGGCTGGTAGGGAATGAACAGGCGTGTTTCGGCTGGTACCGGCGCCGGTTGCATCACGGCGTTCTCGCGTATTTCAGGTCTTTGTGCTGCCGCGGCACGCGACAAGTTTGGCGCCATCGCAGCCAGCAAGACTAGCCGAGCGATGCCAGTGTTCGTGACCCATCTCATGACAACCGTCCCGACCCGTTCGCCCGTAGTCACAGACGTACGGGGCGCCGATTCGTTTCATGAGAATCTTCGCGGCATGCGGAGAGGTCATCACCTCACCAGTTGCTTGAGGGCTTCTACGTTGCGCCAGTCGTCGCCCGGTTCATCGATCGGCGTTTCCGCGATGAACGCAGCGTGCACTGTGCGCGGATCGTTCAGCAGCCGGCGGAACGGCTCGAGCCCGATGGTCCCCTTCCCGATGTGCTGATGACGGTCGAGTTTGGAACCGCGCTCCGCCTTCGCGTCGTTGCAGTGCCACACCATGACGTTCTTCAGGCCGATGGTCGACTCCACGAGTCGCATCGTCTCTTCATAGCCTTCAGCGCTCACGAGGTCGTAGCCGGCAACGTGGCAGTGGCAGGTGTCGAGGCAGACGGCGACGCGCACCAGCCCGCGCAGCTTCTCCACGAGCTCGCCGACGTTCTCGAACGAGCCGCCGAGCGAGAATTCCGAACCGGCTGTATTCTCGATGAGCACGGTCAACGATTCGTGGTCGCGCGTGCTCTGCACCGCCGCTGCGATGCCCGCGGCCACACGGTTCAGGCC
>CAYWSH010000002.1:0-87785 GCA_964460655.1 uncultured Terriglobales bacterium | reverse complement strand
TGGGCGGCGTTTTCGGCGCCGGCATGTTCAGCAGGTCTTGTTCCTGGGCGAGCGAGCGAGGCACCGCTCGATTCTAGTGGAACCAGCGCAGGACGACGTCGCGCAGATATCCGCCAGCGAAGATGTAGAGGGCGCACACTGCGCCTTCGCCGATCGCCACGCCGACCAGCATCTTACGCAGGCTGACGCGCAGAACGCCGCAGACGTAGCAGATCAGATCGGTCGGCGCCAGCGGGAAGAACGCCCAGCCGATGATGATGGGCATTTCGTTCTTCTGCAAAAGCGCACGCAACTTCAATATGTACTTGCCGTGCTTGCGCTCGAAGACGTCTTCCAGGTGCAGCGCCTCAGCGAAGAAATAAATGCTCGCCGACGAGATCAGAATGCCGAGTAACGTAAGCAAGAACAGCGGCCACGGGGGGAAGAACATCAGCCCCAGCAGGACGAGATAGGTGGAGGGCACGAACGTGAAGCCGCGGATGCTGCCGAGCAGCAAATAGGCCACACAGCCCAGCAGCAACGATGTGGCAAATGCATTCGCCAGCTGTGCCTGCAGGAAGGCGCGGCGGAAGAAGTAAAGATAGAGAGCCATGCCAGCAACGCCTAGCCATAGCACCGTCAGCGCGACGCGGATCGTGCGCGCGTGGCGGCGCGCTGCCGACGTTCCTGCGCCTGGCTGTGGAACAGCTGCCATGGAAAGATTGTCAGTGTAACTTGGGTCCACTAAGGGGGAGCACGTCCGAGAGTAACTTTGTCACCTTCGTGCTTGCGGTTACTGTGGCGGGCAACGGTTCAACCACCAGCGCCACCGTCCAGGAGCTGCCATGTCCCTCCCCCATCGGCTGCCGGCCGTGGTGCCACGTTTGGAAACGCGCCCCAGCTGGATCACACAATCGTCACCCTTGGCGGTGCGAGCGCTCTCGGCAGCGATCGGGGGCGGCGTCTTTGGGTTTGCGCTTCTGCTTGATTCCTTCACGCTGCGCGGGCAGAAGTATCACAAAAAGCTGCGGGCGCTGGCGAATGCCTCGGCGGGCATCGCAGCGGGACTCGGCGTCGCCGGCTTGTTGGAACAGACACGCGAACGCCGGCAGTCCGTGGTCGCACGGCTGGCGATGGTCGAGGACATGAACCACCACATCCGCAACGCGTTGGAGGCCATCGAGCTCTCCGCGTACGCGACCCAGAACGAAGTGGCGATCCACCAGATCCAGGAAGCCGTGGAGCGCATCGAGTGGTCGCTGCGCGAGATCCTGCCGCTCGAGTCGCGCGGACCGATCCTGCGGCGGCCGTAGTTGCCGCGAAGCTGGCAAGGCCTCGCCCATCCACGCTAAACTGGCTCCTGACGCAACCTTTGCTGAGGGACCCATGTTGATCGTGATGGCGGCGCACGCGACCGAAGAGAACGTGCGCGCCGTTTGCCAGAAGATCGAATCACTCGGCCTGCGGCCGCTGCCCGTCCCGGGCGCACAACGCACGGCCATCTGCATCACCGGCAACAAAGGTGAGGTCGATACCGGTGCGTTCGAGTTCATGCCGGGCGTCACCGAAGTCATCCACGTCTCCAAGCCGTACAAGCTCGTCAGCCGCGATGTGAAGGAAGAAAACACCGTCATCACGTTCCCGGCGCTGAAGAATTCGCCTGCCGTCTCCATTGGTGGCGCGGAACTGGCGATCATGGCCGGTCCGTGCGCGGTCGAGAGCCGCGAGCAGGTGTTCGCGGTGGCCGAGCGCATCCATCACGCGGGCGCGCCCTTCTTCCGCGGCGGCGCCTATAAGCCGCGCACTTCGCCGTATTCGTTCCAGGGACTGGAGAAAGAAGGACTGAAGATCCTCGCCGACGTACGTGCCGAGTTCGGGATGCGCATCGTCACGGAAGCGATCGACGGCGAATCGCTTGACTTGGTCGAGGAATACGCCGACGTCATCCAGATCGGCGCGCGCAACATGCAGAATTTCGCGCTGCTCAAGCTGGCCGGCCGCGCACGCAAGCCCGTGCTGCTGAAACGCGGCATGTCGGCGACGCTCGATGAATTCCTCATGGCAGCCGAGTACGTGATGAGCGAGGGCAACTACAACGTCATCCTGTGCGAGCGCGGCGTGCGCACTTTCGCGGACCATACGCGCAACACGCTCGACCTCAGCGTCGTGCCGGCGGTGCATCGGTTGAGTCATCTGCCCATCCTCGTCGACCCCAGCCACGGTACCGGCAAGCGTGACAAGGTGACGCCGCTCTCGCGCGCCGCGGTCGCGGTCGGCGCCGATGGTCTGATCATCGAGGTACACCACGAGCCGGACCGTGCGCTCTCCGACGGGATGCAGTCGCTCTATCCTGACCAGTTCGATGCGCTGCTGGAAGAGATGCGGCAGATCGCCGGCGTTGTGCATCGCTCAGTACCGGCGCCGCGTGCCGCGGCGCAGCCCGCACACGCAAGTTGAAAGACCAGTACCGAGTATCGCGTACTGAGTACCGAGTACATCTCTGCTGGGCGCTGCTACTGCTGATCGGGCTCGGCGCTTGCCGGCGTGCAGCTGCTCCACGCAGTGACCGCGAGTTCGCCTACGTCACCAGTGGCAAGAGCGATAGCGTCACGGCGATCAGCCTGCGCGATTTTCGGGCGGTGGCGACGATCGCGGTCGGCAAGAATCCCACCGGCATCGCCGCCAGCCCGACGCGCGACGAGCTCTACGTCGTTAACACTGCAAGCGATTCCGTATCGGTGGTCGATGCGCGTCGCAACGCGGTCGCCGCAACGATCGCCGTGCAGCACACACCGTACTTCATCAGCGTCACATCCGACGGCAAGCGCGGCTACATGGCGAACTCGGGCTCCAACAGCGTCAGCGTACTCGATCTGGAGCTGCGCAAGGTCGTCGCTACGATCGGTGTCGGCGCGAGACCTGGCGTGGCAAGGGTTTCCCTGGATGGACGGATCGTCGTCGTGAGTAATAGCGGTGACGATAGCGTTTCAGTCATCGATCCGGCGCAGCCGAACGTGACGACGACGATCAAGGCGTGCCGTGATCCCCAGCAGATCGCCATCCTGCCTGACGGCTCGAAGGCATTCGTTGCATGTGCCGGCTCGGCGCAGGTCGCCGCGATCGATCTGGTCGCGAAGAAGCTGCTCGCGCTGCTCGACGTGGGCCAATCGCCTGTCGACCTGGCGTTGAAGCCCGATGGCGGCGAGCTGTTCTGCATGAACTTCGCGTCCAACAACGTCTCCATCATCGAGACGACGACCAACGAAGTGGCCGCGACCTTCCTCGTGGGGACACATCCCGCGCGCGGACTCGTGACGGCTGATAATTCCCTGCTCTACGTCAGCACCTTCGACGCCGATGCCGTCTCGATCTACGGCATCGATACCGGCCGCTCGCAGGGCGCGCTCGCCGTCGGCAGTGGGCCGGATGCGCTGGCGTTCACACCTGATCAGGATTTCCTATTGGTAGTCGATGCTAAGGCCGGCGACGTCGCCGTGCTGCGCATGGTGAAACTGCCGCAGGGTTCGAAGATCAGCGCCGAACGCGCCCTCGTGACGCTCATACCCGTGGGGTTGCAGCCGAATCAGATCGCGATCAAGACACTTGCGCCACAGCCGTGACTACTTTCCCCTGTGTCGCAGTGCTTCTACGGTGGACTTTGTCCGCCACCGCCCGATCCCCCAGATCACGACCCCGACCGCCACGGCGCCAATGATGGCATTCGCCTTGCCGACGTAGTCCACCAACGTGTCCCATTGACGGCCGAAGAAGAAGCCGACGAGGGCGATCACCGTGACCCAGACTGTCGCGCCGAAGAAGTTGAAGAGGAAGAAGCGCCGCCAGGGCATGCGTAGCACGCCGGCGAGCGGACCGGCAACGATGCGCAGCCCAAAGACAAAGCGCGCGAAGAAGACCGTCGCCGCCCCGTAACGCGCGAAGACGCCTTCCGCCTGCTCGATCTTTGCGTCGCTGATGCGGAATAAGCGCTTGTAACGCTCCAGCAGCGGCCGTCCGCCACGCATACCGATCCAGTAACCGAGATTGTCGCCCGCTGTGCACGCTGCGATCCCGAACACGATGATCCACGGCAGGCGCAACTCGCCTTCCCAAGCGAGGAAGCTGGCGAAGAGCAGCGTGGTCTCGCCGGGTACGGGAACGCCAGCGTTCTCGAGCAGCAACACGATCACGACGGCCCAGTAGCCGAACGTGGCGAAGAACCAGCGCAGATGCTCGAAGATCCAGTCGGACAAGAGCAGCTCTCAGCTGCCAGCCGTCAGCTGTCAGCCAGAACAATGTACGACATGCTGCGGTGCCGCACGCGAATCTCGCCCTTCAGCCTCGGTCCTCGGTGGGCTGAACGCTGGCGGCTGAAGGCTGACTGCTCAAAAACGACAGCACGGCGCGATTGAACTCCTCCGGCGCTTCTTCGTAGGGCAGATGACCAACGCCCTCGAGCACAACCAGCTGTGCTTGCGGGAGGTGCTGCTGGAGCGCATACGCGGAAGCGACGGGAACAGCCGAGTCGCGTGAGCCCCAAAGCAGCAGCGCAGGTACCGCGAGGCGTGGAATCTCGGATGCCAACGCCGAGACATCGCTCTGCCAGCAGCGCAGGATGCGCAACGCATGATCAGCTGTGCCCGGCACGGCCAGTGGCCCGGCGTACCCTGCGAGCGTGCCGGCCGGGATACGCGACCTGTCGCCGTACATCCTTTCCAGGCCGACGCGCTGCAGATGAGGCAGGAGCTTCGGCAAGAGCAGGCGCGCTATCACTCCGCCTGGCCCGCTGCCCAGCACCGCGATGCGCTTGCGTCCCGCGCGCGACCACGGATTCACGCTCGCCACCAGCACGAGGCTGCGGACGCGCTGCGGCGCGTCCAGCGCCAGCCGCATTGCCAGCGCGCCACCGTGCGACGTACCAATCACCTCGGCGGTCGAAATACCGACTGCATCCATGAACCGCCGAAGAAAGCCGGCGAGAGCGCGCAGGCTGCAGTCCATCACCACGCGATCGGAGTAGCCCAGTCCCGGCAGGTCGAGGGCAACGACCTTGCGCGTGCGCGAGAATTCCGCGATATTGCGGCGCCACGAGAACGCATAACCCAACAGTCCGTGGATCAAAAGCAGCGGCGGACCGTCGCCGGCCTCGAGATAGCGGACGCGCACTCCATCAATTGCGACGAATTGTTCGCGGGGTTCGGGCACGGTGATCAGCGTAATCTGCGGGAGAATCTGCGTAATCGGCGGTTAAGGGTTTTGAACGACGCAAGAAAGAATCTTAAATCGCAGATGACGCAGACAAAGCACGCAGATTACGCGGACTCTGTGTTTCAAGGACGATACGGTTGCCGTAGATAACGTCGGGCGCTGTCGGCCAGCGGGCTGGCCGAGTCGACGTTGAGAGCGACGTTGTACTGGTTCACGGCCAGCTCGCGGCGCTCCAGCATGTCGTACATCTCGCCCGCGTTCAGCGCGGCTTTCTGGCGTAGCTCAGGACTGGCATGCTCGGTCTTCTCGGCGGCCAGGTAATTCTCCACGGCCTGCTCGTACTCGCCGCGGCCGCGGAGGATCTCGGCCAGGTCGTAGTGCGGGAATTCCATGCGCGGCTCGTGATATCCGCCCTTTTCGCCCTGCGCCAACAGCCGCCGATACGCCTCCAGCGCTTCCTGGTTCTTGCCGGAATCCTTCAGCAGGTTCGCCTCTTCCAGAGCGAAGAGAAAATTGTGCGGATAGGCGCTGGTGAGCGAGTGCACCACATCGATCGCTTCCTTGTACTTCTGTTCGCGCCGCAGGAAGAGCGCGAGCGCAACTTTGGCGTCGACGCTGCTCTCCGTCTTTGCCTCGGCCACGGTCCTGAGATACTCCAGCCCTTTCTGCCGGCTGCCACTGAGGCCGGCGATGGAGATCGCGGCCTTGACCGCCCACGGCAGCGAACCGGCGACGTAGTTGTGTACCCCGACCACGGTTTTCGCGTCGGTGAACTTGGGATCAAGCTCCAGCACGCGTTCATGGTCGTGCCGAGCCCCGATGGCGTTGCGCAGCGCCGAGAACCACGCCTTCTCGACGATGGCCAAGTACGTCGCCTGCAACCCGCGCGCCACGCCGCGGGTGTACAGCGCCTCGATGTCGCCCGGATCTTTGGCCAGGCGCGCGTCGCAGATCTGCATGACCTGCTGTGCCAGCTGCTTAAAGCGCTCCTGCTGCTTCGGGTCGAGCTGCACGCGTTTTTTCTGCGCCAGGAAGCTGTCGCCTGAGTACAGCGTCGTATTTAGCGCGCCCGCGCGGTAGAGCTCACTGAAGAGCACCGCCGCCAGCAGATGGTTCAGCGCCCGCGGATCTTCCGGGTGCGTCTCCACAACCTTGCCAAAGTCGCGGATCGCATCGGGATAGTTGGCGTTGTAGTAATTCTCGAATCCGGAAAGCGTAAGCGATTCGACCGTCGCAGCCGCACCAGATGCGGGTTTCGCAGACGCCGTCCGCTGGGCGACGGCAGGAATGTTGACGGAAGTGCCAATGAGGCAAAGGGTTAGAAGTACCCGGCAGCCGTGCGCGACTGACAGATTTTGATAAGGTCTCATGCCCCGCAGGTCTTGGGAGTTTACCCGATATTCCCGCCCCACCTGAAACGATACAAGTTGCACCAGCCTCACAGGGAGAGCGGATGCGCACCAGCAAACTTAACAAAGAATTCTACACAGAAGTGGAAGCTGCCGAAGCGCTCGGAATCTCGGTCGCGCGGCTGCACATCTTGCTGGACGAGCACCTGTTCAACGACGGGTCGGATCGGCCGGCCGAGGTCTTCTTCCGCGCGTCTGACCTGATCATCCTCGGGTTCTGGCACCGGAGCACAGCGAATCCGAAGGTCGTGCGGATGCCGAATCCGGCCAACAACAGCTGACTTTCTTGCACATCAGGCGCGGCCAACTAGCCGTTCCTTCCCATGGCGGCAATGATCCGCAGGCGCGTTACCGGCGCTTGCGGATTTTGCTTTTCCCTGCGGATTTTTCGCTGGGGAGTAATTCTTTCTCGGGGGGTTTCCCTGCGGCCTCCTGTAACTCACTCCAATGAAACGACTTGCAGCCTCGCACTTTGGTACTGCAGTTGCGACTCTGCTGGCGGGAGATTCCTATGGCACCCCTAACCAGTAATGCGGAGCCTCGCCAGGAGTTCTGGCGTCCCGCAATCAATGACCAACGCAGCCGCGAAGTGGATCGCGTGCTGGCGCAAGATACGTGCGCGCGCTGCAGCGCCGATTATCCGCTGGGCGCGCGCTTCTGCCATGTTTGCGGCGACGAGCGCTCGCTCGATGAGACGCGCGTGCACCGCGTGTCGCGCATCGGCGGTGTCTTCGATGTCGCACAGATCAAGGCCTTGTTCGGGCTCACCATAGGCTCGCTGATCGCCTTTTTCATCGGCGTGATCTGCGTCATCGCCGCCGTCGCGACGGGATTGCTTTTTACCGCGACCACACTGCTGGATTGGCAGGCCGTCCAGACCTGGCGCATCGAATGGTTGCTCGGCGCGCTTGTGGCCTTCGCGGCCGGATTGTTGTTCAAACGCTGAACCGTTCTGTTCCCTTCCCGGTTCATGGAAAAAGCGGCGCCGAAACTGGCGCCGCTTTTTTTGACCGTGCACAAATGCAAGCTCGTCGCGCCGTAGCCCTCGCTAGGTTAGAAAAACGATAATAGGCACTTTAGTGCTGTACGTTCCTTTTCCGCACGCCCGAAGAAATATGGGTGTGTTCTGGTTGCAACGGATTTCACTAAGCATTCCACTTTTGCCCGGAACTCATTGTTTACATTGGCGTGAGATCTGGTGGTCGAATTGCCCTCTAAGGATGACGGAGGGGAGTGAAGGAATGATGAGAAAACTAATCGTATTAACTGCGATGTTACTTCTGACGGTCGGAATAGCAAGTGCCACCGCGGCCCCGATCTCGGACGTCGTGAGCGTAGATTCGACCAGTTGCGGTAGTTCTGCCGGCACCGTGACCACGACACTCGTTGAGGGTTCAGAGACCGGCGGACCGATCCAGGTCGGCAGCCCCTGCTTCAATTATTTCAGAGACTGGGACATTTATCTCACCGACCCGGGCACCGGCCTCGTCAGCGATCACATTTTCTCCAACGAGAGCCTTGGCAGCCACGACGCGATCTATTTCGCGTCGGATGGCATGACGGATCCCTCGCTCGGCTTACCGTGTCCGACGAACGGTCTCTGCATTCCGGAGACGGGACTGCCTCAGGACCTCACGGCGTACGTCACCGGCCCAAATTCCAGCGTGAGCCTCAATAACTTGACGGTGCAGTCTTCGGTGCCGGAACCCACCAGCATGCTGCTGCTGGGGACAGGCCTCGTAGGCTTCGCGGGCAGGATTCGCCGCAAGCTCACCCGGTAATGGGTTTCGGAAGTAAGAAAGCCGCCCACATGGGCGGCTTTTCCTTTTTGCCATCGTTCTCACGACGACGCCGCGCTTGCCCCTCTCCCCTGACTCACCTTCTCATACACGCGCACGTACTCGCGAGCGGAGGCGTTCCACGAGAAGTCCTTCGCCATGCCGTTGCGCATGAGCGTCTGCCAGCCGTCGTGATTCTGGTACGCGGCCAGCGCCGCGCGGATGGTCACGAACAGTGCGTCGCTGTTGTAGTCGATGAACTTGAAGCCGGTGCCCTTGCCGCTGCGCGGGTCCCAAGGCTCGATGGTGTCATCGAGGCCGCCGGTCGCGCGCACTACCGGCACGGTGCCGTATTGCAGGCTGTAGATCTGGTTCAGGCCGCAGGGCTCGTAACGCGACGGCATCAGGAACATGTCGGCGCCCGCCTCGATCTTGTGCGCCAGAGCGTTGTCATACGCGACCTTGACCGAGATGCGTTGCGGAAACTGTTGGTTCATGCGCTTGAACAGTTCTTCGTACTCGCGGTCGCCGGAACCAAGCGCGATGATGACCAACTGCTCGCGCGCCAACTGGTCGGCGATCTGCGCGAACAGGTCGAAGCCCTTTTGCGCCGCAAACCGTGACACGATGCCGATCACCGGCAGGTCCATGCACGTCTCGGGAAGATTGAATTCCTTCAGCAGATCGCGCTTACAGGCTTGCTTGCCGCCGAGGTCCGCAGTGGAGTATTTCTGCGCTATGAACTTGTCGGCGCGCGGGCTCCATTCCTCGTAGTCAACACCATTCAATATGCCGGCCACCGTGGACGCGCGGTTGCGCAGCACGCCTTCGAGACCGAAGCCGTACTCCGACGTCTGGATCTCCTGGCTGTACTTCTTGCTGACGGTGGTGACGAAGTCCGATTCCGTCAGCGCGCCCTTCAGGAAATTGACCTTGCCGTAGAACTCCATCTTGCGGATGGTGAACAGGTCCCACGGCAGCAGGAGAAGCGGCAGCGTGTCTGGCGGGAACAGCCCTTGATAGCCCATGTTGTGGATGGTGAAAACGACCGGCACGGCGCGCAACGCGGGATCATCACCGTAAAGATTGCGCAGCAGCACGGGCAGCAGTGCCGACTGCCAGTCGTGACAGTGAAATACGTCGGGCACGCCGAGGATCTTCGCCGCCTCCAGCACGGCGCGGCTGTAGAGCGCAAAACGCTCGGCGTTGTCCGAGTAGTCACCCTCTTTCGTGCCGTAAAGCGCGTCGCGATCGAAGAACTGCGGGTAATCGATAAAGTAGAATTGCACGCCGTCGAGTTTGCCGCCGTCGAGCACCGCGCAGAAGCGGTAGCGATCGTCGAAGGGCACAGTCACGCTGCGCAACACCGTCTTGGCGTTAGGCAGTTTGGTTTGGCGATAGCGCGGCAGATAGACCGTGACCTGGTGGCCGAGCCCGGCAAGCGCTTTGGGAAGGGCGCCGACCACGTCGGCGAGTCCACCGGTCTTGCTGAAGGGAACACACTCGGACGCTGCGAAAGCTATGTGCACGCGTACCTCCGTGCGGAACGCGAAAGTCTAATGGGGCGAGGAAAGCCGGTCAACGCGAGGCAAGCCCGGGTGCCCAAGCCCGCTCACCAGCCTGCGCCGGTAATGCCGCGCAAGCCGAAGCTGGGACAGAATTTTCTGCGCGACCAGCGCGCCGCCGAGCGCATCGTCGCGGCACTCGGCGACTTGACCCAGCGGGCCGTGATCGAGATCGGCCCCGGCCACGGCATCCTGACGCAACTGCTCGCGGCGAGCACGCGCCGGCTTATCGCCGTGGAACTCGACCGCGTCCTGGCGGCGCAACTGCGTATGCAGTACATCCGGCAACCAAACGTCGAGATCATCGAGGCCGACGTGCTCGACGTGAACTTTCCTGCGCTGCTCGCGCGCCGTCCCGGGCCGCTCCTGCTGCCGCGCCGGGGCGAGGTGACGCACGAGCGCGCCGACGTGATCGGCAACCTGCCGTATTACATCACCAGCGACATCCTGCTGCGTCTGTTCGCGTTCCACCAGTGGTTCGAGAGCATCGTGATCATGGTGCAGCGCGAGGTCGCCGACCGCATCGCCGCCGCGCCGGGGACGCGCGACTTCGGCCTGCTCTCCGCGACCGCGCAACTGCACGCGCAGGTCGAGAACCTGTTCACGTTGCCGCCGGGCGCGTTCGCGCCGCCGCCGAAAGTGCACTCGTCCGTGCTGCGGCTCAAGATCGCGCCGCGCTGGAACCAGCTGCGCGTGCCGCGCGACGGCTTCATCGACTTCCTGAAGCTCTGCTTCGCGCAGAAGCGTAAGACGCTGATGAACAACCTGAAGAGCCATTACGACCCACGGGCCGTGAGCGAAGCCCTGGCGGCGGCACATGCGAAGCAGGACGTCCGCGCCGAAGCGCTCACGCTGGAACAATCGGCGGCCATCTTCCGCGAGCTGTGGTCGCAACGGTCGTCGGTAGGGGCGTTGCTGATCTGACCGCGGCCTCCCAAGCGTAGAATCTGCGCGTCGATGTCCTCTGTGCGCCATCCCGCCGTCGCCGGACGTTTTTATCCCGCGGAGCGGGAAGAACTCAGCGAAGAAGTGGAAGGCTACTGCGGCGAAGCGAAGGGTGACATCGCGGCGCTGGGCTGCATCGCGCCGCACGCCGGGTACATCTACTCCGGACACGTTGCGGGCGAACTCTACGGACGCCTGCGCGTCACGCCGCGCGTCCTGCTGCTTGGTCCGAACCACACGGGAATGGGGAAGCCGCTGGCCATGATGTCGAGCGGCGCGTGGCAGACGCCGCTGGGCGACATCAACATCGACAGCGCACTAGCCGGCGAGCTCCGCCGCAAGTTCGGGCTGCTGGAAGAAGACAGCTTCGCCCACCTTGCCGAGCACTCGCTCGAGGTACAGCTTCCCTTCCTGCGCTTTCGCGCACCGTCGTTCTTGTTCGTCCCCATCTGCATCGGCGTGAGCACCTACGACCTGCTGGCGCAACTCGGTGAAGCCATCGCCGGAGTCATCACCGCGCAGCAGGAGCCCGTACTCATCGTCGCCTCCAGCGACATGAACCACTACGAGAACGACAACGTCACCCGCATCAAGGACAAGAAAGCGCTCGACGCCATCATGGCTGGCGACGGGCGCCGCCTGTATGAAACGGTGAAGCGCGAGCGCATCAGCATGTGCGGCTACGCACCGGCGGTGGTCATGTTGACCGCTGCGCGCCAGCTCGGAGCCAAGCGCGCGGAGCTGGTGAAGTACGCGACCTCGGCCGACATCTCGGGCGACCGCGAAAACGTGGTGGGATACGCGGGTGTGGCGGTGAGCTAGCGCAGAAAAAACGCCCGCGATCGCTCGCGGGCGTCTTCACACAAATGCTGCTTACTTCGGGTTGACCTTGCCTGCACCACCGCTGGCCGGTCCTGGACTCGGCGCCGGAGCGGGAGCGGAAGCTGGCGCCGGTGCGGAGCTGGCGTGGCTGCTGCCACCACCACCGCCGCCACCGCTGTAGCCACCACCGCCGCCGCCACTGTAGCTCGGCGCGGGCCGCGAGAAGCTGCGATCGCCGCCGCCACCGCCGCCGCTGTAGCCACCGTTACCGCGTCCGCCTTCGCTCGACGAGACCGACGGCCGTGAGTAGCCGCGGCCAGCATCGCCGCCGCCGTTACCATGGCTCGAGTACGTGGGCTGCGGGCCCGGCGTATAGATCGTGGTATTCGTCGGTGTGCTCGGCTCGCCGCGATAGCCGCTGGCTGCCGGGCTGCCTCGCTGGAAGCGCGTGCTCGCGTCAGCATTGCCTTCAGTGGTGTAGCGCACCGCTGGGCGCCCGCTGCTGCCGCGCCCACCCTCCGACGTCGACACTGCGGCGGTTGAGCCGTCCGCGTTACCGACGAACACGATCCCCGGGCGCGACGGCCGCGTGATCGCCCCGCCGGCATTCTGCGCCGCCATCGAATTGCCCGGATGGCTCACCCCACCTCCGCCCGCAGCGCCGCCGCCGGGACGGGGATGGATGATGGGATCATCGGGATTGCTGTCCTTCGTATCCGTCTTGATGACGCCCATGCCCGAGGGATCGCCCTGCACCGGTCCACCCGGACCGCCGTGCGTGGCCACGATGACCGGTGGCGTCGGCGGATGCCAACCCGGAGGATTCGAGATGATGGACGGACCACCCACGTAGGTCACGATCGTGGTCGGACCCCACACACTCGGACGCCAGCCCCAACCGAAGCCAGGGATCCATCCCCATGAGCCGCAGTTGTACGGCAACCAGCCCCACGGATATGCCGAAACCCAACGGTAGCCCCATGGGTAATCCACCCAGTAGCCGTCGGCCCAGGGGCTCCAGCCAAAGCTCACACCCCACGGTCGCCAGATGCGTCCGTAGCCCGGCACGTAGCTGTAGCCGCCGTAGTAATCGAGGTCGACGAGCGTGTGTGCGTACCCGCTGCTGGCGGTCGAGACATTCTCACGATAGCGGTTGCGATCGGAGTTGAACGAATCATACGGGCTCGACGTGATGGTGTTCGCCAGCGCGTAGTGCGCGGGATCATTCAGGTCGATGGAAATGGTCTCGTTGCGGCGCACGGAAAGCGACCGCTGCGGCCCCTCGACCACGAGCTCGCCCCTGAAGACGCCGATGCGCGCCGTGAACTCATCCACTTCCGCGCGGAATCGTACCGAATGCCGCAGTTGCAGCAGGGCGCCACGCGGTAGCGTGACACTCAGGTCATTGTCGAGATGTCGCTCGAAATCCACGTACACCGTGCCGGTCGCGATGGACAGGGTCGTGGTCGTCGAGCCATTCATCTGCAATTGCAGGATGGGAAAGAAGACGTCCGATTCCGGCGCCAGCCGGACGGTCGAACCATCTTCGAATTCGATCTCCGCCTGCCCGTTGTGCGTCAGCACGCGAGCACCCTGGACGATGGGCATGTTCAGCACGGCGCGATCCAGGCCGAGGCCCTGTCCGCGATCAACTTGCACATCACCCGTCAGGTAGCTGAGCCGCACGATGCGCGCGGTTGACTGCGCACTCGCGGAGGTGGTGAGGATCAGGAGAAGCGATACGCCGGCGATGGCCAGCGCGAAGCGGCGAACCAGAGTCTTGTTCATGTACGACTCCAGAGGGAAACACGGTCCCCGGGCCAGACAGATGGCCCCGGGCCATAAGTCTCCGGTCATTAGAACATTAGGATTAGCACCACGATGCATAAATTATTTTCATGGCTGCAATCACTTGATTCTACAGTGGTTATTTCGTCTCGCCGCCGTCCGAAGAGCCGCTCTGGGCCAGCGTGGTCAGCAGTTTCTTGGCCCGCGAACGCGCAATGTGCAACATGGAGGAATCGTCGGCGATCTTGTGCAAAAGCGGCTCGATCACCTGCAATTCCACCAGTTCATTGCGCTTCGCGGCGTCTTCCATGCGACGCAATTCGCTGTCAACACCGAGCTTTTCGTAACGCACCATGTACTCCAACCGGCGCCCGAATTCCAGCGTCTGCCCCATGTTCTGGAAAAGATGGGTCAGCTCGTCGACCGTGGGATTCTCCGACCAGTTATAGGTCGTCGTGTGGTTGCGCGTGGCGTCGGTGTACGTCAGCGTCTTCTTGCCGCTGGAGGCTATTTTGCGCTTGGTGTAGTCGAAGTTGCCGCTGAAGTAGTCGAGCTTCTCGGCGGCGCCAAATATGCGCTCACGCGTGCCTTGCGACATGGTGAACTTCAGCTCGTAGGGGTCATCCTTGGGCGCCGTCCTGCCGGGCGTGACGTACTGCGCGGCATTGGGGTCCTGTCCGGGATCGACTCTGTAACTGGCTTCGCCGAGCGTGTCTACCACTATGCTGTAGCGTTCGGGCGACGACCCGGGGAAATCGAGCTCGAACCTGACCGTGGGCAGGACAGGCTTCGGCGCCGGAGCTGTCTTCGGCGCCGCGGGACGTTGCTGGGCGAACGCAAGCCCGGCGAGTGATCCAACGATCAAAAAAAGAGACGCCGTCATCCTGAGGCGGCCTCTTTTGCCGCCGAAGGATCTACGGGTTTTCTCTCCGATCAGCATGCGCATCGGTGCGAAAAAGGATTCTACATCGCAGAACGACGCTCTCGTGTCATGATGCGCGCGTGAAGGTCCTCGGCATCGATTGTGGCGGCGAGTACACCGGCTATGGCGTCGTCGAACAAACGGCGGACGGCAGGCTCGTCGCCCACGTCTCCGGCGCGGTCGCCCTGCGCGCCCGCGATCCGCTACCCGACCGCCTGAAGCAGGTGTTTGCCGAGCTGAACGCGCTGATCGCCGAGCATCGTCCCGACGTCGCGGCGATCGAAGACGTCTTCTATTCCGTGAACGCCAAATCGGCGCTGAAGCTCGGCCAAGTACGCGGTGTCGCGATGCTCGCTGCCGCGGCGCACGGCCTGCCGGTGGCGGAATACGCGCCGCTGAGCGTGAAGTCCGCAGTCGTGGGCTACGGCCACGCCGATAAGTATCAAGTGCAGCAGATGGTCGCGCGCCTGCTCTGCCTCGCCACGCCACCCGAGCCCTTCGACGCCGCCGACGCCCTCGCTATCGCCATCTGCCACCTGCATACCGCGGGAACGCTGCTAAAGCAGGGCGCCGGACGCTAGCGAGTGCAGTTGCAAATCACCAAATCACAAATCACAAATCGCAAAATGCTTACTGCACTCGCTTCCCCTTGACCTCTCGCCCGCCCGCGATGACTTTCAGCTCGATCGTGCCGCCTTCGCCGGGCACGAACTCGTACCAGTTCCCCTGGAACGGACCGAAGAACCTCGTCGGCGTCGCCGCGTACATCTCGGTCTCCGGGCCGGCGATGCGGAGAAACATCTTGCCGTCATGCACCGTCACCTCGAAGCGGCGCATGACCGGCGGCGTCGCGAAGTTTGGCACTTCATAGGTACCGGCAAATCTCTCCAGCGACGAGGCATCCACATCGACCGCCGAGCGCTCTTCCTGCTGGAAATCGGGCCAGCCGTATTCCTTTGCGATGGCGCGCATGATCTCGATCGTCAGGTTCTGCCCGCCGTTGGCATTCGTCATGACGGCGACGCCTTCGCCCTTGTTGGTGTACGCGAACAGTTGCGCGTCGAAACCTTCATCCACGCCGCCGTGCGAGAACGTCGCCTTCTCGCCCTCTGCGTTCACGCCGACGCCGAGCCCCCACCCTTCGAATTGCTTCCTCGTCATCTGCTGCAGCGAGGCTTGCGAGAGCACCGGATTACGTTTGCCGGACACGCCTTCCTGCACCGCGATCGCCCAGCGCGCCAGGTCGCTCGCGGTCGTCCACAAACCGGCGGCAGCCATCTCGGGATAGGTGTGCGGCCCACCAGGCACTGCGCGCAGCTGCGGATAATAAGGGGTGGCGGCCACCGCCCGCTTCGCTTCCGGCAGCGGTTCTTCATACGTACTCGCCGTCATGCCGAGCGGCCCGAGCACGAGCTCCCGCATGAGCGTGGGGAACGGCTTTTTCGCTACGTCGGTCATCATGAGCTGCATGATGGTGATGCCGCCGCCCGAGTACTCCCACTTCGAGCCCGGCTCCATGTGGACCCGTACCGCTTCGGTGTTCACCTGTGGCTTGGCGCCGTCGAGGACTTGCGGCACCGTGGGCACGGGCTCGCCCGCCGCGTAGCCCGGGAAACCATGGACGGTGAGGCCCGCACTGTGCGTCATCAGAGCGCGCAGCGTGACCTTCTTCGTCTTGGTGAACTCGTTCTCCGGGAGCTTCCACGACGTGAGCGTCTGGTTCACGTCCTCATCGAGCTTCAGTTTGCCCTGCTCCACCAGCTTAAGGGCACCCATGGAGGCGACGGGCTTGGAGATGGAGCCCGCCTGGAAGAGCGTGTCGGGCGTGACAGGCGGGCCATCGATCTGCGTCACGCCAAAGCCGCGCGCCCACTCGATCTTGCCTTCGTGGATGACCGCGATGCTCACGCCGGGCACGTTGAAGTTCTTCATCCGCGCGGCCAGTGTCATGGTGATCGGCGGGCGATTCGTGACGCGGATCTGCGGCAGCAGGCCGTTGGTGATGCGCTCGATGCGCGCCTCGACCTCAGGATCGGCAGCGTTCGCAGGCTTAGGCGCCGCTTGAGCGGCACAGAGCTGCGCGCCCAGTAATAGAGAGATCAGCAGGATTCGTCGCTGCATGGGTGCGCTAGTGTAGCGCCAGCCTGGGTGCCCCACACAAGCAGGTTTTGCTGTGTGGGAATCCTTGAAGGGCCACGGCTTCATCCGTGCTGAGGTATTCGTTTCGTCTATTTCGGCCGCGCCACGGCGTACCGCAAGCGCACCGCGCCATCCGAGAAGCGCTTGCACTCCAGCAGGCGCAACTTGACGTCGCCCTTCCGCGACGCCACCAGCGGTATGCCCTCGCCGAGCATGGTGGGGATCACATGAACAAAGAACTCATCCAGCTCGCCGGCATCGACGAAAGCTTTTGCTATGTCGGCGCCACCCATCAGCCAGATGTCTTTGCCCTTTTCCGCACGTAATCGCCCGGCGAACGTCCTCACGTCGCCATTGACAACGGTCACCTTCGGGCTCGCTGCCTGCGTCAGCGTGCGCGAGAAGACATAGTTCTTCTTGCCCGGACTGCCTTCCGGCATGCCGTGTGCGACCGCAAAGTCGTACGTCTTGCGCCCGAAGATCACGGTATCGACCGAGCGATAGAACGCCGCCCACCCATAGTGTCCCTTGGGCGTCTTGCGCTCCAGCCAATCGACGGCGCCATCCGGCCGCCCGATGAACCCATCGGCGCTCATGGCGCAGTAGTAGATGATGCGACGTTTGCGTGGCATTCCACCCTCCTAGCAGCAGCGCGGCCTGCGCTCCACCGCGGACTGTCGCTCGCGCAGGAACGCGGCATACGACGACTGCGACGCGCGGCTTCCCTGCCGCCGCAGGAAGCGCTCGTAGGCGGCTTCGTCGAAGATCTCGCGTAGCGTGGCGCGAACGAGTTGGAGAACGCGTTTCATCAGTCTCCTGCGGATTCCGCCAGCCGTGTCGGCACGAACGGCGCCTCGTTGACTTCGTGTTGTCGCTTCCCGGCGAGCACGCGCGCCCACAACAGCGCGCTCTCGCCCACGATGAGCGCCACTAGCAACACGAGCGCTGCCGTAACGACCGCGTCAAGGCGGTCATTGAAGATGAGGCGCGGCAGATCGTGCGCACGCTGCCCGGTCGCGGTCGTAAGTTCTGTCGTCAACTGGTTCGCATGCGACCAGAAGCCGATGCGCGGATTCGGGTCCGCAACCTTGTGCCACGACGCGGTGAACGTCACGGCGACGAGCCACGCCAGCGGCGTGAGCGTCACGAACGCGTAACGCACCTTACCGGCCTTCACAATGATCGTCGTCGCGACACACAGCGCCACCGTCGCGAGTAGCTGGTTCGATATGCCGAACAGCGGCCACAGCGAATTGATCCCGCCGAGCGGATCCTTCACGCCTTGCCACAAGAAGTATCCCCAGGCTGCGACGATCAAAGCGCTCGTCGTCAGGATGCTCGGATACCAGCTGGTGCGCGCCATGGGGCGCCACACGTGGCCGAGCGCGTCCTGGATCATGAAGCGCGCCACGCGCGTGCCCGCGTCGAGCACGGTGAGGATGAACAGCGCTTCGAACATGATCGCGAAGTGATACCAAATGGCCATCACGGCCTCGCCGCCCATGCTCTGCGCGAAGATGTGCGCCATGCCGACGGCGAACGACGGTCCTCCGCCGGCGCGGTTCAGCATCGTTGTTTCGCCGACCGCGCGCGCCAGGCGCTCCACATCGGCCACGGACACGGGAAAGCCCCAGCCAGTGATCGTCGCAGTCGCTGCTTCTGCCGTCGTGCCGACGATGCCCGCCGGCGCGTTGATCGCGAAATACGTTCCCGGCTGGAGCACGCACGCCGCGATCATCGCCATCACGGCGACGAACGATTCCGCTGCCATCGCGCCGTAGCCGACCATGCGTGTTTCTGGTTCGCGCGCGATCAGCTTCGGCGTGGTGCCGCTGGAGATCAGCGAATGGAATCCGCTGACGGCGCCGCAGGCGATGGTGATGAACGCGAACGGGAAGATCTTGCCGGCGAAGATCGGACCGGTGCCGTCGATGAAGCGCGTCAGTGCCGGCATGTGCAGCGTGGGCCGCACGAAGAAGATGCCCAGCGCCAGTGCGGCGATGGTGCCGAGCTTGACGAACGTACTGAGGTAGTCGCGCGGCGCCAAGAGCAGCCACACCGGCAGCGCCGACGCCGCGAAACCATAAACGATGATGAGCGCGGCCAGCGTCGGCGCCGTCAGCGTGAAGTATTTCGCCGCGACTGGATCATGCGACACCCACTGGCCGGCAAAGATCGTTGCCACGACCAGCACGAAGCCGAGCGCGCTGGTCTCGAGCACACGTCCCGGCCGCAGGCGGCGCAGGTAAACGCCCATGAGCAGCGCGATCGGGATCGTCATGCCGATGACGAATGTTCCCCACGGGCTCGACTTCAGCGCGTTCACCACGATCAGCGCGCACACCGCCAGCAGGATGACGACGATGCTGATGACCGCAACGAACGCCACGAAGCCGCCGACCTTGCCGACCTCGTCGCGCGCCATCTGGCAGATGGACTTGCCGTCGCGCCGCACTGAGAGCGCCAGCACGACAAAATCCTGCACGCAACCGCCGAATACTGCGCCGGCCAGGATCCACAGCGTCCCCGGCAAATACCCGAATTGCGCCGCGAGCACCGGCCCGACGAGCGGTCCTGGCCCGGCGATCGCGGCAAAGTGATGGCCGAAAACGACCCATTTGTTGGTCGGCAGAAAATCGCGGCCGTTCTCCAGCCGCTCGGCCGGCGTGGCGCGTACCGGGTCGAGCGCGAGGAGCTTGGCCGCGATGAACCGGCTGTAAAAGCGATACCCGAGCGCGTAGCTGCACAACGCAGCCACCACGAGCCACATCGCGCTGATCTCTTCCCCGCGGCGCAGGGCGATGGTGGCCACCGCGAGCGCGCAGAGCGCGGCCACGACGACCCACGTCAGGATCCGCAAAGGACGCGGCATGCGAGGCATTCTAAAGCAACGTTCCGGTACCTTAGACGCGTATCGGGCTGAGGGCCACGCCGCAAAACGCGAGCGCATCCAAACCGTTACCGACTTCTCCGCAGACCGTTCCGCGGAAGTCAGGAGGGGTAACTATGCGCAAACTGGGATTCACCACACTGCTGCTCTTGGCGCTCGCGGCCTGGGGCGTGGCGCAGCAACCGGCTGCCGTGCAGATCATCAACGGACCGGTGGTTGAACACGTGAGCGATACCGACGCCGTGATCGCGTGGTCCACCAACGTGGAAGCGAACACGGTGCTGCGCTACGGCACCGAACAGAACAGCCTCAACCACACCGCACGCGCTCCGTGGGGCGGAACCACCCATCGCGTCACGGTGAAGAACCTCGACCCGGGCAAGACCTATTACTTCAAGGTCGTCTCGGCGCAGGCCTCGGGCACCGGCACGCGCACGGAGAGCGATATAAAGAGCTTCTCGACCACGGTGAACGGCGTGGCGCCGCAAGGCCAGGACAATACCGGCTTCATCAGCGGGCAGTCCACGGCGTCGAATGCCAGCATCATCAACTATGTCGAGATCGAGAACATGACCGCGAACCAAGCCGTCATTCTTTTCAAGACGACCGTAGCGTCGAGCGCAGTGATGCGTTTCGGCACCGACGCGAACAACATGTCGCAGAACGCGCAGGCGCCCTGGGGCGGAACGGACCACCGCATCACCATGACCAACCTGCAGCCCAGCACGCCGTATTACTTCCAGATCAAGGCGGGCCAGGCCGAAGGCAGCGGCACGTCGTCCTACAGCTTGAAGTTTAAGCTGACTACACCGGCCGCCGGTGCGGGAGCGGTGCAGCATCAGCAGCCCGAGATCGTGCAGCGATAACGACGAACAACGTAACGAGAACCAAGGCCGCTCACCGGGCGGCCTTCTTTCTTTTAACCCGACTCGCCAACAACGGGAGCGTCTACGGCCCGCATCGCGAGACGCATCGTCGCGCCGCGCTAGAATGAAGGATTCAGGAGCGACGCACGATGGGAGTAGTGAAGTCGAAGAAAGGTGTGATCGGTGTCTTGACCGGCGGCGGTGATGTGCCCGGACTCAATCCTGCGATCCGATCGGCCACGTTCCGCGCGCTGCGCGAGGGTTACCAGGTGGTCGGTATCCGGCGCGGCTGGGCGGGACTGGTGGACATCGTGCGCGATGAGCAGCACGACAACAGCGACAATTTTCAGGTCCTGTCAGAAGAAGTCGTGCATCGCGCCGGGCGCACCGGCGGTACGTTCCTGCACACGTCGCGCACCAATCCCAGCAACATCAAGCAGCGCGATGTGCCGGCGCACCTGGCGTCACGCTTCAACGCTCCCAAGAACGACCTCACGAGCGAGGTGCTGAAGAACCTGGAATGGCTGGGGATCGATTACCTCATCCCCATCGGCGGCGACGACACGCTGAGCTACGGCGTGCGGCTTTTCCAGGAGGGCGTGAAGGTCATTGCCATCCCGAAGACGATGGACAACGATGTTCCGGGGACCGATTACTGCATCGGCTTCTCGACGTGTGTCACGCGAACGATCGCGCTCGCGAACGCTTTGCGCACGTCAGCAGGTTCACACGAGCGCTTCCTGGTGCTTGAAGTCTTCGGTCGCTACGCCGGCTTCACCGCCATGCTGCCCACGATGGCGGGTGCGGCGAACCGCTGCGTCATTCCGGAGCATCCGTTCGACATCGAGCGGTTGACGGAGTTGTTAGTGGAAGACCGGCGCAAAAACCCGAGCCGCTACTCGGTCGTGCTGATCAGCGAAGGCGCGACGTTCGCCGGCGGTGCGATGAAGTTCGAGGGCGAGGTCACCGATGCGTTCGGCCACAAGAAACTGGGCGGCATCGGCGATGCCGTAGCGGAAAAACTGAAGGAACTCTCGCCCAAGTACAACCACGGTACTCCGGTGGAGTGCATCACGCAGAAGCTCGCGTATCTCGTGCGTGGCGGCGATCCCGACGCCGTCGATTCCATCGTCCCCATGGCCTATGGGAACCTCGCGCTCGACCTTGTGCTGGCCAAGTCGCACGGACGGCTCGTCGTGCTGCGCAACGGGCGCTACGACAACATCCCGATCACGGCAGTGACCGCGTCGAAGAAGCTAGTGGATGTGAACGAGCACTACGATACAGACCGCCTGCGGCCGAAGTATCACACCTTCGAGATGAAGCCCTTGTTCATCATGACGGAGTAGAACCTAACGCAGAGGACGCAGAGTCAGCGGGCGAGCCGTTTATCTATCTCCCGAATGTTGCCAGCAGCTCCCGACGTCGGATCGTTTTTCAGTTCAGCTTCGTACTCGGCGCGGGCGGCGGCGAGCTGCCCTTTCTTCTCGAGCGCCATGCCGACGGCGTAGTGAAAGCCCGCGCCTTTCGGCCAGAGTTCGAGGGCATGGCGCGCCGAGGCTTCCGCTTCGTCATAGCGGCCCTGCTGCAGCAGCACGAGCGCGAGGAAGAAATACTGGTTCGGGTTCTGCGGTGTGATGCGCGCCGCTGCGCGCAGCCACGTCTCGGCGTCTGCCGGCCGGCCGATCTGGTAGTAGGCGAAACCGAGCACGAAGTTCGCCGACCACATTTCCGGCGCCAGGTCATGTGCTTCGTGGTAGAGGCGCATCGCGCTCGTGGGATCGCCGCGTTTCAGCATCTCGGTGCCGAGATGGATGCGCGCCAGCGCGTTCTGCGGTGCCTGCTGGACACCCCAGTGATACAGCAGCAGATTGTTCGCCCAGTGGATGCTCTGCGTCGCAGTGAGGACCGCGAACAAAGCAGCGACGGCGAACACCGGACCGATGCGCGACGCCGGCAGCGCGAAGAACTCGGCTCGGCTCGCGGGAATCCGCGTGATGGCCATGGCCACCAGGATCGCGAAGCCGATCGACGGCAGGTAGAGATAGCGGTCGTGCACGATCTCGCCGTTCTCGAACACGGCGATGCTCACGAGCGGCGGCACCAGCGGCAGGAAGAGCCACAGCGCAGCCATGGCGGCTGCGCTTGAGGCTTTCGCCCAGCGCGAGAGGCCGAACACGATCGCGAGCACTACCAGCAACGGCAGCCAGAACATCAAGCCGGCGGACGTCACATAACCGACGTCGTAGAACAAATTCACCGCCACCGGCGCGACGAGATGCCATAAATAAAAGATGACGAGCGACGGCCACGTCAGCACGACCGTCAGCGGCGTGACGCCGGCCTCCGGATGGGCAACGCTCTTCAGCACTAGCTGGCGGGCGACGAGATAAGCAACCGAGAGGAGGATGTACGGGATAGTGCCGCGGATTGCCCTCCCGATCCGTGACACGCGCGAGTCGCCCGTGTCCACACGTAACCATTCATACCCGAAGACCAGGCCAGGCAAAACGATCGAAGTCTCTTTCGAGAGCAACGCGCCGGCATAGCAGAGATACGAGAGCACGCGGGCGAGTCGCCCACGTCCACCCATCCCCGTTGTTTCGCGCGATTCGAGGTAGAGGACGAATGCCGGGATGAAGAAAAGCGCGAGCAACGGCTCGCTCACGCCGGAGACCCAGGCGACGGTCTCGATGTGCGTGGGATGCACACCGAAGAGCAGCGCGGCGATCGCGGACGTCACGCGGTCGCGCGTGAGGCGCAACGCCAGCCAATACACCATCCATGTCACACCGAGGTGCGCGAGCACGGTGGTCAGGTGCCAGCCGAAAGGCTGCAATCCGAAGAGCGCGTGGTTCAACCGCAGCCACACCAGAAACAGCGGACGGTAGTAGTTGCCGGGCCACGTCGGGTAGATGTGGCTCCAGACGTGATGGATGAAGTAGCCGGGTACGAAATGCCACGCCTGTACCACAGGATTGCTGACGATCTGTGGCCAGTCGTCGTAGATGAAATCAAAGCGCAGCGTCGCACCGAAGACGAGCGCGGTGAGCAGGAGCGCCAGCGCGAGGATGAGTTGATGGGACTTGTTCGACACCTGACGCAGAGTACGCAGAGGACGCAGAGATGTCTATTCGATGCGGCGGGTCAACCCTTGTAGGTGAGCTCGAGCACCGTGCAGTCGTCGTTGAACGGCACGGGACCGCAGAATTCGGCAACGCGACGGAAGATCTGGTCGAAGGGACTGTCGCAGGCCGCCGCGGACTCGAGCCGCTCGTTGCCGAAGAATTCGCCGGTCACGTCTTCTGCCTCGGTGACGCCGTCCGTCACGACGATGAGACGATCGCCCGCATTGAGCTTATAGGTCGCGCTCTCGTACTGCGCGATGGGCAGGAGGCCAACGGGCAGATTGCCTTCGCTTGGGCGCGTCGGCTTGCCTTGCTGCAGCAACACGGGGGGGACGTGGCCGCAATTGACGAACTCGAGCGTGCCGTCAGGGCGTAGCAGCGCCACGAGCATGGTCGCGTATTTTTCGCCGACGCTCTTCAGGCAGAGGAATTTGTTCGCCGCGGCGACGATCTCCACCAGAGTGCTGGCGCCGGCCTGCAGCTGCGAATAAACCATGCCCTGCAGGATCGAGCCGAGGATAGCGGCGGATACTCCCTTGCCGCACACGTCGGCGAGGATGATGGCGAGTCCGTGGTCGGTGAGGACGGCGTCGTAGAAGTCGCCTCCGATCTCGCGGCACGGCAAGTTCTTGGCGCGCACGCCGGCGTAGGGCACGTCAGGGATCGTCACGGTCATGAGCCGCTGCTGGATCGAGGCCGCGATGGCAAGCTCCTGCTGCATCTGACGCGCGGCCGCTTCCGTCTGCACCAGCTTCGCGTTCTCCACGAGCGCGGCTGCTTCCGTCGCGATCGCGCGCAGGATGTCGTTGCTCACCTCGGTGATCTCGCGCGACGCAAAGCGGCTGTCGAGATAGAGCACGCCCATGATCTCGGTACTGCCCGGCGTGCCATCCTCTCCCTTCTTCTCGTAGAACTGCGTGCGGCGCAGCGGGATGCAAATGACGGTACGCAGGTCGAACGCCACGATGCTGTCGCGTCCGGCCATGTTCGAGCTCTTGCTCGTGTCGGTGATGAGGAATTCGCTCGCACCCTTCACCGCGTCCTGCACGATGGAGTGCGAGATGTTCTTGTCGTCGACCAGCGTCTCGCCCTTCGCGCTGCGCGCCGCCACGAGCCGTAGCGAAGCATCGTCCTGCCGCAGGTAGACGAAGCCGCGTTCGGCGTGCGTGATGCGCAGCGTGGCGTCGATCAGCGTGACCAGGACCTCATCCACCACGCCTGACGTGTTCAGCTTGCGTGCGGCCTCAAGGAATAGCTTCAGCTTTTCCAGGTCCGACGCGGCGCCCGAAGGCGTCGCCGGCATGGCCGAAATCTGGCTGAGGAACTCGCGCGCCGCATTCGTATCGGCGCGGTCGGGATTGAAGATGACGAAGACCTTGTCGCCCGCGCCGAACTCCATGCGGTCGTTCTTCTGCAGACGGTGGCGGTCGATCTTGTTGCCGTTGACGAAGGTGCCGTGCTTGCTGCCCAGGTCGATCAGGACGAAGTCGCCCTGCTCCATCACGATGTTGGCGTGATCGCGCGAAACGCGCGGATCGGCGATGACCAGGTCTTTGTCTGTCTTGCGCCCGATGCCGAAAGGCGTGCGCATGATGGGCACGCGCGTCTGTTCGGCGCCCGACACCATCACCAGCACCGGCAAGGCGCTGGAGCTGATGGTCATGGTCGCGGCAGTGGGCGGATTAGACATGAGAATCCAGCGGAATTATGGCGTGAAGGAAAAGCGGCGTCTAGCGCGAAGTTACGCTCACGCCTTGGCGGCGTGCGTGGCGCTTTCTTTGTACCAGGCCACGGTGCGGCGCAGACCCTCTTCGAACGGGACGAGCACCTTGTAGCCGAGCCGCTCCTGCGCCTGCGTGATGTCGGCGAGAGAGTGCTTCACATCGCCGGGACGTGACGGCCCGTAATTCGCCGGCTTCGTGAAGCCGATGATCTGCTGCAGCTGCGCATACACCTCGTTCAGCGTGATACGCGTACCGGTGGCGATGTTAAAGACGCGCCCGGCGACTTTCTCTTCGGGCGCGGAGCACGCCAGCAGGTTCGCACTGACGGCATTGTCAATGTAGGTGAAGTCGCGGCTGGTCTCACCGTCACCGAAGATGGTGGGCGTCTGGCCGTTCAGCATCTGGGTGATGAACTTTGCTGAGACGGCCGAGTACATCGAGTTCGGGTCCTGGTGCGGGCCGAAGATGTTGAAGTAGCGCAAGCACACGGTCGGCAGGCCGTAGCAGCGGAAGAACGACACCATGAAATGCTCGCCGCCGAGCTTCGCAACCGCGTACGGCGAGATCGGGTTCGGCGTCATGGCTTCGTACTTCGGCAGAGTCGGCGTATCGCCATAGGCGGATGACGACGCGGCATACACTACGCGCTTCACCTTGGCGTCGCGCGCCGCGACCAGAACATTCAGCGTCCCGAGCAGGTTCACCGTGCACGTGCCGACAGGATCGGCGACCGAGCGCGGGACCGACGGGATCGCCGCCTGGTGCAGGACGTAGTCCGCGCCCTTCACGGCATCGTTCACCGCAGCGACGTCGAGGATAGAATCTTCGCGCAGGTCGAGCTGCGCGCGGATATCGGCAAGGTTCTCGCGGCGGCCAGTGGAGAAATCGTCGATGCCGCGCACGGTCTCGCCGCGGCGCAGCAATTCACGCGCGATCGAGGAGCCGATGAAGCCCCCGATGCCGGTGATGCAGTAAGTAGCCATCAGCAGCGCACGATCTTGGGCGATTCGAGCTTGCGCGTCGCGCCACGCGTATCGACCACCAGCTTCGCTTCGTTCACGATCTTCTGGTAGTCGTAGCTGGTGTGGTCCGTGACGATGACGACACAATCGAACTCGCCGACCTTCTCGAGCGGTGTGTTCTTCATCTGCAGGTCGTAGTGGCGGCCGCGTCCGACGGTGGCAAAGTATGGATCGTTGTAGCTGACCGTCGCGCCCTCCTTCTGCAGTTGCTCGATGATGGTGAGCGCCGGCGATTCGCGCAGGTCGTCGATGTCTTTCTTGTACGCGACGCCGAGCACCAGGACCTTGGAGCCGTTCATCGCCTTCTTGTGCTGGTTGAGTGCGCGCGCGACAGCCGTCACCACGTGATACGGCATGGCGACGTTCACTTCGCCGGCCAACTCGATGAACTTGGTGTGGAAGTCGTACTGCTTCGCCTTCCACGAAAGATAGAACGGATCGATGGGTATGCAATGCCCGCCGAGGCCGGGGCCGGGGTAGAACGCCTGGAAACCGAACGGCTTGGTCTTGGCCGCGTCGATCACTTCCCAGATGTCGATGCCCATGCGCAGCGAGAGCATCTTCAGCTCGTTGACCAGCGCGATGTTCACGCAGCGATAGATGTTCTCCAGCAGCTTCGTCATCTCCGCGGCTGCGGGCGACGAGACCGGCACCACGCGGCGGAAGATCGAGTTGTACATCGCGCTCGCCATCTGCGAAGCCCGCGTATCGAGCCCGCCGACGACTTTGGGGATGTCGTGGCGCGCCACGGTGTCATTGCCCGGGTCCTCACGCTCGGGTGAGAAGGCGACGAAAAACTCGTTGGCGCCGCTCGAGCCGTTGCGCGCAGCCTTCAGGCCGGTCTTCTCCAGGATCGGCACCATGACTTCTTCGGTCGTGCCCGGATACGTCGTGCTCTCCAGTACAACGAGTTGCCCCGCGCGCAGATGCGGCGCGATGTTCTCCGCCGTATTGACGATGAAGCTCAGGTCAGGCTCGTGGTGCTCGTCGAGCGGCGTCGGCACGCAGATGATGATCGCGTCCATCTGCGAGATGTTGGCGTAATCGGCTGTCGCGGCGAAGCCTTCCTTGCGCGCATCGGCGATCTCATCTTTCGTGATGCGGAAGATGTAAGAACCGCCGGCGTTAAGTGTGTCGACCTTCTTCTTGTCGATGTCGAAGCCGGTGATCTTGAACTTCTGCGCGCTGTAGAGCAGGCCGAGCGGCAGGCCGACGTAGCCCAGACCGATGATGCCGATCCGCGCGGTGCGCGCCTCGATCTTGGCTTGGAACTCAGAGACAGAACTGGCGGGTGCTGTTTTCGGAAGAGTGCCCATGAGGTTTTTCGTGGAAGTGTTGCGCTGATATCATAGCATCAAAACCGTTGATTCTGAGCGGGTTTCCGCGTAAGGCGTGCACCCTAAACTGCTTCTGTTGATGAGGGCGCACTCAGTTCGCCGTAGTCGCAACGGACTTAGCGCTCAGATCCGTAACCTGCTTCGCAGCCTTTAGTCGCTTAAGCGTCGTGTAGCGAATTCCCTGCATCGATCCTTGTGGCGCGTCGCCAAAGGGGACAGGAGACGGCAAGGGTTGCGCAGGCTCAGCGAAGACGAGCTTGTACTTCCCGGAATCACCGTATGGCTCAATGTGATGTACAGAAGCAAAGTGCGTTATCGAGCAAACCGGCCACGTCTGATATGCGGCGATGTACTTGATCTTGTCCAGCCTCTCTGAAGCGATTCGAATCTCGTACCAGCAGTTTTGGCCGAGGAAGACCTTCTTAAAACCCTCCTCGTAAGCGGGAACAACAACCGTATCAATTTCGTCGGAGGCCGCCGGCTGGGGACTGGGTTTCGTCGCCTCAGCATTAATAGATACAGGCTTGGATGAAATCTCGAAGGCGTGAATTCCAAGTACGGGTAAGATCCGCAGAACTTCCGCAAAGAACGCTTCCGTGTCGGCCCGCTCTGGCTCGCTAAGTGGGGGCTCCTTCGGTTCAGTCGCGTTGTCCAGTAAGCAACCGTTTGCCTGAACTGCACGTTTCACAAGCGCATGTTCGAGCCAAGTTGTGTGGGCCTTATTAAGTCCTGAATTTGTAGAGACGAAAACAACGCCTCGCTCCCAGAATTTCTTGTTCTTAATATGTTCGTCGAGTCGATCGCCAACAACATCTCCCTGGCCCACATAAATGCGCGGCACTGGATCTTCGTCTGCTGCGTAACCCAACAGAACATAAACTGCCGCACCGGCGCTCCAGAACTCCTTGCGGTTACGAACGTCCGGCCACTTGTGGCGGGGAAAGGCAAGTGCCTTGCCCGTCCAATTCATTTGATCCACGACCTTGAGACCATCGGGATCGCCGTCAGCAATAAAGATCCTAATCGTGTAAGGCTTCGCCATCTCTCGATTCCCAGGTTGCGCATAGTAACTCAGTGGCAATAGGGAATTGAACAAGTAGGCGGCTGAGGTACTCTTGTGCGTGCGCCGAATCGATCTCGACCTGCCTGGTTTCTGCCTCATCGAACTCGACGTCATGAGCGACGAACGCGGCTTCCTGCTGGAGAGCTACCAGAAAGAACGCTTCGCCGAGTTGGGGATCCCGGATGGCTTCGTACAGGACAACCACTCGCACTCGGTTCGGCACACGCTCCGCGGTCTGCACTATCAGGCGCGCCACCCGCAGGCGAAGTTGTTCTGCGTGCTGCGCGGCGAGGTGTTTGACGTTGCGGTGGATGTCCGGACCGGCTCGCCCACGTTCGGAAAATGGACTGGCGTCAACCTTTGCGGCCAGCGACCGGCACAGATCTATGTACCTGCCGGCTTCGCGCACGGCTTCTGCGTGCTGAGCGACGAGGCCGACGTCATTTACAAAACGACGCGCTTCTACGACCCCAGCGACCAACTCGGGCTCGCGTGGGACGATCCCGATGTCGGCATCGTCTGGCCCGTGACGACGCCGCTGCTCAGCCCGAAGGACCGCAAGCAGCCGCGCTTGCGGGAGATCAAGGCGACGGATCTGCCGCAGGTGTAGCTCGCGAAAGCCGCGATTCTGGCTGGTTTCCGGGTATCATGGCGGTTCGCCTATGCGCATCCTTGTCATCGGCGCGACTGGTTTGCTCGGCGGTAACCTGGTGCGTACGTGGTCACCCGGGCACGAGGTCACCGGTACCGGCTCGCGCGATTGCGATATCCGCGACGCTGCGGCGGTGCGCACTCTCCTGGCACGAGTGAGACCGGAAGTCACGGTGTTGACAGCAGCCGTGACCGACGTGGAGGCGTGCGAGCGCGATCCGGAGACGGCTTTCGCGGTGAACGCGCTCGGCGCGGAAAACGTGGCGCGCGCGTGTGGTGAACAAGGCTCACGGCTGGTGCACATTTCGACTGATTACGTTTTTGACGGCGAAAAAGACACGTCCTACGAGGTCGACGACGTGAAGCGGCCGCTGGCGCAATATCCGCGGACAAAGTCCGAAGGTGAAGACCGCGTGCTCGCGACGCTGCAGGACGCGATGGTGGTGCGCGTGGCTTGGGTCTTCGGGCAGCACTCGAAGCCAAAGGCGTTCCCCGACCGTGTGCTCGCGCAAGCGACCACACAACCTGAGATACCGGCTATCGCCGACAAATTCTCCACCCCGACCTTCGCTCCTGATGCCGCTGCCACGTTGATGAAACTGATCGATGCGGGCGCGCCCGGAGTGTTGCACGTGACCAACGCCGGCAAAGCATCGTGGTACGACATTGCGGTCGAGACGCTGCGCGCCGCCGGCATCGAAGACGTGCGCGTGGTTCCGCAGCGCATGGCCGATCTACCGTGGAAGGCGCCGCGGCCGCGCAATTCGGTGCTCTCGCTGCGGTCGATCGAGCAGCTCGGCATCCGCATGCGGCCCTGGCAGGAAGCGCTGCGCGAGTACGTCGCGCTGGTGCAGCATGAAGCGCCGCAGCGCGCGAAGGTGACCGCATGAGGGGCGTCATCCTCGCAGGCGGCACGGGTTCGCGCTTGTATCCGCTGACGCGAGTCACCAACAAGCACCTGCTGCCGGTCTATGACCGGCCGATGATCTACTACCCGCTGGAAACGCTGGTCGAGGCGGGCATTCGCGACATCCTGATCGTCACCGGCGGCAACAACGCCGGCGACTTCCTGCGCCTGCTGCGCAACGGCAAAGACTTTGGCCTGCAGCAACTCGACTTCGCGTATCAGGAGGGCGAGGCGGGCATCGCCGACGCGCTGCGCCTGGCAGAGTATTTCGCGCGCGGCGAAAAGATCTGCGTCGCACTCGGGGACAACATCCTCGAGGGCAGCATCCGCGAACCGAAGGCGGCATTCGAGCAGCAGGAAGCCGGCGCGCGCATCTTGCTCAAAGAGGTGCCCGATCCGCAGCGCTTCGGAGTGCCGGTCTTCAGCCGCGACCGGCTGGTGCGGATAGAGGAAAAACCGACGAAACCGGCGTCGCCCTATGCCGTGGTCGGCGTGTACTTCTACGACGCCAGCGTGTTCAGCCGGATCCGCGCGCTGAAACCTTCCGGACGGCAGGAGTACGAGATCACCGACGTGAACAACTCGTACCTCGCCGAAGGCAACCTGGAGCACAGCATCCTGGAAGGCTGGTGGAGCGACGCCGGCACATTCGAATCGCTGTATCGCGCCTCGACGCTGGTGCGCGCCAAGCGCGAGGCGCAGTTCGCCGCGTCGCTGCAGGCAGCGGCGGAGATCGGCCGATGAGGCTGGCCGTAACGGGGGGCGCAGGTTTCATCGGCGCCAACTTCGTACAGCACGTCCTGCGCGAGCGCACGGGCTGGCGCGTCACCGTCATCGACAAGCTGACGTACGCGGGCAACCTGCGCAATCTCGACCCTTGCCGCACTGACGAGCGTTTTCGCTTCGTGCGCCTCGATATCTGCGACGCGGCGATCGGCGACGTCCTGGGCGAATGCGATGCCGTGGCCCACCTCGCGGCCGAGACGCACGTGGACCGCAGCCTCGAAGATGACGAGCCATTCTTCCGCACTAACCTGGAAGGCACGAGCAATCTGCTGGCGGTGGCGCAGCGCTGCGGTGTGCAACGCTTCCTGCACGTGAGCACCGACGAGATCTACGGCCCGATCGCCGCGGGACGCGCGGATGAACGCGCGCCCTTCGCGCCCACCAGCCCCTATGCGCAGAGCAAGGCAGAGGCTGACCGGTTGGTGCACGAGTTTGTGGCAACCCATGGCTTCCCTGCCGTGATCGCACGCTGTTCGAATAATTACGGGCCGTATCAGTTTCCCGAGAAATTCATCCCGCTGATGATCGCGCAGGCGCTCGACGGCCAGCCCTTGCCGCTCTATGGCGATGGCCTGCAAGTGCGCGACTGGCTGCACGTAGAGGATTGCTGCCGCGCGCTCCTGCTGTTGCTCGAGCAAGGACGCACGGGCGAGGCCTACAACGTGGGCGGCGGAGCCGAGATCACGAACCGCGAAGTCGCGCAATACATTGCGCGCGCCGTCGACCGCCCCGAATCGCTGATCGAATCGGTCGCCGACCGCCCGCGACACGACCGCCGGTACGCGCTCGATTGCGGCAAGATCAAAGCGGAACTGGGCTGGACTCCGCGCATCTCGTTCGGCGAAGGCCTGGCGACCACGATCGCGTGGTATCGCGAGAACGCAGAGTGGCTGGCGGAGGCGCGCGGTGGCGAGTACCGCGCCTACTACGAACGGCACTACACGCGGCGCGAGCAGACGTTGTCATCGAGAGCCTAGAAGATCACCCGAACAGAGAACCAGTCGTAGCGGGTTGCACCGTCTCCGCAGGCTTCGCTGAACCGACCGGCTTCTCCAGCACAGCCAAGAGCGTCAAAGGCGGAAGCGGCAACCACTCCAGCCGCCGCAACAACGGCACGAGCAGGTTCAGCAGCTTGATCTGCAGCAGACCGAAGGTCTTGCGGCGGAGCAGGCGCGCGTTCGTCCACCAACCGAGCGAGCCCGTGCGATTGAAGCCGCGAATGCTCAACACGCGGAATCCAGCAGCTCCCGCCAGTCGTGCCACGTCGGCGCGCGTGTAGCGCCGACGATGGCCGAGGACGCGATCGAGCGAACCGAAAAGGTGCTTCCCTTTCGGCAGGAGCACGACGGTGCGCCCACCGGGCTGCAGCACAGCGAACACACGCTGCATCACTGCCGCATCGTCTTCTACGTGCTCGAGCACGTTCTGCAACAGGACCGTATCGAACGATCCCGGCGGCGCGATCTGCTGCACGGCGGCGGGATCGAGCTGCTCGGCGCGCAGGTACGGGCGCGTGTCATCGAGTTTGCGCAGCTCGCGCACGAACAGCGGATTCGGATCGGCGACGCAGTACTCGGTGCGCGGGACCAGCGAGAGCGTCAGATGCCCGACGCCCGCGCCGAGCTCGAGCACATGCTGGCCAAGATGCGGACGTACGACATCAGCCAGCCAACCGGTGTAGCGCGGCGCACGCGCCAGGCGCGGCGAAAGCTCGGAGCCGTACTGATCGGGCTTGAAGATGCGGTCGGATAGCCGGAACCGCAGGATGGCGCCCAACGCCTTGACACCGTCGGTCCAGCGGATTTTCTTCCCTTCCTGATACGTGCGGCCGCTGTAGCGGATCGGCACCTCATACACGCGCGCGCCACGCTTCGCCAGCTTGATGGTGAGCTCCGGCTCGATGCGGAAGTCGCGGCTGACGAGTGGGATGGAGCGCAACAGATCGGTGCGAACCATCTTGTAACAAGTCTCCATGTCGGAGAGGTTGAGGTCGCACGCCAGGTCGCACAGGAACGTCAGCAGCTTGTTGCCGAGCTCGTGCTTGAAGAAAAGCGTGCGCCGGAACTCGCCGGCGAGGAAGCGCGAGCCGAACACGGCGTCGGCGCCTTCCTCCAGGAAGAGTGGGACCATTTTCAGCAAGTCCGCCGGGTGATATTCGAGGTCGGCGTCGTGGATAACGGTAAGTTCGCACTCCGCCCGCTCGATCGCTGTGCGGACGGCGCCGCCTTTGCCCTGATTGCGTTCGTGGCGATGGAATTCCCATTCGACCTTGCGCAACGGCGTCTCTTCGACGGACGCGCGGAAGCGGGCGAGCGCGACGGGCGTCTCATCGCGCGAGCAGTCGTCCACCACGATGACCTGGATGCGCTCGAGCAGCGACGAGGCCGCGAGCGTCTTCAACCGCGTGAGACTCGCGGCCACCAGGAACTGCTCGTTGTAAACGGGAACGAGGACGCTGAGCGACGTCGCAGCGTTATTCGACGATGATGAGTGTGGCTCTGGCACGGCGGTTCACACCGTAGCGGGCTTGGCTTGCGCGGCGCGGATATGCGCGACCGTCTTGCCGATGCCGGCGGCGAACGGCGTCTCCGGTTGCCAATCGAGCAGGCGCTTCGCCTTGGTGGCGTCGAGTGCAATGTGCTCGACCTCGCCCGGGCGTACGGGTGCGTACCTGGGTTCACCCTGATAGCCGGTCGCGGTACGGACCGCGTCGAATACTTGGAAGTCAGAGACCGGCTTGCCCCAGCCAAGATTGATGGCTTCGCCGCCGGCGCGGTCGAGCGCCGCCAGATTGGCCTTCACGATGTCGGCGACGTAGACGTAATCGCGTGTCTTCGAGCCGTCACCGAAGATCGTAGGCTGTTGGCCGCTCAGCATCAGCAGCGCAAAGATCGCCGTCACGCCCGCCTCACCGTGCGGATTCTGCCGCGGCCCGTAAACATTGGGATAACGCAGCACGGTGTAATCGAGCTTGTACAGATAGCGATACAGGAACAAATACTTTTCCAGCGTGAGCTTGCTGACGCCGTAATGGCAGATGGGATTGGCGGGATAGTTCTCGTCAACCGGGACGCGGTCCACGTCGCCATAGCTGGCGCCGCCGGTGGAGGCGTACACGATCTTGCGGACCTGGTGCTTGACGGCGAGCTCGAGCAGGGCAAGCGCGGCGACGATATTGACGCGCGCATCGAACAGCGGCTCGCGGACCGAGCGCCGCACGTCCATCTGGGCCGCGTGATGATCGATGATCTCGGGGCGCTCGGTGGCGATGATCTCGTCCAGCTTCGCCGTATCGCAGATGTCCTGCTGATAGAACCGGGCTTTCGCAGGGACGTTCTCCCGCTTACCGGTCGAGAGGTCGTCGACGATGGCAACATCGTGTCCCGCGGCGAGAAAACCCTCGGCCACATGCGAAGCGATAAAGCCGGCACCACCGGTGATCAGGATCTTCATGTTCTCCCCGCCCTCGGATTCTATTCCCGGCGCATGGGCCGTATGACCACGGTTACTTTCGACTAGCCCCAAATTCGCACGCGCTAGGAGGAAAAGCTGCGCCCAGTGCGCCTTTTGCCGGATTCGCCGCGCGTGCTGCGCGCCCCAATCTGGTCGTAACCGGCACGTGATCCCAAGCTCCCGGACAACGCCACCTCGCCCAAAGCTAACCCATCATGAGAAAACTTGGAACCAGGCAAGGGTCCGTCGCCGATCGATGGCGGGGGCGAATATGCCTGCGTGCGCAAGCAATGGAACCACCGTTGCCTCCGGCAGCCCTTCGGGTACGGTCGAGTTGTACAACAACACGTTCCAGGACAGTGGTGCGTTCAACATCGGCTATGGCGGCACACGGGGCATCGTCGTCAATGATGGCGCCTACAGCGCGGTGCATGTCGTGGGCTACAACAACCTCGCGGTCCAACCCGCGGGCCAGCCCTACCTCGATAACCCCTACGGCCCCGTCTCGATGAGCTTTACCGATTGCTACGGCAACGGCGCGTGCCCGGCGGGCTGGAGCAGCTCCCTCAGCCTCGATCCGGTCTTCGTTGACAATGCCCGTTTCGG
Source organism: uncultured Terriglobales bacterium (assembly GCA_964460655.1). GTDB lineage: Bacteria > Acidobacteriota > Terriglobia > Terriglobales > Acidobacteriaceae > CAVUAF01. Next base: position 52,800 of record CAYWSH010000002.1, on the reverse strand, counting down.
CGACCTTCATTTCACGAGTGCCAGCCCTGCGGCAGCGAAGTCGAGCGGACACGCGACGGGGGCAACGACTGATCTGGATGGCAAAAGCCGCCCGGGTACGGGCACTTCACTCGGTGCGTATGAACCGCCTTTGTGATCTCATACTCGGCAACAAGCGGGCTCGCGGGTTAAGATGAGCCCGCTTGCGCACGAAACGAACTCGCATTCTCGCCATCGTCGTCGCCGCGTTGCTGCTTGCGGCGGTAGGTTTGCGCTGGGCAGGCCGGTTCCTTGTCGTCAGCGATCCGCGCAAGTCAGATGTTGTTCTCGTCCTCTCCGGCGATGCCCGCGACCTGCGCTACTGGACGGCCGTTGATTACGTGCGCAAAGGCTTTGGCCGCTGCCTGCTGCTGAGCGCAAGCGCAGATGAGGTCTATTACGGCCGCACCCCCGCACAGCTAGCGGACGAATATGTACATCAGGCGACTCCCGACATCGAAAGCCGCACTGGGGTCTGTCGCTACACCGGTGATTCCACATTCGTGGAGTCACAACACGTCGGTGGGTGCCTCCAGCAAATGAACGCGCGGTCGGTGGTGATCGTGACCTCGGCATACCATTCGCGGCGTGCTCGCGACATCTTCTCCAAGGTGCTGCCCCAGTACCAATGGTCGGTTGTGGGAATCGAAGATCCGCGCGAATTCGGCACTGCCTGGTGGCGTCAGCGACGCTGGATGAAGACCACCTACCAGGAGTGGGAAAAGCTCGTGTGGTGGACCGCCATCGAACGCTGGCGCTTTCTCACGCAGGGCACGTCCCCCATCCCTCAGCCCGGGGGTCAACCCAGATTGCCCATGTGCGACGGTTCTGGCGAATCCGGGTCACTTACCCCACCTCAACCGTAACTCTTCCCCGGCGAAAAGGCGACGAATCAAGTAAGTTACTTAGGTGACCAGGGTTCACATACCTAGGGAGGGCTGTTTTATCAACTAGTCAATAGTCCCTAACCCAGAACTGAGCTAAAGTAGCCGCCCAGACCCACAATAGGCAGGCTGATGCGCAAGCTACTCATTCTGGCGTTCGTATTGCCCCTCGTGTCCTTTGTCACAGGCTGTGGAAATGGCGGCAGCACGAGCACAGCAACGAAGAGCGCCCTGACCTCCAGCCCGCCGACAGTTACCAGCCTGAGCCCATCGACCGTGGCCGCTGGCGGCCAAACTTTCCTCCTGACCGTAAACGGCACCGGGTTTACCACGCAGTCTGAAGTCCGTTACAACGGCGCGGCGCGCAGCACGACGTTCGTCAATTCGTCGCAGATCAAGGGGACGATCCTCGGCAGCGATATTGCGGCCACGGGCACTGGAACGATCACGGTCAGAGAAGTAAGCACTGGAGCTGTTTCGAACAGCATGGCGCTCACGGTGAGCCAGAGCGCATCGCCCACGATCTCCACTTCCAGCGTGCCTGCAGGGACGCAAGGTTCAACGTATTCGGCGGGGATCTCCGTCACGGGCGGCACCGCCCCATTCTTCTTCCGCGTCGCTTCCGGCGCGCTGCCGCCGGGTCTGTTCCTGGACTCGACGACGGGGGCCATCAGCGGGAATCCGACGACGCCCGGCAACTACACCTTCGTGATCGAAGTGCGCGACGCCAACAACGTCACCGCGCAATCGCCCAGCATCACGATGAACATCGCGCAAAGTTCGGGCGCGGGCACCCATCCCCTCGCCATCACAACCACTCAGGTGCCGAACGGCACCGTGCAACTCGGCTACACCGCCACGCTGACCGCCACAGGAGGCACGACTCCCTACAACTGGTCACTCAGCTCGGGAAGCCTGCCCGCCGGCCTGGTCCTGAACGCGACGGGCGACATCGTGGGAACACCGTCACAGACGGGAAGCTCATCGTTCCTCGCGCGCGTCACCGATAGCGCGAGCGCTTCGCAGACGGTCTCGCTCACCATCAGCATCGGCTCCGGTCCGTTGACCGTTACCACGACTAATCCGTTGCCGTCGGGCAGCGTGGGCACTCAGTACAGCACCCAGTTGATCGCGCAAGGCGGGCTGGCCCCGCTGACGTGGAGCGTCGTAGGCGGATCACTGCCGAATGGTCTGAGCCTCGCGGCGGACGGCACCATCAGCGGCGTTCCTACTACTGCCGGCACGTCTTCCGTCACGGTGCAGGTGCACGATGCCGGGCTGCAACTGCGCACCGTCACCTACAGCATCACGATCGGCGCGCAGGCATTGGTCTTGCAGCCACCCGTGCTCCCGGGCGGAGGCGTCGGCGTGCCGTATACCGCCGTCATGAACGCCACCGGCGGGACGTTGCCCTACACCTGGAACGTGGCGAGTGGCGCGTTGCCGCCAGGCCTGACGCTCGGCGCCGCCACCGGCGCCATCACCGGCGCTCCCTCGTCGCCCGGTACTTTCACGTTCACCGTCAGAGTGGTGGACTCGAATGCGCAAACCAGGACATCGTCGTCGCTCAGCATCAGTGTGGCAGCAGCGCCGCTGGTGATCCAGACTGCTTCACTGCCCAATGGCGCGGTCGGATCCGCTTATAGCGGAAGCCTGACGGCCAACGGCGGCACGCAGCCTTACGCCTGGAGCATCCTCACCGGTGCGTTGCCGCCGGGCATCAGCCTGAATGCAACGACCGGCGCTCTCACAGGCACACCGACAGCGGCAGGTAACTTCACTGTCGTCGTGCAGGTGGCAGACGGAGGCGCCCAATCGCAGCGCGTCACGCTCACCATCGCAGTATCAGCGCCCGGCCTGATCGTTAGCACCACCTCGCTCGCCGGTGGCGCCGTAGGCGTGGTCTACAGCACTCAGCTGGTCGCCGCGGGTGGAACGCCGCCCTACAATTGGGCGCTCACTTCGGGCAACCTGCCAGCAGGCTTGGCGCTCAACGCCGTCACCGGCGGGATCGGCGGAACGCCGACGACAATCGGGACATCAGCGTTTACCGTGCGCGTGAGCGACAGCGCCAGCCAGACCGCGACGGGTTCGCTCACTATCACGATCGCTCCGGCGGCGCTCAACATCACAACGTCTTCCCTTCTCGGAGGCACGGTCGGAACGTCCTACAGTGCGACGCTGGCGGCAACGGGGGGCTCAGCACCGTTCAGCTGGTCGGTGATCGCCGGCACCCTGCCCGCAGGCGTGGTACTGAATGCCGCAACAGGTGGTCTCTCAGGAACGCCGACCGCCGCCGGAACCGCGACCGCGACGTTCCAGGTACAGGACGCTTCGACCCAACAGCGCACCGTCACGCTCGCCATCAGCATCACGCCCGCTCCGCTCGTCGCCACTACGACGTCACTGGCCGGCGGAACGGCGGGCACAGCGTATAGCGCTTCGCTCGCTGCCAGCGGAGGCACGACTCCGTACACTTGGACCGTCTCGACCGGCGCATTGCCGGCGGGCGTCTCACTATCGCCCACGGGCACGCTTTCGGGCACGCCGACGACACCTGGCACGTCGTCGTTTGTCGCACAGGTGCGTGATGCTGCGAACCTGACGGCGCTCACCGCTTCACTCTCCATCACCATCGCTCCGGCGCCGCTGACCATCACGACGACGACGTTACCGGGCGGCGGCTCTGGATCTAACTATCTGGCGGCTCTGGCAGCAACGGGTGGGACCGGCAGTTACACCTGGACGATCGCCAGCGGCACCTTGCCCACCGGCCTCAACCTGGCTGCCAGCGGAAGCATCTCCGGCACGCCCAGTGTCGCCGGCACGAGCAACTTCACGTTGCGCGTGACCGACCAAGGTACGCCTACTGCGCAGACCACGACGCGCGCGTTCAGTATCACGATCACCGCTGCGGCGCAGCCTGTCTTTGTGACGAGCGTCGCTCTGCCTGGCGGTACGGTGGGCACTGCCTACGCAACCACGCTGCTCGCTTCGGGCGGAACTGCGCCTTATACGTGGGCGCTTACCTCCGGTACGCTGCCCGCCGGCCTCACGCTCAACACCAGCACGGGCGACATCACAGGTACACCGACCGCGGCCGGCACAGCGAACATCACGGCGCGCGTGACGGACGGGAGCGCAGGCTCAGCGAGCGTCAACCTGAGTATCGTGATCGTGCCGGCGCCGCTCGTCATCACTACCATTTCGCTGCCGGCCGGACAGGTAGGCGCGGCCTACACGACCGTAGTGGCAGCTTCCGGTGGGACCGCTCCTTACACCTGGACGATCGCAGCGGGCTCCCTGCCGAACGGCCTGGCGTTGGCGACGAACGGCAGCGTGACCGGTGTGCCGACTGTGCCGGGGGCAACGAGCGTCGGCATCCGCGTGACCGACGCTGCAGCACAGCAGACGGTCACCACGCTTAACATCACGATCGCACCCGCGGCCGTCACCATCACCACCATCAACCTCGGCCCGGGCAGCGTCGGCTCGCCGTACAGCGCGACCGTGGCGGCGGCCGGCGGAACCGTCCCCTATACGTTCACGATCTCGGGCGGCGCGCTTCCGGCGGGCCTGAGCATGTCGACCAGTGGCGCCATCAGCGGCACACCGTCAACCGGAGGGACCAGCAGTTTCACGGTGCGCGTCGCCGACAGCGCTACCACGCAGCAGTTCGCTACGGCCAACCTGAACATCACCGTCATCGCGTCGGGCTTGACCATCGCTACGAACGCCTTGCCGTCGGGCGCCATCGGTGTCGCTTACAACTTCGTGTTGAGTTCTTCGGGTGGGACGACGCCCCGGACGTGGACGGTCCTTTCCGGCGCGCTGCCCGGCGGCCTGTCGCTGGCCAGCAACGGCACCATCTCGGGCACGCCCACGGCGAGCGGGACTTTCACCGTGGGTCTGCGTGTCGCCGACAACAGCACGCCCGTGCAGACGCAGTCGGTGACCCTGCCAATCACCATCTCGCCCGCGCCCCTGCGTATTGCCGGCGCAAGCGTTACGACGCTGCCTCCGGTCGTGTTCTTCACCGACCTGGATTCGGGCCCGAAGACTGGTGGCGAGCACAACAACGGCGTCTACGTGACCATCTTTGGCCGCAACTTTGGCGCGACGCGCGGCACTTCAACCGTGACCATCGGCGGCGGCCAGGTGGTGAACTACGTCTCCTGGTGCCAGGCATGCTCTAACGCGCAACTCGGCCCTGCTTCGCCCGACAAGATGGACGTAATCGTCGTCGAGTTGGGGGCTGCGGTCGCTTCGGGTGAGGTCAAGGTCACGGTGGGCGGCGTCAGTAGCAGCAACGGCCCGCAGTTCACGGTGCGCAGCGGAAACATCGATTGCGTCTCGGCGAGCGGCCTGGATACCGCTAGCCACGGCACGTTCTCTGCCGGATGCTGGAAGACGGTCATCTTTGCGCGCGACAACATCGCGGCCGGCGACACCGTTTACATCCGCGGCAACGTCACGACGAATGGTTCCGACACCACGCAGAACGCTGGTTTCTGCGCGACCTTGGTGATCGGCTCGTTCGCCGGCGGCTCGGGTTCGCCGGGCAGTCCTAAGGCCTTGGTGGGTTACCCGGGCGAGATGCCGACCATCGGCGACACGTCTGGCGGACAGCCGACTGCCACCACCGGCTGCTACCTGGAGAACCCTCCCGGTCAGCCGATCCTATCGATCCAGCGCTCCAACAACGTTACGGCGGTGCAAGTGGCCACCACGCCGACGAACTTCGGCGGAGCATTGCGCGGCGTGAAAGTCGGCACCTGGGTCCAGATCACCAGCACCACGAACTACAACCGCATCTTGCAGATCGCCAGCGTCACCCCGACGTGCATCGATGCCGATCATTGCGCCTTGAACCGCTTCACCTTGACCGATCCCGGAGCGAACCTTGCGGCCGAAGCGTCGGGCAACATCCAGGTCAAGCAGCTGTATATAAATGGCATCAAGAGTAAGGGCGGATCGGACTACTGGACGTTCGCGAACCTGAACGCACGCGGCACGCAGGCGGCGATGGATTGGTCGGGAGCGGGCGGCCGCATCGTTAACGTCGACATGTCCGCGCCGGGTGGTGATTTTGAAGCTGCCACGCTCGATGGTACGACCATCAACGGCATCAAGGTGTACGGCATCAGGATCCACGATTCCGGGATCTCGCGCGAATCGACGGTGAAGTTCTTCCACCAGGTGTATTGGTCGAACGGCGATAACCGCGGTATCGACATGGGGTGGTTCGAGATCGGCGGCAACAACTGGGGCTGCCACGGCATTCAAGGCAACGGCCAGAGCCACGGCGCCGATGTCGATTGGGCCTTCCACGACGGCTATATCCACGACAATCGCTGCAGCGCGGTCGATTTCGCTTCCATGGACCCGTCGCAAGGGCCGGCGAAGTTCTACAACATGATCGTGCAGCGCGCCGGCATGGGGCCGACGCCGGTGGATGGTGGCGGCGTCTATGCCTGTATCGAGGCCAACAACATCGCGGCTGCGACCACGCCCGGCGCATCGGGCGCGATCCAAACCTTCAACAACACGCTGATCGATTGCGGCAGAGAAACACTTGGCGGCTCGAACTCGCGCGGCGCCATCGACAACGGCAATGCGCGGCCCGCCATCAGCATCGACGTGCGGGACACCGTCATCGTCAACACTTCCGGCGAGAAGTACGTTGATGGTCTCGGCGTCGTCACAGGCTCGTTCAGCAACTGTACCGGCGGTACGAACGGCGTTACCGGGGCGTGTCCGCTCACGTGGACGAGCACCATCAGCCTCGATCCGCAATTGCAGGACAACACCGGCTACAGCGACCTGCACCTAACGTCTTCCACGCCAGCCGCCATCGTCACCAGCGGTTTCAATGCTGCCGTCAGCTTTGACCATGACGGCCTGCCACGCCCGCAGGGCACTACCAACTCGATGGGCGCCTACGAACTGATACCCTCGGGCGCCACCAGCACCACGGCCACCCTGCCGAACACGAGCATCGGCAGCACGTATTCGGTCACGCTCGCCGCCAATGGCGGAACGGCGCCGTTCACCTGGTCACTGTTGAGCGGCAGCCTGCCCCCGGGCATCACGTTGTCCACGAGCGGCGTGCTGAGCGGCATACCGTCGATCGCCGGAACGTATTCTTTCGCGCTGCGCGTAGTGGATGCCACCGGCCAGGCGCAGCAAAGCGGCGTCTTGAGTATCCAAGTATTGCCGCCGACGCTCGCCATCGCGACCAGCTTCCTGCCGAACGCGCAGCTGAATGCGCTGTACAGCACCACTCTGACCGCCACCGGCGGCACTTCGCCCTACACCTGGACGGCGCTCACGGCGCTGCCGGGCGGGCTGAGCCTGGGCGCCAATAACGGCGTGCTCTCCGGCACGCCGAACGTCACCGGCTTCTTTACGTTGCAGTTCAAAGTGACCGACGCAGTCGGGGCCAGCGTAACGAGCACGCTGGGCTTGAGCGTCCAGTCGTCGCTGCTGCGGATCACCACGACTTCACTTCCGACTGGCATCGTGGGCGCGAACTACGCAACCAGTCTGGTCGCCGCCGGCGGGGCTCCGCCGTACACCTGGACCATCGTGCTGGGTGCGTTGCCGCCGGGCCTGAGCCTGAATGGGACGACGGGTGCGATCACCGGCGTGCCGACCACGACGGGCGGCTTCAACTTCACGGTGCAGGCGCGCGATTCTGCGGCGCAGGCGCAACAAAGCACGGTGCTGGCAATACCCATCACCGTCAGCGTCGCTTCACCGCCGCCGCTCCTCACCATCAACACAACGAGCCTGCCGGGCGCCACTACCGGAGCGGCCTACAACGCGTCGCTCAGTGCGAGCGGCGGCACCCCGCCGTACACGTGGTCGATCGGCGCCGGTTCCCTGCCTCCGGGCGTCAACCTGTCGAGCGGAGGCATCCTCACCGGCACGCCGACCGCGAGCGGGATCTTTACCGCCAATTACCAGGTGAACGACGGGAGTCCGACGACGCCGCAAGCGGCGACTCGGACCATGACCATCAGCGTGGGACCGCAGCCTTCGTCCACGCCGTCGCAGTTCCAGTCGCTCATCGTGTGTCAGCGCAATGGCGCGACGGACAACTGCACCACCTTGAATAGTCCGCCGGACCTCAATCCACCGCTGTTCGATGGCACAGCCGCAACGATCTACACCGACCCGGTGTTCAGCACCAGGATCCGTCGTATTTCCATCCCGCAGACCCTGATCGGGCAAGTCGGCGTGGGCCTGGTACCGGCGCACTCGAGCGTGCAGGCGTGGAACGCTGACGGCAGCAAGCTGATGCTGAGCGCGGCCACGGGGACGATCCACATCTTCAGCGGGACCGCGTACACCCTGTTCCGCTCGGTGGCGAACAACAACGGCAGCACCGCCAATCCCGGCGTCAGCTACGACAGCGAATCGGCCTTCAAGTGGGACAACGGCGATCCCGACGTTATCTGGTACACCAGCGGCTGCAAGCTGCTGCAGTATCACGTGGGGACCGACCGCTCTACGCTGGTCAAAGATTTCTGCCCGCTCACCATCGACGGCATCGCCATGACCAATAACAAGCTGCGCATGGGAGACAACTGCGACTTCTCCTCGAACAATAACCGCGTGGCGTTCCGCATCGTCGCTCCGGGGGCGGGGAACATCATCGGTGTGGCGGCCTACGATATCGGGACCGACAGCATCCTGGGCGCGATGAACTTCCAGCAAGGCGGCGATACGCAGGTCCCGGGCTCGCCGCAAGGCGGAGTGCCCGCTGCCGTGTGCATGTCGCCCAGCGGCAACAACATAGTGATCGATTGGAACCTGTCGCTGGCGCAGTCGCCGACCTTCCACGGCTATCAGGTCTTCAACAACAACTTCACGGGCAAGCGGCAGGCGGGCAACGGCGACCACTCAGGCACGCTCGACGTCGGCTTCCTGGGCGACGGTAGCGAAGCGTTCGTGGCCCAGATCAACCAGGCAGTGCCCGATGACGATCGCACGCTGAACGCCGTGCGCTTCAACGACCTCAGCATGGTGAACTCGGTGCGGCCGAACGGTTCGTTCAACGGCGGCGCGATGAGCGCGTCGATGCGCTGCCAGCAGTTGCGTGGCTGGGCGATCATGTCGTCCTTCACGAGCCCGCCGAATGGCAGCAATCCCGATCCTAGCGCGGCGCAGCCGATGCAGGACGAGATCTTCGCCGCGAAGCTCGACGGCAGCAATGAATTCCGGCGCATCGCGCACCACCAATCGATCGTGACCGATTCATTCGCGGAACCCCATGCAACACCGAATCGCGATTGCACGAAGATCGTGTTCGGATCCACATGGAGAACGAGCGCGGGTGCGAATCCTGATTCGCACTTCGCTTACGTCATCGAGCTGCCGTAGGCTGCCGAGATGAATTACCTGGCCCGCAAGGCGCGAAACTTAGCTGAGCGCGTGAATGACTGGCGCTACCACGCCGAGACCGGCGGCACCCTGACTACCGAAGAACTTGGCACCGGGCCCGACGCCCGGCCCTACCCTGCGACCCCGTATTGGCTCTTGCATGACCTGATGCGCCGCTTCCCGCCAGAGCTGCGTCGCAAGGGCTTTCTAGATATCGGTTGCGGCAAGGGCCGTGCGCTGCTGGTCGCCGCGCGCTTTGGATTTCACCGCGTGATCGGAGTGGAATTATCGGAAAGGCTGGCGGCGTACTGTCGCCACGTTACAGCCGGAAAGAAGAACATCGAGGTCGTCTGTGCCGACGCCGCGGATTACCCCCTCCCGGCAGACGTCAGGGTGATCTTCCTCTTCAATCCGTTTCGCGGCGCCGTCGCCAAGCAGGTGATCGGGAACATCAAAGCCTTGATGCGCGATGGGGAAGAACGTTGGCTCGTGGTGGTCAACGCCGAGCATGTGCGAGCCTCGATTGAAGAGGGGGGCTTGCTTACGGAGATCGCTGGGGGCAGTGCCCACACGCTCGATTGGCATATCTATAGCAATCGGCCAGGCGCTTAGTTGTCACTCCTTCTTCCGGGCCGGCAGCTCGTAAGCACCACGGGAGTGGGCCGAACGCTGCGGCCGGTTCACGCCATCAAGATCAACCTTTGCCGAGGTTGCTTGTCCGCTGTCTTGCACGGACAAAGGGCTCGCGCTGGTAAGGTGAAAATCGACCTTGCCCGACCTATCAGCCAAGTTGGGATCCCCGGAGGAACTGTTCTGCCAATCCCCGGGACACTCGCCGTTGCCGAAGCAATGACTGTGGGTGACGGTGATTGGGCCGGCGCTCTCCAGATAAGGCTGGCCCACAGGCTGGAGAACAAGCAGGTTCGACGCCGTTATGCCGATCGCAGCTACGCGACCATCGTTCGTGATGATGCCACGCGTGCCGCGCTGGTGAATATCGAGCGCACCGCAATCCTGAAAGGTGCTGTTGTAGATCTCGATGTTGCCCGAGGTCGTGCCCTGCCCGGGCGCGACCTGGTTGGCTCGGATACAGCTGTACGAACCGCCGCCGTCGATCGGTGACGGCCCGATGCCGCTGCGCTGAATGATGAGGTTCCAGAGCCGGACCGCGCCCTTCGCGGGATCAACGGTCTGCAGCGCGATGGCGGCGCAACGATTGTCATGCAGATAGCCATCGTGGATCTGCCAGTCGTAATCGGCGGTGGCGTGACTCGCCGAAGCATTGTCCTGGATGCCGCTACAACCCCAGTTGTTCCCGCCGATCTCGAACCACCCCTGGTCGATGCCGTGGTTATTGCCGCAACACCAGTAGACCTGGTGAAAGAACTTCGCCGTCGAACTGCGTGCGATACCGCAGTCGTGGACCTTGACGCCGTACCACTTGAGATCGTCGATATCGCCGGCGCCATCCTGGCAGGCGGCCTCATTGTCTCCGCCGGGAGCTGAGAGATCGAGGTTGATGAGGCGCGTGTGTGCGCCCTTCCAGTTGATCGCGTCGGTGACGCCGCGCACCTGGAAGCCGGCGATGGTCCAGTAGTCCGACCCTCCTTTGCTGCGAATGCCGGTGTCGTACACGCTCACCACGCCGAGCGTTGCCGTGGTTTCTTCCGGCAGGTCATCGCCCGGGTCCAGAAGCGTGAGGTCGTCCTTCCAGCAGTGGTCGGCATCGCGCCCCGAGCCCATGCAGTCGAGCGTGAGAGAACGGATACGGAGAACGCGGTTGTAGTTCCGCGTGCCGGTGACGCTGACCCACGCGCCGACACGCGCGCCCCGCAGCGAAGCGTGGAAGTCGGTGCCGGCGATGCGGACGCGCGTAAGGCCGCTCGTACGCTTGATGCTGCCGGCCTTGCCGCTCTGTGAGAGCGGCGCGGTCACTTGCGCGCACGTCTGCCGCGGCCGAAGCAATCGCCCATTGGGATCGAACGAGCCGCTGGTGTCGCCGATGGTGACCGTTTCGCCTGGGTACGCCACCAGCGCCTTTGGATTTCCCGCCGTACCCGCATCGCCGGCATCTTTGCCGATGACGAGCGCCGCGCACCAGGCCTCGGCCTGCGTGGGGTCTCGGCCCGTAGTGAGCACACCCGCCCGCACATAGACCGTATCGCCGGGCGCGATCGCGTTGCGGGCGAAGATCACCGATTGCCAGCAGCCAGCGGCGAACGTCCCATGTGACGCGGCGTCTTTGCCGGCAGGACTGACGCAGAAGACCCTGCCCGGCCGCACCGTGAATGTTGGGCCGCCACTGCTCTGGCCGTCAGGAGTGGTGACTACAACGTCGCCCGTAGCGACGCGCGCCCCAAGCTCGACCACGACGACGTCCATCCGGTCGCTGGGCGCAGGTCCGAGTTGCGCGTTGGAGCAGGCCTCACAATGGGCGACGATCCGGGCCACTTCGCCGCCCCCGATTGTGACCTGGGGCGCCGCGCCGAAGCGCTTCCCGAAGATGGTGACGTAGACGCCCTGATTATGCTCACCGCCGGTTTTCGGGCCGGAGTCGAGGTCAATAAACAAGACGTGCGGTGGCGCGGCCCACAGCGGCAGCGCCTCGAGCATGAGAAACAGGGTGATCCAGCGGACCTTGCACATCGCGGTCATCGTAACTCAGGCACACCCGCTGGTAACGCCGCAAACCTCAGCAAGCAATACCGTTTTGGCGTTTTTTGATGCTAATATCGCGGCTATCCCCTACCGTGTGCGCCCCCGCGCCACCCCGCTGAATGACGCAGGAATCGGCCAATCTCGACGTCCTCCGCGCGACCGCGGTAATGCTGGTCCTTGTGTTCCATCTTCTTTTATTTCAGGGGGTTATAAGCATCGCCGGAGTCAGCATCCGGCCCATGGGCCTGCTCGGCGTGCTGCTGTTCTTTGTCCATACGACGCTCGTTCTCATGCTCTCGCTGCGACGCCAGCAGCAGCAGTACCCGGGGATGCCGATCTTTTCCGGTTTCATGCTGCGCCGCATCTTCCGCATCTACCCGTTGAGCATCGTCGTAGTCGGCGCCATTCTCTTATTCCGCATCCCGCAGACGAACCTCGAGCCGCACTCGCTCAGCTGGACGGTGATCTCGCCCGGTGGTTGGCTGGCAAATTTCCTCCTGATGCAGAATCTCATTCGCACACCATCCGTTCTCGGTGTGTTGTGGAGCTTGCCGTTCGAGATCCAGATGTATTGCCTGCTGCCCGCGCTCTACCTGATGGCAACGCGCAGCCGTCGCGCGTTCCCGGTGATCGGGATCTGGCTGGCGGCATTGCTTCTCAATCTCGGCCTGATGCGGCTGCCGGTGAGCTACTTCTTCGAGCTCGCGCAGTACATGCCCAACTTTATCCCCGGCGTCATCGCTTACAAGCTCAGCAGCAGTGCGCAACGGAAGTTGCCGTTCTGGCTGTGGCCGATCTTTCTGGCAGTGCTGGTGGTCGGCTTCATCGTGCAGGCCGCCACGCACGCGAGCATCGCGGTGTACCTGGGCTGGGGATGTTGCCTGGCATTGGGACTCGGTATTCCGTTTTTCGCCGAATTACCTGCGGGCGTGGCAAAGACAGTTGCGCACCTCATCGCCAAGTATTCGTACGGCATTTATCTGTGCCATTACTTCGCCATCTGGGTCGGCTTCGGCGTGCTGCAAGCCTGGCCGCTGGCACTGCGGTGGAGCGTGTTCACCGTGCTGATCGTGAGCGTGCCGGTGGTGCTGTTTCACACCATCGAAGCGCCGCTGATCCGCGTAGGTGGACGTGTGGTGAAGCAGGTGGTGCCTCGCCTGGCACGACGTCCCGCTCTGCTCGCGCCGGAGCTCGCGGTGGTCACTCCGAAAGCGCAACCCTTGGCCGAGGCCGCCGCCGGACGCGAATAAACAGAACACTCCATGAGATACCGACGATTCATGTGGGCGGTCTACCGGCCGATAGAAGCCTTGCTCGTGCCGGGCCTGAGATTCGCCGCCGATGAGTACGCCGACACGCTGCTGCGCGAAGTACCGAAGGGCGCGACCTGGGTCGACCTCGGCTGCGGACATCAACTGTTCGAAGCGAACCGCGCGCAGGATGAAGCCGAGCTCACGCGGCGCGCCCACATGGTCGTGGGTCTCGATCCAGTGGAGCAAGCCCTCTCCTGGCACAAGACCATCGCCCGGCGTGTGGCCGGCAAACTCGAGGAGTTGCCCTTCCGCGACAACACCTTCGACCTGGCCACGGCGAACATGGTGGTCGAACACCTCGACCAGCCGGAGGTGCAGTTCCGCGAGGTGTTGCGCGTCCTAAAACCCGGCGGCAGATTCATTTTTCACACACCGAACACCTCGGGGTACTCCACGCAGCTGGCTAGTCTGACCCCTGAAGGCTTGAAGAAGAAGATCGTCAGAGTCATCAACGCGCGCGAAGCGCACGACGTTTTCCTGACGCACTATCGGGCGAACACAGAGGCGCAGATCCGCCAGGTTGCCGCCACGTCGGGCTTTGCCGTCCAGGAAGTGCGACTGATAAGGTCGACTGCCGAACTCGTGGTGATTCCCTTTGCGCCAGTCTTGGAACTGATGTGGATCCGTGCCTTGAGCAGCAAACGTCTGCGGCATCTGCGGCCGAACATCATCGCCATCCTGGAAAAGCCATGACGCTGGAGCCCGACACAAGGATAGTGCACGGGCACGAACGGCGCTTCACCGGCGGTGCGCGGCGTAGCGCCGTTGTCGTCGCCGCGCTCTTGCTGCTGTTGCTGGCCACATGGGGATTGCGGAGCACGCGCTGGGGACGGCGTGCTGCCATCATGCTACGGGCGCGCGCCACCGGCCTGTACGAAGCTCCACAGACCGTCCCCGGAACGGCTGTCCCCGCACAACTCGCGCACCTGCGCACTTGTCGACGCGTCGCTGCACGCGACGACTGTGAGCTACTGAGCATGCCCCCGGTTGCCGCGCTGCCACCTTTCACGGGCGATGCAGCGAACGTGTATCGCGATCCGACTTTTCATACCCTGGTGAAGCGTTTGCCTCTACCCGCGGGCGAAGACACTGGCTGGGGCGTCGTACCTGTCTACTCGCCGCTGCAAGCTTGGAACGCTGACGGCTCCCTCTTGTTTCTCCAGGCCGGCAACGGATTCCTTCACCTCTACGACGGAAACAGCTATCGGTACGTGCGCAAGCTCGGCCGCGACGTCTTTTGCTACGACGGCTCCGATCCGAACCCGCACTGGGACAATATCGACGCCGATACGATCTGGTACACGTGCGACACCGCTCTGAAGGTCTATTCTGTGCGCCGCGATCAGAGCCGAACGGTGCACGAATTCGCCGAGAACAGCCCGTTCGACGGCATCGCGCTCGCGCACAAGAAGATCAAGATGCGCGACTACTGCAACTACTCCGACGACAATCGCCGCGGCGCCTTCACCATCCTCGACGGCCAGGGCATCGTCTACGGCATCTTCACCTACGACATCCCCTCCAACACCGTCCTCGGCGTGCGGAATGTGGCCGCGCAGAGCGGCGACATGCCGATCCTGCGCTCACCCCAGGTAAAAGTCCCGCTCGCCAACTGCATCTCACCCAGCGGCAAGTACGTTTACGTGCAGTGGGCCCTGCGTCCGGACCAGTCGCCGGAGCACTGGGGAACGGAGTTCTTTGACGTGGACTATCGCAACATGCGGCGCGCCGCCGATGCTCCCTACGACACGCACAGCGATTCGGGGTGGCTCGCCGACGGCAGCGAGGTCTTCGTCAACCAGGCGCATCAGTCGCAGCACGCCGACTACAACACCATCTTTGCCACGCGCTTCCGTGACATGAGCGTCGTGAAGGCCGTTTTGCCCGAGAGTTTCCACGGCAACGGCTGGCATGTTTCCATGCGCGCGAGGGATGCCAAGGGTTGGCTCCTGATGTCCACCTACCACGAAAGTGGCGCGACGGGTGACACCCATTTGCATACACTGGCGGACGAGATCTTCGCCGTAAAGCTCGACGGCTCCGGCGAGGTGAGGCGCATCGCGCACCACCACAGCGTGCGGCGCGAGTACTGGGACGAGCCGCACGCCGCGCCGAATCGTGACCTGACGAAGATCATCTTCGGCTCGAACTGGGCGGGCACTGCGGCACGCAACACAAAAGACACCTACGTGGTCGAATTGCGCCCCTGAATAATGGCCAAGAACGTAAAGTTGCGGTCCTCGGTCCGGCAGAAGCTGCTACGCATGCCGCTCTTCAACACCACGGCGGCGTGGCTGAGCCGCTCTGCGCCGGCCATCTTCATGTACCACCGCGTGCTGCCAGCCGGTGAACCCTTCTATTCGCACGGCATGGTCACGGGGAGAGACCTGTTCATTGCGATGGCGGAGTGGCTGAAGAGCCGTTTCGACGTGGTACCGCTGGCGGAGCTCCCGCAGTACGCCGGCCGGCGCGCTCGCCGCCCCAAGTGCGCCCTCACCTTCGACGACGGCTGGCTCGACACCTACAACCATGCGTACCCGGTGCTGCGCGACCTGAGTCTGCCCGCGACCGTCTTCCTCCCGGTGAATTACATCGGGACGACGCGCCGCTTCTGGCAGGACCGCCTGTGGAACCTCATCACTGATGCCGCGCAACGGGGCATCACAGCCATTCCCGACGACCTGCCCGCGCCGTGGTGGCCGCTGGCGACGCGCGCGCTCGAATTCGAACCCATCCGCAAGCACATCCTGCTGCACTGGCCGCAGGAAGTGGATGAGTTCCTCGATCGCGTACGGTCGGCGATTGGACTACCGCCGGAGGCGCAACAGCGGGTTTTTATCGATTGGGAGCAGGTCCGCGAGATGGAAAGAGGCGGCTTCACTTTTGGCTCGCACACCACCAATCACGTCACACTCACGCGCGTAGCCCTGCCCGCCGCCGAACAGGAGATAAGGGGCTCGCGCGCCGCTTTGGGCGCTCTCCTGGGACACACCGTGGACACATTCTGCTATCCCTTCGGCGCCAACACGCCAGAGCTGCGCAAAGCGGTCGCGGCTGCCGGTTACAAGGTCGGCGTAACGACGCGCGCGCAATTGCTGCACAAGAGCGAAGACGTCTTCGCCTTGCCGCGCATCGGCGTGAGCAGCTCTTCCATCGTGAACGGCAGAGGCGACTTCAGCCCGCAATCAGTGCAGTTCTACATGGCCAAGGCATCCATGGGGTTGAGCCCGCAGATCCACCACGACCGCTGAACGTTACTTGTCTCCGGGCACCTACGCCCCTAAGCTCATAAGGAATGTTCCTCTCGCGCAAGCAGGGTGTGCTCATCGCCGATGTCTTCTGCGGCGAGACCTTCGCGCCCGGCAGGGCCGACGTGGTGCGTTACAACGCGTGGCCGGCGTCATCGCCGGGCTGGCAGCGTACGAACCGGCATTCGCTTGCCCTCGACATGACGCGACCGGCAGCCGAGCTGCTGGAGAAGACGGACAAGGAAGTCCGCTATTCGGTGCGGCGGGCGCAAAAGGACGGCGTCACCGACCAGCGCTTCAGCGGCACAGAAGCAAGGGGTGAGGTCGAGCGTTTCTGTGATTTCTATGACGATGCCGGCCGCGCCATCCAGCTCCGCCCCGCGGACCGTGGCTGGCTGCGCGGCATGGCCGAGGCGAACCTGCTCACGGTCAGCTACGCGCAGATCGAAGGCGCACCAGCGGTCTGGCACGCCTACTACAACGACGCCCGCAACGCTGTGCTCCTGTACTCGGCCTCACTCCATCGGGCTGCCGCCGCTCCTGCTTTCCGGCAGGCAGTGGGACGTGCGAATCGTTTTCTGCATTGGCGCGACATCGAGGCCTTCCAGACAGCGGGGATTGCCACCGTGGATTTCGGCGGTTGGTACGCCGGCACGGACGACAAGCACATGCTGCAGATCAACGCGTTGAAGGAAGAGTTCGGCGGCGTGGTGGTCGATTCGTATTACTCGCTGCACGGCATCACGCTCAAGGGCAAGCTGTCGGTGCGCTACCTGGAGTGGATGGGCAAACGCCGCGAGCGGCGCGCGCAAGCCGCGCCCAAGCCCGCTTAGGACGCGGGCTGCGCCGCCGGTTGACGGTGGAACCGTTCGTGTAACTCCGGCACGCTGATGTCGCGCCGTCGGAGCCAGATCTCGAGCGCCAGCAATGCATAGAGCGCATCCGTATGCTGTACGCCACGTGTCACGTGCTCGTGGATGAGCCGCTCCACCACATCGCCGCGCAGGATGGCGGCAACCCTCGATTCCTTCCCCACCAGCAACGACTCCATGAACGGCCGCAGGCTCTCGGAGAACCACCAGCGCAGCGGCAGCGTGAAGCCCTGCTTCGGCCGGTACAACACTTCCGGCGGGACGTAGCGCTCGGCGATCTTCTTCAGCAGGTATTTCGGGTTCGCACCGCGCATCTTCAGCCCGATGGGCACGTGCGCCATGAACTCCATCAGCTGATGATCGAGCAGAGGGCTGCGCACCTCGAGTGACACTTTCATGCTGGCGATATCGACCTTGGGGAGGATGTCGCCGGGCAGGTAGTTCACCAGCGAATCGGCGTATTGGGCATGTGAAACGCTGTCCATGCCGCGCGGCGAGTAGTGCCGGCGTATGAACTCGCGCGCGGTCTGCGGCGCGCGGCCGTTGCCCCACAGCTCGTGCCGCATCTCCGTGTCCACGACCGACACGGCTTCCGCGTAGCGCAGTCCGCTACCCCACCGCATCTTGCGCATCTGGCGCTTGCCGCGCCACTGCGCCGGCCAGAGAAGCGACACGGAACTGGCGAGCGCGGAGACGCCCGGAATGCTGGCTGCGCGGCCCACCCAGCGCTCGTAGAGATATCGGGGATAGCCGGCGAATGTTTCGTCGCCCCCGTCGCCGCTCAGCGCCACGGTGATGTGCTGCCGCGCGTGCTGGCACACCAGGAACGTGGGAATGATCGAGGAATCGCCGAAGGGCTCATCGAAGTGCTCCACCAACTCGTACATCAGCTGCTCGATGTTGGGGTGCACGATCTGCTCGTAGTGCTCGGTGCCGAGGTGCTTAGCGACGCGCCGAGCATGCGCCAGCTCGCTGAAGTCGTCTTCCTCGAAGCCGACGGAGAACGTTTTCGGCGGACGCCCGCTCTCATGCGCCATCAGCGCCACCACGCTCGACGAATCCACACCGCCGGAGAGCAGCGCACCCAACGGCACGTCGCTGATCAACCGCAGCCGCACCGACTCGCGCAGCAGGTCCTCGATCTGGCGCAGCAGCTCGGGCTCGCTGGGCATGGCGTGCGGCGTGAAGTCCAGGTCCCAGTAACGCCGGACCTCGAGCCCGCTAGCGTCGTAACGCAGCCAGTGCCCGGGCTGGAGGCGATGCACATCCTGGTAGATGGTGCGCGGCGGCGGCACATTCCCGAACGCGAGATAGAGGTCCACCGCCTCGGGATCGATCTGCGGCGCGCGCTCCAGTTGCGTGAGCAGCGCCTTCATCTCGGAAGCGAAGAGCAACCGGCCGCGGTCGAAGGCGTAGAACACGGGCTTCTTGCCGACGCGGTCACGCGCCAGGAAAAGGCGACGCCGCGGCTCGTCCCAGATGGCGAACGCGAACATGCCGCGCAACTTCTCCACGCAGCCTTCGCCATACTGCTCGTAGAGGTGGACGATGGCTTCGGTGTCGGTCT
This sequence comes from uncultured Terriglobales bacterium, assembly GCA_964460655.1. Taxonomy (GTDB): domain Bacteria; phylum Acidobacteriota; class Terriglobia; order Terriglobales; family Acidobacteriaceae; genus CAVUAF01. The sequence continues at coordinate 33,852 of CAYWSH010000002.1, read as the reverse complement.
GGGTGCGGAAGCTGTGCCCCGCGGCCGTAAGCTCGTCGCGCAGCGCGTGGAAGTTATAGACCTCGCCGTTGAAGACGATCCAGATGTCGCCCGTCTCGTTGCTGATGGGCTGGTGGCCGGTGTGGAGATCGATGATCGAGAGCCGGCGGAAGCCGAGACCGGCGGTGCGGTCAGGCGAAACGTAAAAGCCGTCGTCGTCGGGCCCGCGATGCTGGATCGACGCGGCCATCGGGGTCAGCGCCTCCTTCGAGGCCTGCCCTGGTTTCGTTCCGACGATGCCACAAATGCCACACATAGCCTAGGGTCGCCGTCCTTGATCTGCGTCTAGACTCGCGGTCGCACCTGCTGCGCGGGATTCCGCCCGAGCTGGTTTGCTTGCCAACCAGTGCTCCAGCAACGCTGCGGTGCTGTTCACCATGGCCGTCATCGAAAAGCGCTCTTCCACCGCACGCCGCGCGGCGCTTCCCATCTTCTTCCGTCGGTCGTCGTCACGCGCCAGCTGCAGCACGACAGCCGCGCCTGCGGCGACGTCGTCACCAGCGTACAACATCCCGGTCTCGCCCTCGCGCAGCACTTCCGGATTGCCACCCACGTTCGTCGCTACGATCGGGAGCGACGCAGCCATGTACTCCAGCAGGGTGTTGGAGAGACCCTCGCGCCGTGATGTCAGCATCGCCAGGTCGAAGGCGGGCAAAATGTGCGGTACATCGCTGCGCGCACCCAGACAGTGGAAACTTGCCTGCAAGTTCGACGCGGCAACCTCGGCTTCCACCGCCCCGCGCAGCGGGCCATCGCCGATGAGTACGAAGTGTACCTGCGGCAACGCGGGCGCCACGCGGGCGGCAACGCGCACGAAGCCTACCGGATCCTTTTCGGGCGACAAACGGCTCACCATCCCCACTACAAAGGATCCTCCCGGCAAGCCAAGCTCATGGCGGACTGTGGCACGTTCGGGCGTCGCGCGAAAGCGTTCGAGGTCAATCCCGTTCGGGATGACCGCGATCCGCTCGTTGGGTACGCCAAGGTCGAGCAGATACTTCGCAACCGCTTGTGAATTGGCGATGTAAGCGTCGCCTAGGGCGCGCAAGCAGCGGTTCGTCCAGTTCACCAGCCGCAGGTCTTCGCGCGAAGTACGGACGGACGACATCACGACCGGAACGCCGGCAGCACGCGCCGCCACTCTTCCCCAGAGATCTGCAGTCGAACCGAAGGTGATGACTACGCCCGCGCCGCGCAGATGCCGCCGCAGGCGCGGGATGATGCCGACGTCGTAGCGCGAACGCTTCTCGACCACGTGCAACGCGACGCCCGCGCGTTCCACTTCTCCGGCAAAGGCCAGGCTGCGCGAAAGGCCGCATATCTCGGCGGTGAACCGGTCACGGTCGAGGCGACGCGCTAATTCCAGCATCTGGCGCTGTGTCCCGCCGATCTCCAATTCGCCGATGATGAGGACGACGCGCGTCACTGCTTGTCCCCCAGCAGCGCAGCCAGTTGGGCGGAGTTCGTACGCACGTCGAAGTCTTCCATTACACGCTGGCGTCCGCGCTCGGCCATGCGAACGGCTTCGTCCGGCGCGCGGAGCAGGCGCGCGATCGCGTCCGCCAGTGCCGCCGGATCCGCCGGCGGTACCAGTAGGCCCGAGACGCCATTCTCGATCAGCTCGGGGATACCAGAGATCGTGGTGGAAATAGCCGGTACGCCCATGCACATGGCTTCCATCAGGGCCACGGGGATGCCGTCCTGTACGCCAGTGGCTTCCGTCTGCGACGGCAGCACGAACGCCGCGGCCTGCGTCAGCTTCTCCTTCACCGCTTCCTGCGGCGCAAAGCCGCTGAGTGTAACGACCCCTTCCAGCTTGCGCTCCGCTACCTGGCGGCGCAGCGCACCGGCCAGTTCGCCGTCGCCCACGATCTCGCACGCAACGCGCACGCCCCGGTCGCGCAGCAGGCCGCACGCGTCGATCAGCGTAGCGAAACCCTTCATAGGGATGAGGCGGCCCACCGACATCAGCTTCGGCACGTCGCCGTTGCGGCGCGGTGCGGCCACGAACTTCCGCGTGTCGACACCACAATGGACCACGCGGATCTTCTCGGCGGCAACACCCATCTGCTGCAGGCGACGCCGGTTGTATTCCGAGATGGTGATCACGTACTGCGCAGCACGGCACTTGCGCACCGCGAGGCGATCGGGATGAAACAGGTCGTGCGCGTGTGTCGTGATGCTGAACGGCCGGCCGGTGAGCGCGTGCGCTGTCCAGGCGCCAGTAGCGGAGTAGGTGAGCCAGTGCGCGTGCAGCCGCGGCAGGTCTTCGGCTTCCATCACGCGCCCGAAGTACGCGCCGAGCGCGAAGCTCGCCACTTGCTTCGCCCATTCCACGGGCACGAAGCCGGCGCCGAGTGCGACGTGCAGCAGTTGTCCCACGTAACGCAGCGGGCGGCGTGATAGCCAGTAGAACTGCGCCTTGATAACGTCGCTCTTCGACGCGTAGCGGACCTGGGGCAGGAGTTGCTGCGCCAGCGTGTGCACGTCTGGCTCGTTGGCGGGACGTAAAGAGAAGATCGGGACGTCGAAGCCCTGCTCGCGCAGATGATGGATCTCCTCCGCGATGAACGTCTCGGACCAACAGGGGAACATCGAAACCATGTAGGGGACGCGCGGACGCGCGGCGGCCGGGACGGACGAGGACGCGGTCATGCGCGCACCGCCAGCGCCGGCGCCGGATTCGCCGCCGGCTTCCCGGTATATAGCTCTTCGTAGCGCTCTACGACGCGCTCGATGGCAAAGCGTTCACGCGCCAGGGCTGCGGCGCGCGCTCCCATGCGGCGTGCGTGCTCCACATCGCTCAGCGTGCGCAGCAACGCCGCCGCCAACTGCTCGGCATCGCCGATCGGCGCCAGGTAGCCCGTAACACCGTCTTCCACCATGTCTTCCGCGCCACTTACAGCCGTGGACACCACCGGCAGGCCAGCCGCCATCGCTTCGAGCATCGTGTTGGATAGGCCTTCTTCGCGCGATGCACCTACGTACACATCTGCCGCCGCCAGGTATGGCGCCACGTCAGTCTGCTTTCCCGCAAAGTACACGCCGCCCTGCAACGCAGGATGGCTGCGCACGATCGCGGCCAACGCCGGTTCGAGCGTCCCGTAGCCCACCATGACGAGCAACGCCTGCGGCAACTGTTGCCGGACGTCGATCCACGCCGTCAGCAGATCGAATAGTCCCTTCGGCGCCTCAAATCGTCCCACGTAGACCGCGATGCGCTCGCCTTTCAGGCCGAGCGTCTGGCGCTGTGCGGAGCGCTCCAGGCCGCGTGCGAACTTCTCGATCTCGACACCATTCGGCAAGTACACCACGCGCGCGGCATCGTAGCCGAAGGCAAACAAGCGACGCTGGATACGTCCACTGATGGCCGCGACATGGTCGGCCCGGCGGCAGCCCCAGTTCATCAGCCGCCAGAACGGACGGTTGCGATGCTGCTCGGCGAGCAGCCCCCAATTCAGCTCGTCGATGCCTGACGCTTTCATGACCACGCGCTTGCCCAGCATCGGCGCGACGACGGCAGCGACGAATGCCAGCGACTTCATGATGTGTACATGGACCACGTCGTAGCGACGGCGCTCGCGCCACAGCAGCCAGGCCATGCGCAGCATGAGGAGCGCGCCGGCAAGACCAGGAAAGACGGGCACACGCAGCCGGGTCACGGGCGTGCCCTCGAACTCGACCCCGACCGTGTCGGCGGAGTACAGCGCGACGAAGCGTACGTTCCAGTTGCGTTGCCGCAAGCGACGCGCCAGGGTGGCTGCCTGGATCTCGGCGCCGCCGGTGGCCGGGAACACCGAGTGCACCACCATCAGGAGCCGCTTGCCGCGCGTCTCAGGCATGCGCTACCTCGCGTTGCCACAGTTCCAGCATCAGCACGGCCCACAGCAGATTTCCCCATTCGCGCACGCCGCGCATGTGTTCCTCAGCCATGCGCTCGACCGCGCCCGCACGGAACCAGCCACGCTGCGCGAAGCCGGGATCGTGGATCACCTCGAGCAACAGCCCGCGGAACCGTTCATCCTCGCGGAACCACACCGATACCGGCACGCCAAATCCCTGCTTCTTCTTGCGAATGATCTCGGCCGGCAGGAAGCCGCGCAAAGCGCGCTTGAAGAGATAGCGCTTCTCCAGGCCCTTGACCTTCATGTCAGCGCCGATGTCGCCCGTGAACTCGACCAGCGGGTGGTCGAGCATGGGATAGCGCACACGCAGGCCGCAAGCGGCCGCCGTGGAGCCGACTTTCACCAGATCATTGTCCGAGATCGTCAGCTTCAGGTCGATGAAGAGCAGCCGATTCAAGTCCGAGTGCGCCTTCACTCCCTCGTAGTAGCGCCGCATGATCTCGAGCGGCGGCACGGCGCCGTCAGCCAGCTCAGGCGCGAGGAGATTGCCGTTCAGGTCGGCGGTCAAACAATCTTCGAGGTAAAAGCGCTCGGGATTGCGCAACGATGCGCGATACAGGATCTGCCGCGCGCGCCCGGCGTGCATCATGGGCACACGCGCCAGCGCGTCCCACACCGGATTCGCCAGTAGCGGACGCGGCACGACGTGTGCCCAGGCATAGATCTTGTCTTTGCGATAGCGCTCGTTGCCGCCAAAGATCTCGTCGCCGCCGTCACCGGCGAGCAGCGTGGTCATGCCGCTCTGCACCGCCATCTCGGCGCACAGGTAGCCGCCGATACCCGAAGAGTTCCCGAACGGCTCGTCGAAGCCACGCACCATCGCCGGCAGGATGCGCCACGCATCGTCGGCATTCACGATGCGTTCATGCCCGCGCGCGCCAAAGTGTTTGACCGCGGTGCGCGCGTAGAACAGTTCGCTGAATGCTTCCTCGGCAAAGCCGATGGAGAAGGCATCGGTCGATTTGCCGGAGACTTCGCCTACCATCCCGACGACGCTGGAGCTATCGGTGCCGCCGCTCAGAAAGCAGCCCGTGCGTTGCGGATCGATCTCCGCCAGGCTGGCGCCTACCGCGCCGCGCAATGTTTCCTTCAGTGCCGCGCCGAGTTGTTGCTCCGATCCGCGACGCGCCTCGGGATACTGCATCTCCCAATAGCACCCCGTACGCACGCTTCCCTGCTCGTGGCGCAGCCAGCAGCCCGGGGCGAGCTTGTTCACGCCAGTGAAGATCGTTTCCGGCGAAGGGACAAAAGAGAGATTCAGGTAGTGATAGAGCGCGTGGTTCGCGACGCTGCGCCCGGCCCCGACCCAGCGCGTGCGCGCGCCAAAACGCAGTCCTCTGCCGGTTTGCGCATAGGCAAGGCGCTTCATAGTGAAGCGGTCAACTACCGCCCAGAACACGCCGCGATCCCAGACAGCGATGCTGAACGCACCGCGCAGACGCGCAAACGCGTGCTCGCCTTCCCGAGCCACCAAGCGTGCCAGCAGTTCGGCCATCCCGTTCGGAGGGGGCACATCGGTGCCCAACGCGGCCAGCAGCTCCGGGCGGTTCACAATCTCGGCGTCGCACACACAGGCCAGGTCCGCACTGTCCGAAAAAACAGCATCGGCTTCCCGCGTACCAGCGGGCGACCACACGCCCATCTCGAGGCCACGCAGCCGGACGCGGTGCAGGACTTCGCTGGCGTGCTCCGCCGGCGGCGGCGTCAGCTGCTCAGCGGTGAGATCGATCTGGCCGAAGATACCCGGCAATGCTTCTCCCTTATGCCGACCGTTGCGTCAGCAAACGCGTGCTCAGGCGATAGAGCCCGCGGTCGAGCATCAGCATCAGGCCGCAGTAAACGACGGTCCCCAGGCTGACCCCGGCCGCCAGCGTGGCCCAATTCCCCATCGCCGGCAGTAACAGGATGGCGGCGTACATCACTGCGCCTGCGAGTATGGACCTTGCGAGCAACGTTACATCCAGGCGCATCGGCAAGCGCGGCAACGCAGTAAAGGCAGAGAACGCGATCAATGCCAGGTTCGCACCGGCGGTCGTCAGCGCCGCGGCCAGCAATCCCCAGCGCGGTATCACCCAGAAGTTAGCCGCCATGTTGAGCACGGTCGCTCCCACCAGTTGCACCGCCATCGTGATGGTGCGCTTCTCCAGAAAGAGCGCAAGCGCGGTGACCTGATAGACGCCGAACAGCACCATCGCTACCATGAGCGTCGGCAGCAGACCGGCCGCGTCGTTGTATTTCGACGACGCGAACGCGACCATGATCGCCTGTCGCAGCACCGAAACCCCCAGGACGACCGGGATGGCCACCACCAGGTAGTAATTCAGGATCTGCGAGGCGAAGCGTGATGTCTCGGCCTTGCCGTCGCGCGTCCAGATCTCGCTCGCCCACGGGAACACGACCGACGACAATGGCACGATCAGCAGTGACTGGATCGCCATACTGAAGTTGTACGCGGCGGCGTAGATCCCGGTGGCACTCGCACCCAAATATCGTGCCACGAGATAGCGGTCGCCATAAGTGAGGACCAGGTTTCCCAGCTCCATGAACATCAGCGGCGAACTGAAGCGCAGGGCGGCGCCCAGCAGGCCTCTGTCCATCGCCCCGAAGCGCAGCTGTCCGGCAGCCACCGCCTGGACCACCAGGAAGATGGTGAGCCCCAGGCTCCAGGCCAGCCAGCCGCTGTAGTAACCGACCAGGTCGCGCCGCCAGAAGATGACGCCCGCCAGCGCCGCCACCAGCACGCCGTATTTGTCCACGACGGTCAAGGTGGTGAAGCGTCCGGCAGTACGGGCCGCGCGCATGAAGTTCAGGAGCATGAGCTTCACGGTCTCGCACACCAGGATGGGAGCAGCGATCGCGATCACCAGGCTCAGCTGTTGCGCCAGCACGCGATCGGGCAGCAACCCGCAGAACAACCAGATGAGGCTGAGGATGGCCACTGCGTTGAGGAACGGAGCCAGCGTCAGGGTCGAGCGGAGGGTGCGGTCCCGGTCTCCCTTGTCGTCGTACTCGGCGTAGAAGCGGACTGCGGCGTTCTGCAGTCCCAGCTTAGCGACCGCGACGGCCACATTGATGGTGGTCGAGACGATCGCCATCAACCCGTAATCGGCCAACGACAATGCGCGGGTAAGCGCCGGGAACGAGATCAGGCTCGCGAGAATAGTGAGCCCGCTACCGGACCCATAGAGAAGGGCCTGCTGAAATACCTGCTGCGCGCGGCCTCGTGGCGCGCGCTGCGTCGTTTCTTCCCGAGCTACGGTCGCCAACTCTTTCACTTCCCCATGATCGGTAAGCTTGCGTTGCGGTTGAATGGTTCGGGAGCGCTGGCGGACATCACGCCCACAGTCTGCGCTTTAGCGCATCGTAGCGTTCGCGGCCCAAGGCTGACTTCACCAGCGCAATCGCGTTCTCCTGGGTCCGTCGCCGCCACAAGGCGCTGCTGCGCGCCTCGGCGAGGCTGACGAACTCCGGTAGCGACGTCGCGCGCCGCACCACGAGCCGTGGCATGATCTTGCCCGGTCGCGCGCTTGCTGACTGTGAGTTGAACACCGCCTGATGACCAGCGGCGAAGGCCGCGCGATAAACCGCCGGCGACGCCAGGCCTCCCGGCAGGGCCAGGTAACGGACTTCCTGCTTGAGCTGCGCCGTCAGACATCGCCGTGCCCACAGCAATTGCTCTCGTAGTTCCTCTTCCGGCACCAGACGGAGGTCCTGATGGACCAGCCCGTGCGATTCGACGGCCATGCCGGCATCGCGCAGGCGCCGTGCATCGTCCCAACTCATGTATCCGGGGCGGCCGATGTAGTCCACAACCACGAAGAACGTGGCGCGCATGCCATAGCGCTCAAGCAACGGCAGTGCCAGCGTGACGTCGCTGGCGTGGCCGTCATCGAACGTGATCAAGACCGCTCTTTCGGGACGCGCCCCGTCTAGAAACTCCTGCGGGAGCAACGCGCGAAAGGCGCTGCGTTGCAGGTAGGCCAGCTGTTGCTCGAAGTTCGTAGCTTCGACCGCATAGAATCCCGAGCCGGCTTCCGCAGGTTTGGCTTCTCCCGCAGCGGTCAGCGCGTGGTAACACAGGATGGCGGATTGGCTCTGCGAAGTACTCATTCTGTTAACGGAACGGTACCGAGCCGGTCGAAGCCCAGAAGCGGCTCGCCGCTCGCAAAGCGGTTGTGGCACGCACCCGGAATCAAGCTGGCTTCATCCTCTGCCCGCGACTCTCCAGTGCTTTCTGGGGGGACAGGCAAATCATAGCATCAAAAGGGGCTTACAGCCCATTACTGAATCCTGTGAGCACGCCGGTCTGCGTCCCTATTCTGCCGGAACCGGCGCCTTAGGCGCGCCGTTTTTTCACGCCGCAGCAGCGCGTCCGTCACCGCTGGCGAGTTACTCGTAGTCCTAGAAATGCCGCAACTGCTGCGCTATATTGAGATAAGTTACGGGTGCGTTTGGCCAAGAGTCAGGCGCTTGGGCAGACGTGTGCCGGTCGCGACTTCGCGCCGGACGGTTTACCAAAGGACAAGAGTCGCTATGCTGGGGAGCAGTGTCCAAGAATTCGCGCAGATCGCTTTCTGGGTCTGCGCTGCGCTGCTCGTGTACGTCTACCTGGGGTACCCGCTGCTCCTGATGGTGGTGGCCGCGTTCCATCGGCGAAAACAGCCGGCGCCCGATTACACCCCGCCCATCTCGATCCTGATCGCGGCCTACAACGAAGAGAACAGCATCGCGAAGAAGCTGCGCGAGACGCTGGACCTGGATTATCCCGGCGAAAAAGAGATCCTCGTACTCTCCGACTGCTCGACTGACCAGACGGACACGATCGTCCGGAACTTCGGCGATCCGCGCGTGCAACTGTTGCGCATGGAGGAGCGGCGCGGCAAAACCTTCGCGCAAAACGTCGGCGTCAAGCATGCCAAGTCCGACGTCTTGATCTTTTCCGACGCCACAACCGTCTATCACCCGATGGCGCTGCGTTACCTCGTCTCCAATTATCGCGATACCGCGGTGGGCGCTGCTGGCGGGCGGATCGAGTTCTTCGACGCCCGGGGCGATTCGCCCACCGGGCCGGGCACGATCACGTTCTGGAGCTACGAGAACATGATCAAGACTTTGCAATCGCGCATCCGCACCATCACCGGCTTTTCCGGATGCATCTATTCCGTGCGCAAGAGCGCATACACCGAGCTGGCGGATGACATCGTGAGCGATCTCATCCAGCCGTTGTGCGTCATCAAGCAGGGTTACCGGCTGATCTTCGAGGACCGTGCCCTCGCTTACGAGGAGACCACGCGTTCTTCGAAGCAGGAATTCTCCATGCGGGTGCGCAACATCACGCGCTCCATCCGCGGCCTGGCGAGCTTCTCCGAGCTGCTCAACCCGTTCCGGTTCCCTTGGGTGTCGTTCCAGCTCCTCTCGCACAAGATCATGCGCTGGATGGTGGCGCTCTACCTGGTCTTCATGTTCCTCAGCAACCTGTTCCTGCTCCATGTGCCGTTCTTCCGCGGCACGTTCTACGTCCAACTGGCGTTCTATGGCTTTGCGGCGCTTTCGCTGGTGCTGCCGGTGCAGCGATGGCTAAGACCGCTCGGCCTGCCGCTGTATTTCTGCACGCTGAACACGGCGGTGCTCTTCAGCCTGATGGAGCTGATCCGCGGCAAGAAGTATGTGGTGTGGCAGACGGTGCGTGCCGCCGAGCCCTCCGACCAGGGCGCGGCCCTGCGGGGGCACTAGCCCGCGGTCTCTCTGCCCCGATTGAAGCCGGCTTCCGTCAGCGATGCCTGCTGCGCAACGAAGTCGGCCGCGGGCAGCGGCTCCTGCCGCCAGGTGCGCAACCACGCCACCGCTCCCACGAACATCCACAAGTAGCAGGTGAGCGGCTCACGAACGAAGCGGTTGCCAAAGAAGTTGACGATCACGAACGCCGTCATGCAAGCGCTCAAGGCAATGAAGATCTCACGCTCGAACTGATCGCGCGGTTTGCTCGTCAGCCCGAAGCAGCACAGGATGAGGAAAATGAAGACGACGAGGCCGGGGATACCAAGCTCGCACGCCAGCTTCAGATACTGATTGTGAGCGTCAAGCGCGAGTTCCATGTGCGCGGTGTATTCCACAAAGCGCGCAAAACCGACGCCCAGAATTATGTTGTCCTTCAGGATCTGCAGGCCCTGGTTCCACACGATGACACGGCTGGCGGCGCTGGCCTCCAGTTGACCGCTGTCGTCTTCCGTCATCGTCCAGCGGTCGATCACGCTGTGCGGCAGGAAGGGCGCGATCACCACTGCAAGCAGCAGCAGGACGAGCAATCCTTTGGCTCCCTGGCGGCGCACCAGGTAAACGAACGTACCCGCCACGATGCCGATCCACGCGCCGCGCGAGTAGCAGAACATGCACCCTAACGCGATGACGAAGATGGCGCCGCGCAGGATCCATTTTGCGAGACGTCGCGTCTCCAACTTAAGCAGGGCAAGCGGGATGAAGATGAACTCGGCAAAGAAGGCGGCCAGGTCATTCTCGCCGCCGTAATCGAAGATGCCGCCGAACCGCATGCCGTTCTTGAAGTGCTCATGCCCCAGGCCCATGTCCAGACTTTCGCGCAGCAGGTTGTAGGAGGCATAGGTCAGGATCAGCGTCATGGCGTAGAACAGCCACACCACTTGCTTGCGGCTGTGCAGGAAACGCCGGGCGAAGGCAAACATCAACATCATCGTGGCCCAGCGCTTGAGCATGACGATGCAGTACCACATGGCATCGCCGCCACCCAGGAAGCCGGCGGTGAAACACGACACCAACGCCACCACGAACATCGTCACCAGCGCGACCGACATCATGGTCACGCGGCTGTCAGTCTGCTTCTTCTTCGCATCCGCATCGCCGGCGAGCAGGCGCCCGAGACCGATGAGCAGGAGCAGGTTGATGAACTCAAATCCGGTCGGCAGGTCCAGTTCGACGAACTTCTCCAGCCGCATCCCGGTCTTCAGCGCGAGCGGGACCCAGATCACGATCGCGATCAGCAGCCCAGTGCCGCCGTAGAACACACGCTCCTTCGCCACGGCCGTGAGGGGCCGCAACGGCAGCGCCTGCGGTTTCCAGGTAGTGGCCGGTGAGGTCATGCTAGTGCACGCGCTCCCAAGTCACCGTCTGGCGGCCGCGGAGGAAGCGCACGAAGCCGATCAGAAAGGCGACGTTCATCGCCAGCAGGAAATAGCCCATCAGCATGTAGCGCAGCGGCTTGCGTCCGCGCAACAGGAAGCCGACTGCCGCCCACAAGTAGAAGACCAGCTGCAGCGCCAGCAGCGCGCTGTAAGGCAAGGCGCTCCACAGCACGGCGCTGGAGATAAGGAGTCCCACCAACAGGAACGGCACGATCCAGCGCAGCACCTTGTGGCAGAGGAACGCCAGCAGCGTGAGGAAGGGCAGGCGGATCAGGGAAAGTTCGTGCAACGCACGGAAGCTGCCGGCGCCGATGCGCACGCGCCGGATGAATTCGCCGTCGATCGTGGCCGCTGCCAGTTCGCACGCCGTCGCTTCCGGGTCGTAGACCACGCGGTAGCGCTCGCGGCGGGCGTGCATCGGCACGATCAGGTCATCGATGAGCGCCTCAGCTGCCAGTTGCGGCACACACTGCCGGCGCGCGGCATAGCAGGCGCCGCTCGCCGTGAGGGTCGCGCCCAAGCGCCCTTCCATGAGCCGCAGCATGCTCTCGAACTTCCAGTAGATGCCTTCCGTCGCCACCGACTGCGGCGTGCCCTCGAACTGCAGCGCCCCGCAGACGACGCCGACGCGCGGGTCGGCGAAGTGACGCACCAGCTTGCGCAGTGCATCGGTCGCGAAGAGGGTTGCCGCATCCGAGAAGACCAGGATCTCGGTGCGCGCCCGGCTGACCGCCTCGTTCAACGCGCTCGGCTTACCGGTCCGGGTGGGCAGGAAGATGATCTCGATCTCCGGGTCCTTGAGCTCCTGCAGGATGGAATTGGTGCCATCCGTCGAGCCATCGGAGACGAAGATGACGTGCAACTTTGACTTGGGGTAGTCCAGCCGCGACAGGTTCGCGATCTTTGCTCCCAACCGCGCCTCTTCGTTGTAGGCGGGAATGATGATGGTGAGCGCGGGCTCCTCCCCGGCGGCGAAATCGCGCAGCCGCCGATCGCGGCGCGCGAACAGGTACTTCAGTTCGCGCCCGGTCTGCACCACCAGGTACGTAGCCAGCAACACCAGCGGATAGACCGCGTAAGTGAACACGATCGTGCCGGCACATACCCAGAAGATGTACTGCATCACTTGCACATTGCTTCCTGTCGAACGGCCGGCTCTAGCGGCCGCCTCGTCCCAGCAACAGCGTCTTCAACGTCTGGAAAATGATCAACAGGTCCAGCCCCACCGACATGTTCTTGATATAGAACAAATCATAGCTAAGCTTCTCGATGTTGTCCTCGACCGTGGCGTTATATCCCATGTTGATCTGGGCCCAGCCACTGGCGCCGGGTTTCACCGTCCAGCGCAGCGAGTAGAACGGGATCTTCTCGACGAGTTCCGCTTCCTGGTTGGGCACGAACGGCCGCGGACCGACCAGGTTCATGTCGCCTTTTAGGATGTTCCACAGCTGCGGCAGTTCGTCGAGCCGTGTGCGCCGCAGGAACTGACCGATGCCGGTGAAGCGCTGGTCATTGCGGGTGGCAGGCCGGAAGTTACCGTCCTTATCGGCATCCACTCGCATCGAGCGGAACTTGTAAAGCGCGAACTGCTTGCCACCCTTGCCAACGCGCTTTTGCACGAACAGCGCAGGCCCCGGCGAGTCCCACCGGATGGCGAGGTACACGATCGCCAGCAAGGGCAGGGTGAGCACGAGTCCTAACGCCGCCACCAGGCACGAGATGACGCGCATCACCACCGGATACACGCTCGAGACGGCAAAGCCATCGGAGAAAATGAGCGCGCTGGGGTAGATACCCTGCACCTCGATCTTGCCCGAGATGCGCTCCAGCAGCGTGGTCGCTTCTTCGACGCGGATGCCGCGCAGGCGCAACTGCAGCAGCGCTTCCGTCGGTAGCTTGTTGCGCCGGTCCCGTATCGCCACGATCACGCCATCGATCTGGCGGTCGCTGGTGGCTGCCACCAAACGGCGCCCCACTTCTTCGCCCGTTTCGGCCGGTCCTTCTTGACCGGTCCAGCCGATGACCTCCATGCCCAGCTCAGCGCGGCGGCGGATGCCTTGCACCAGGCTCTGCGCCCGCTCGCCGTCGCCTACCACATAGATCTTCTCCCGCAGGAACGGCTGTCGCACCAGCCAGCCGTAGGCCCAGCGCCAGCTCAAGAGCGCGAACGTAAGGAAGATCAGCCCGACCAGAAAGATGTTGTTCCCGAACATGAAATCGGGGAACACCAAGCCGATCCCCGAGATCGCGAACGAGAGCAGGCCGAGCACTACCAGCAGTCGGAAATAGGTCTCGGCACTCGAAGTGAGTTGCTGCAGGTCATAGAGATCGAAGTAATGCGAGGTGATGAGCGCGATCGCCGTCACCGCGAGGATGCGGTACCAACCGTTCTCATAGTTCAGAACGATGGCCGAGTCGGGCCCCGACTGCAGGAACACGGCGGCAAGAAAACAACCGGCGATGATCATCACTTCGCCGGTGAACAGAACCACCGTGCGCATCGGGTAATAGACTTGGAACAACCGCACCATGGCTCGTTAATCCTTGTTCGCGTCCGCGTTCGTTTCTTTGCCCGGCTCGCCGTAGGAGCCGTAGTAGTAGTAGCTGCTGTACATCGACTTGCTGCTCATGCGGTTGAGCACCACACCGACGATAGGGCGGTGCTGGAACTCATTGCGCGCTTTCTGCGCCAGGTGATACGGGGTCGAGCCCGAATCAACGACCATCAGGACACCGTCGCAGAAGTTGGCGAGCATGCTCGCGTCAGCCAGCGGCAGCGCCGCGGGCGAATCGACGATGATCCAGTCGAAGCACGATTCCAGCGCGTCGAGCAGCTTCTTGATGGCCGTGCCACCGATCAGCTCCGCCGGATTCGAGACGGTGCGCCCACCCGTCATCAGAAAGAGGTTCTCGAGCGGGCCCTTCTGGATGGCGGTGAACTCATCGCACTCGCCCTTCAAGAAATCCGAAAGCCCGGGCTCGCGCGTGGTGTTGAAGGCCTGGTGCAACCGCGGATAGCGCAGGTCGCCATCGATCAGCAATACGCGGCGCCCGCGCTGGCGCACGAACGTCTGTGCCAGGTTGGCGGAGCAGAACGTTTTGCCTTCGCCAGGGAGCGCACTCGCTACGAGCAGGCGCTTGAGCGGCATCTGCCCGCGCAGTTGATACAAGCGCGAACGCAGCGTGCGCAGTTCTTCCGCACCCACCGGCGGCCGGGGAACATTGAAGTCGAGGAGCTTGGCCGGATCGAGCTTCCACTCGCGCACTTTGCAGCGCTTCTGCAGTTCGTCGAACGTGACGGGGGGGCGCACGGGTGTGGGCGACGCGGCGGCGGCCGCGCTCTCTAGTACCGACGTGGAGACGTTGACCGCGGGAGCCGGCGGGGGCGGCAGCGGCATCTCGACCGCCGGCGCCGGCAACGCCATTTCCGGCGGCAGCGGCGGCATGTTAGCGAGCAGCGGCTCAGCCGGCGTCTCCACCGGCGCCGCCGTACCGGAGCGGCGCTCCTGTTCGGCCTTCAGCAATGCATCGTGAATGCGGCTCATTTCGTACCCGTCCCTTTCGCTTCGGCGATCGCCAATTGCTCACGACGCAGGCGTTCGGCCAGTGTGTTCAGGTTCTTCAGTGCATCCATCATGGTGAGGTTCTCGCCTGAGCTCAGGCCGGTCTGCAACGCCGCAGTGGGAGCGATCTCATGCAGGTCGAACTCGCGTGCCACCGCTTCGACGACTTCTCCGGAGATCACTTTCTGCTGGTCGGCGAAGGCGCTGATGAGCGCGTGCTCGCACAACAGGTTGGTGACGCGCGGGATGCCGCGCGCGAACAGGTGCACGTTCTCGATGGCCTCCGGCGAAAAGATCTGCGTCTGCGCGCCCGCGATGGTCAACCGCTGCTGCACGTAGCTGCGCGTCTCTTCCAAGGTCAGCGCGTGCGTCCGGCAGCGCAGCGTGATGCGCTGCCGCAACTGCCGCAGTTCGGGCGTGTTGAGCTTCGACTCCAGCTCGGGCTGGCCGGAGAGCACGATCTGCAACAGCTTCTCGGTCGAGGTCTCCAGATTCGTCAGCAACCGGATCTCTTCCAGCACTTCGGCGGTGAGGTTCTGCGCCTCATCAACAATGAGGACTGCCGTCTCGCCGGAACGGAAACGCTCGAGCAGCCACTGGTTCAAGCGGAACAGCACCTGGCTCTTCGGTCCCGAGCCACCGCCCGGAATGCCGAAGTCGGTCATCATGAAATCGAGGAACCCTTCTGCATCGAGCCGCGGATTGAAGATGAAAGCGGTCTTCACACGCTGCCGCATGAGCCAGTCCTGCATCTTGTTCAGCAGGGTGGTCTTGCCGGTGCCGACTTCGCCGGTGAGCAGCACAAAACCTTTGCGCGTCTGGATGCCGTAGGTGAGGCAGGCCAGCGCTTCCTTGGCGTGCTGCGTCAGGAAGAGGAACCGCGGGTCCGGGTTGACGTTGAACGGATTGGCGCGCAATCCGAAGAACTGTTTGTACATGCTTACTTGGCCTCCGCCGGAACGGCGTCCAGCTTCTCGGCCGGTTGCGCGACGCGCGCGGCGGCGGCGGGCGCGACCGCGGGTTTCTTCTTGCGCCGCCAGAAGCGCCAGCCGCGCTTCTCATCGTCGCCGACTCCACCACCCTTCCTCTTCGACTCACCACGCCGCACGAAGGCGCTGCGGGGACGCTTGGCGCCCAGTTGGGGCAGCATGATGAGCAACGGCAGGTTGAGATAGAGCTCGACGTCGCGCTCGGTGTAGATGGCTTTGTCGCGCAATTCCAGCAAGCCCGCGATGACCAGCCCGATCATGAATCCCGCCGCGGCGCCGCCGCCGGCAAACGCCGGCCGGTTCGGATAGCTGGGCTTTTCCGGCAGGTTCGCCGGGTCCATGATGCGGAACTGCTCGCCTTCCTGACGGCGTTCCAGCGCGGTCGAGATCTCCGACTGCGTTTGCTTGTTCAGCATGTCGTTATACGTCGTCAGTGCGACCTGATAGTCGCGCATGATGGCCTTGCCCTCTTCCTCGATCTTCGGGCTCATGGCGATGCGCGCCTGGTACGTGGCGATATCACGCTTCAGTTGATCCTGCTCGTGCTGCTTGTCCTTGATCGATTGGTCGAGCAACTGCACCTGATAACGCATCTGCTGGATCTGCGGCGGTTCCGTCTTCCCCTTGCCCGTTGCCGCTGCGGTCATCGGGGGCTTGGCCGCGTTGGTCGCGTTATTGGCCTCCTCGATGCGCTTCTTCAAGGCCGCAATGTCCGCCTTGGTCTTGACCACATCGGGATGGTCCGGCGTGTAGCGCTGCAGCATGAAGTCGAGGTTGTTTTGCAGCACCGACAGCTGCTGCTCCATCTTCTCGGTGGGGACCACGGAGGCCGGCGTGTCGCCGGTCGCTTGCGAGGCCTGCCACTTCTCCAGGCCCTGCGCCAGGATCTGGTCGGCAAAGGCCTTGTCCTGCTGCGCCCTCGTGAGCGCCTGGTTCACCGCCTCCAGGCGGGCCGTCTGGCCCTGGATCATCGCCAGGTTGCTCTGTTCGGAGCCACCCATCTGGCCGATGTACTTGGTGCGGAAATCGCGCACCTTGGCGTCGAGCGTGTCGAGGTTGCGCTTGGCATCCTCGAGTTGGCTCTTCAAAAAGTCCGTCGTACCCTGAGCGCGCTGCTCGCGCAGCTTCAGGTTCTCGGAGATGAACATGCCGGTGATCTCCTGGCAGACCTGCTGCGAAAGACGCGGATTGTCACCGGTGAACTTGATGTAGAAGCCCGGCACACCCGATGTCCCGCGGAACGAGACGTCCTGGCGGATGGCGGTGACGTCGATCATGCGGCGCATGCGATCGACGAGGTCTTCCATCGGCACGCGGCCCACGTCTTCCTTGAACAGGCCGAAGCGCTCGATGAGCGGCTGCAGGCGCGTGCGGCTCATGATCTGCTCTTTCATCGTGCCCAGCCGCTGGTTCAGTTCCTCGGTCACCACTGACTTCACGAACTGCTCCGGGACCTTCTGGCCCTCCACCATCACCAGCGTCTGTGACGTGTAGCGGTTGGGGATGGAGAGGGACACACCGGCGCCCAGGATGGCCACAACGACGATCGGGGCCATGATCCACCACACGCGGCGGCGCAGCATCAGCAGATAATCTTCGACGTTCAGTTCTCGGTGTCCAAGCATCTCTCTTGTCCTGTCTCGTTCTCTTCCTTAAGGAGTTACTGCAACCGGATCGGTTCGGGCCGCCAGCTCAAGCCCACATTCACGTTGTGACGGATGTCATTCGTACAGCCCGGGCCCGTGCACGGGATCCCTATCAGATTGTCCTGTTGGGTCGCGGTGTAGCCGAAGTAGAGCGACATGCCACGCGCGAGGTTGCGCGACACCGAGACGCCGCCGGTGAAGCCGGAGTATCCCAGCGCGGTCGCAGTCGTCGCTGCCCGAAGCTGTGTCAGCTGCTCGCTGTGCGTGTAGCCAAAGTGCCAGCTCGTGCTCCATCCGCGGCGGGAGAACGAGTAGCTGGCGCCGGCCGAATCATTGATCGCACCCTGCAGCACGCCCGAACCTCCGGTCACGCCGCGGCTGTAATTGAAACCGACCTGGCCGGCACGCTGAAACGCGTACTGCCACTGCGCACTCACTGCTTCGCCCAGGCGATTCTTGAATCGCGGGTCATCGATGCGCGTCAACTGCGGGCCGCCGCCGATGCTGAAGTTCATCCGGGCTGCCAGGCGGCGCGCATAGGTGAGCTGGACGGCGTGCGTCCGCATCTCGAGCCCGGTGTTCTCGAAGTGCTGGAGCATCGTGTCGTAGGCCAGGGCGATGGAATCGCGTCGCGTCAGCGTAAAGTCCAGTCCCGCCTTACCGTTCGCCTGCCAGGAATCGAACAGCGCGCTACGGTCGTTCAGAAAGTGCAGGAAGCCGTAGCCGCCCGAAGCCGTCCCCGAGATACGCTTCGAGAAGCGATACGTCACTTCACCCAGCGCAGTGTTGCTGAGGCGTTTCTCTTCAGTCGCCCCGATGGATTGGTCGGGCGCGAAACTGGATCCCAGATCGATGGGACGCTCGCTGGGCAAGAAGTGGCTGTAGCCGAACGGTGATTGCGGCAGATACTCGGCCTGGTCGCCGAACGTCACCGTCCAGCGGCGATTCCGGAACGCCTGGTGCGCCGCCACGCGGTGATAGCTGCTGTTGAAGCTGTCATTCTCCTGATAGATGGTGCCACCGCCGCTGTAGCGCAAAGCCGTCTGCGATGCCCGGGTGACGCGCTGCAGCTCAAGCTGACCACCAAAATTGTTAACGATATCGCCCTTGCGGGCGCCGCTGGGCGTTTGCTGCGCGGCACTGTCCCACGATGTTCCCGCGCTGAATGAGGGCATGAACATGACGTGCCCGATGTCGCGACTCCGCCCCGCCGGGGTGAGAGTCTGCGCCAGCGAGCCGGACAACGGGCGCATCTCCGTCACATCGTCGCTCGCGGCCGCGGTCTCAGCATCGAAGCCTTCCGGAGTCGCCGGCGTGGACGACGCACCAGCCGGGTCACCGGGCAGCGGCTGCAGCGGTTGATCCGGCTGCATCGCTTGCGGCGTCGCGGACGCGGGCTTGTCGGTAGTCGACGGCTCCGTCTTCTGGCTCGCGCTGTTCGTCGGCTGCGCGGGCGATGCCGGTTTAGCATCCGTCTTCGTATCCGTCTTAGGCGCCGCCTTGGGATCCGTCTTCGGCGCCGGCTGCTGCCCTGCCATCGGCAGGCTCACGGCCACCGTCAGCATCAAGATCATCGTCAATCGCTTCATATGCGCTCCTGCTCGCGTCGGTCCTTACGGAACAACGATGGTGTCGCCCGGCTTCAATTGCAGGTTCTGCTCCCAGTGCACACCCTTCAGCACCTGCTCGTAGTTGAAGGGATACTTCGTTTCCTTCCCGTTCTCCTTACGGAGCAGATAGATCTTCTTCGGATTGGCGTTCTGGTTCGGGCCGCCTGCATACGACAAGGCTTGCATGATCGTGGTTCCCGGCAGCAGCGGGAACGCACCGCCGCGGCCCACCTGGCCCATCACAAAGATCCGCTGGCTGTTCATCTGCGTCACCGTCACCGTAACGCGCGGCTCACTGAGGTACTTCTTCAGCTTTTCGGTGACCGACTCGCCCAGCTGCGCCGGCGTCAGTCCGGTCGCCTGGATGTCGCCCAGCAGGTTCAGCGTGATCTTCCCGTCCGAACGCACGATCGCTTGCGTGCTGAAGTCGGGTTCTTTCCATACGTTGATCGTCAGGACGTCATTCGCTCCCAGCTTGTACTCGCCTTCCGTAGGGGCTTGCGGTGCCTCCGGCGCGGGCGCCGCGGCCGCAGGCTTGTCGGACTTGTCCTTCTTGTCTTCCTTGGGCTTTTCCTGCGCCGCTACACTCAACGCAAGGCCGGCGGTGAGCGCCGCTACCGCGAGCCATTTCGGATTGGGGATGAATGCCATCTGTGTCTCCTTTTGTCCGGTCACGACGTCGCGTAGTCGTCGAGGCCGATCTGCTTGAGCTTGTAGAGCAATGCCTTGTAGCTGATCTGTAGCTCCTGCGCTGCGCGCTTGCGGTTCCAGCGCGTTTTCGAGAGCGCCTTGAGGATCAGTTCGCGCTCCGCCTGGCGCGAAGCCGCGCGCGAAGCCTCTTTCAGCGAAACCCCTTCCACCGCACGGTGTGCGCGCCGCGCCGGCCGGCGCAGCGCACTCAGCGCCATCTCCTCTTCGCCCATGGCGACGAGGGCGCGGGCCGTGTTCTCCAGCTCGCGGACATTGCCGGGCCAGCTATGCTCCACTAACAGCGCCATGCCATCGGCGCTCAGCACCGGCTCGGGGCGCTGGAACTGCGCGGCGTACTTCCGCAGGAAGAACTGTGTGAGTTCAGGGATATCTTCCTTGCGATGGCGCAGCGGCGGCATGCGCAGACAAACGCCGTTCAGGCGGTAATAAAGGTCTTCGCGGAAGCGACCATTTCGCACTTCCTGTTCCAGGTTCTTGCGCGAGCAGCAGATTAATCGCCCGGCTTGGCCCTCGCGCTCGGCGCCCAGGATGGCGTGCAACAGACGCGGCTGCAGCGAACCATCCAGGTCCGCTATCTCTTCCAGCAGGATCGTGCCCCGCGCCAGGAAGTTGTGCGCATGGAGCGTTTCACCGTTGTGTCCGTTGCCGTTGTGAGGATTGGAGAAGAAATCGGCACCCAGGGTCGAGCATGCTACGTTCACAAAAGGCCGCTGGTTCGCGGCGGAACGCTGATGGATCTGGTAGGCCGCCGTTCGCTTGCCCGTACCGCTTTCGCCGACGATCAATACCGGCACATCGGCGGCGGCGAGGTTCGCGATCACGCGCTCCACGGCGCGCATCGCTGCGCTGTTTCCGTAGACGAACGACGCCGGCGTCCAAGCGCTGTGCGCGGGCGCGGTTGCGCCGTTGGCGACAGACGATTGCATGCTTCCTCCCGGAAGGCACTTTTACTGGATTATGGGGCCCTGACCGGATGTTCGCTCTACTCTAATGCACTCCCGGGGCCAATGGACAAGAAGTGGAAGTTACTTTGGTGTACTCAAGGTAAGCCGTTTTTCTAGAATGGTTTAGCGCTCCAATCACGGCGACGGGATGGGGAAAAAAGGACAAATCTTTTCCTCTCAAAGAGAGAAAACTATTACCCTTTTGAGATGAAGCGGTGGTAGCTGCAGCAGCACAAATCGCCAAAGGCTTTGTTTTCAGTGGCTCGCAGCACTTCTGGCGAGTGGAAAACCGATGGACGTAGATGAAATACTTTTCACATTTGTCGCAAGCACATGGTCGCCGAGGCCCTTCATGGCCGTTCAGACCCGTAGAATCGCTCGCGGCAGCTGTAGTAGGATGCGACAGAATCCGGCCGTACAAAACAAGGGTCAATGAACGCCGCCGCTACGTCTGCCGCCAAACCCGCCTCGCCGTTCGAATCCGGGTCGCGCATTTGGCTGGTGCAACTGGGAGTCCTGGCGGGCCTTGCCGGCATTCTTTACTACCCCACACTGGTCCGCCTGGTCAATCAATGGTGGGAAGACCCCAATTTCTCCCACGGCTTCTTTGTGCCGGCCTTCTCCGCTTTCGTGGCGTGGCAGCGCCGTGAGGAACTAGCCAAAATAGTGCCCCGCCCGTCGTGGTGGGGGATCGCGATATCGGGTCTGGCGCTGATGATCCTAGTGCTTGGGACCTTGGGGGCTGAACTCTTCCTGGCGCGGTTCTCTATCGTAGTGCTGATCGCCGGCCTGATTCTCAATTTTCTCGGCTGGGAGCATTTCAAGGCACTCCTGTTTCCCTGGGCCTGCCTGCTTTTGATGATCCCGATCCCGAACATCATCTTTAACCAGATCACTTTCCCGCTGCAGTTCCTGGCGTCGCAACTGGCTGCCGGTCTGCTGAGCAACGTCGGCGTTGCGGTGTTGCGGGAAGGCAATGTCTTATCGCTCGCCGCCATGAAACTGGAAGTGGCGGAGGCGTGCAGCGGCGTTCGCTCCTTGATGACCCTCGGCACGCTCGCCGTCATGTACGGCTACTTCCTGGAGCCGAAGATATGGAAGCGCGTCGTGCTCGCTTTCTCCTCGATCCCGATCGCGGTGGCGGCCAACGCGCTGCGCATTTTTGGCACGGGCCTCTGCGTCGAGTACTGGGACCCAGCGAAAGCCGAGGGTTTCTTTCATGAATTCTCCGGCTGGATCATCTTCGTGCTCTCGGTAGGCTTGCTATTAGGTGTTCATCAACTGCTGAGCTTGATCGGCCGCAAGCGCGAGGTGCCTGCCTGATGCGACCCGGATGGCTGCGTTTTGCCATGATGACTGCTTTGCTGGCCGGCACGGGTGCGTTCCTCTACGCGCGCAGCCAGCCCGAACGCATTCCGCTGCGTAAACCGGTGGCGAGTTTCCCGGTGCAGTTCAACGGGTGGGAAGGTCACGACATCTCGATAGACCAGGCGACGCGCGACATCCTCGGTGACGGGGAATTCGCGGAGCGAGGCTTCGCCCGTGCGGGTGAGCCGCCGATGGACGTCTTTCTGGCCTACTTCCCCACGCAACGCACCGGCTCAACCATCCACTCGCCGAAGAATTGCCTGCCCGGCTCGGGATGGACTCCGATCGAAGACGCGCGCATCCCGCTGCGCGATTCGCACGGCCATACCGTGCTGGTGAACCGTTACATCGTGGCGAAAGGCTTGGACCGGCAGCTCGTCCTGTATTGGTATCAAGCCCATGGGCGCATCGTTGCCAGTGAGTATTGGGCCAAGATCTACATGACGACGGATGCCATAAGCATGAATCGCAGCGACGGTTCGCTGGTGCGATTGGTGACGCCGTTGCCGCGCGGTGAGGAATTGGCGATGGCTGAGAAACGTGCCATCAACTTCGCGCAGTCACTCATGCCGACCTTGGATGAGTACATCCCACGCTAGGTCGGCGTCCCCCCAGGGCCTCGGAAAAGCGACCGCCAAGTATGCAACGGGTTGCATACACGCAGGTGCAGCCTCGCCGGGCGCTTCCTGTGGATGCTGTAACCATTTTATTATCAATCGCTTACGCAGGCCTATTGGTGCGGCAGATATTCCCATCGTGGCCCCCAAAATGCAGTTACTGGGCTAGTTTGGTGTCCTGATGGGGGTTCAATGAAGACGTTCCGCATCGTAGCGATGGCTTTGACTGTGGTCGCTTTGGTAGCAAGCTCGGCGCTGGCGACCACTATCTTCACGGCCTCCGGTCCCGCACCATCCGACCCGGGATACACCGCTGCCGCGCAAGCGACATTTTCCAGCATCACCTCCACCGGCATGACGATCACCCTGACGAACACTTCGCCGACCATGCACGCCATCGGCGAAACGCTCACCGGGATCATTTTTGCCTTCTCCAGCGGAACGGCGTCGAGCATCAGCCTTAGTTCTGTCAGCGCCAGTGGCGGCGTGATTGATTGCACCAGCGGTACCTGCGTCGCAACGTCGGGAAGCTCGCCCTACACGTGGGGTACAGCACAGAACGGTAGCAACGTTTCCTTGCGACCCGGCGGCGGCACTGGTACGCATCCCTACGAGATCGTCAACAGCACAATCAATGCTGCCTGCACAGGAAGCTGCACCGGTGGTCTGGATAACGGGCCGCACAATCCGTATCTCCTCGGCAATGTGCAATTCGTAGTCACTTATTCGGGATTCAACAGTGCACCGGACATTGCTTCCGTGACCTTCCTGTTTGGTACGGGACCCGACAGCCAGACGGGTACGCAAGTCTGCGTTTCCAACTGCGGCCAGGTTCCCGAGCCGGGCAGCATGGCGCTGATGTTCGGCGGCCTCGCCGGCTTGATCCGCGCGCGTCGTCGTCGCGCGTAAACAGAACGAGTCGTCAAACCCCCGGCCGCGGCCGGGGGTTTCGTTTTCTGGCTGAAATCCGCTTCTTGTGTGTGCAAGACGCTGCATATTGACTGACAAGCGACTGCACGGCCCGACGGGGCTGATTTTCGCTGCATCACCGCCAAAGAGTTGTGATATAAGGAGTTCCACTATCCCCCAAACCCGCCGCGAGTGGCGGACGGATTGCAAATAATTGCAATGTCTCGAATCTTGCCTGCTGATCGGCAAATATCTAGTTGGAGCCAAAGGATGCGCAATCGTTATTGGGTAGTATTCGTTCTTCTTGCGATCACTTTCGGAGCGTTGACGGGATGCTCGCGCGATCCCAACGTCCGCAAGCAGAAATACCTCGACAGCGGCAAGCGGTACATGGAGCAGGAAAAGTACCGCGAGGCGTCGATCCAGTTCGCCAACGCGGTGCAGATCGACTCCAAGTTCGCCGAGGGGCACTATCAGCTCTCGCAGGCATACGCGAAGATGGGTGCCCTCACGAACGCGTACCGCGAGCTGCTGCGCACGGTGGAGATCGACCCCAATCACACGAAGGCGCAGCTCGACCTCGGCAACCTCCTGCTGGTCGGCCGCGATTACAAGCGCGCCACCGAGCGCGTCGAGATGGTCCTGAAGCGGGAACCCAACAACCCCGAGGCGCACGCCCTGGCGGCGAACCTCATGGCGGCGCAAGGCAAGGGCGCCGACTCGCTGGAGGAGATGAACAGAGCGCTGCAGTTGAAGCCCGACAACGCCGGGTTCTACATGAACCTCGCGGTGCTGCAGACCAACAACAATCAGCTGGCGGAAGCCGAAGCAAACTTCAAGAAGTCCATCTCGCTCGATAGCAAGTCAGTGACCGCACCGTTGGCGCTAGCGCACTTCTATGTCCGGCAGAAGCGAGTACCCGAGGCCGAGCAGGAATTCAAACAAGCAGTACAGATCGCGCCGAAGAACGCCGGCCCCCGCATGGAACTGGCCCGCTTCTACCTTTCCCAGGAGCAACCCGACAAGGCAGAGCAGTCGCTCCGCGAAGCCAAGGCGGCGATGCCCGACGTGCCTGAGGGCTACCGCATGCTCGGCGACTTCTACGTGGGCCGCGGAAACTTCGACAAGGCGCTGGAAGAGTTCGGCTCGCTGCTGAAAGACCATCCGAAAGACGTCAAGGTGAAGAAGTCGTACACCGAGATGCTGCTGCTGCGGGGTCGCTTCGACGAGGCCGGCAAACTCGCCGACGAGATCCTGAAAGACAATCCCAAGGACCTGGAAGCCACGCTGTTCAAGGCGCAGGTGCAGTTGGAGCGCGGCAAGCCGAACGACGCCGTGGACGCCCTCGCGGCCGTGATCAAGCGCGAGGCCGACAATCCCGTGGCGCACTATTACCTCGGAAATGCCTACATGTTGGCGGGGAAGCCCGAGAGCGCCGAGACGGAGTGGCGCGAAGCCGTGCGTCTGCGTCCCGCATATCTGGAGGCCCATCAGCGCCTGGCGGAGCGTGCGCTGGCGACCAACAACATGGACCAGCTCTCCATCAGCGCTGAACAACTGATCAGCGCGCGACCGAATCTTCCCACCGGCTACATCTACCGCGCGCGTGCTGCGCTCGGGCACAAGCAGGAGAAGCAAGCGGAAGACGACCTGAAAAAGGCCATCGAGGTCGCCCCGAAGAACGCGCAGGGATACCTGATGATGGGCGAGATGCGGCTGTCGCAGCAGAAGTTCGCCGAGGCGGCCAGCATGCTGGAAAAGGCGCATGAGATCGCGCCGGCAAGCCCCGACGTGCTGCAGGCGATCGTGCGGATGCACGTAATGCAGAAGCAGCCGCAAAAGGCGCTGGACGCGCTCGACCAGCAGATCGCCAAGACTCCGAACAGCTCGACGCTCTACTACATGAAGGGCCGCGTGTACGCCGAGGTCATGAAGGACCTTCCGAATGCGGAGACCGCGCTGCAGAAGGCGGTCGAGGTGAATCGGAACAACGTCGAAGCCGCCCGCGCGCTGGCCGCCGTGCAGTTGAACCGCGGCGAAGCGGCCGCGGCGATCAAGACTTACGAGGACGCGCTGCAGATCAACCCGTCCGACATCGGCCTGCAGCTGTTACTAGGCTCGGCGCAAGATAACGCCGGCGACAAGACCAAGGCAGAAGCAGCGTACAAGAAGGTGCTGGAGCGGCAGCCGGACAACGCTATTGCCGCGAACAATCTCGCGTTCCTACTGCTGGAGCGCGGCGGCAGCGATGATGTGGCGCTCACCCTGGCGCAGACGGCCCGCACCGGATTGCCCAACATAACGAGCACGGCCGACACGCTCGCCTGGGCGTACTATCACAAGGGCGCGTACCGCAACGCCATCGACCTGCTGGAAGAGGCCTTGAAGAAAGAACCCAACAACCCCAGCTTCCACTATCACCTCGGTCTGGCGTATCAAAAGAACAGCGATAAGACGAGCGCGCGTGTGCATCTGCAGAAAGCGCTGCAGTTGGACCCAAAGTTCGTGCACGCTGACGATGCGCGCAAGGCGCTCGACGAACTGGGGAAGAGCTAGGAAGGCCACGCCGCACAGCTGGGCGCCGGGCACGGCGCCCCAACAGAACGGAGCTAGCAATGCGTAAGTCGAGGTTCTGGAGCGTCGCCGCCGTGGCGCTCCTGCTGGCCTTTGCCATCGGATGCAGCCGCGATCCCAACGTCCGCAAGCAGCGTTATATGGATAGTGGTCGCCGCTTCGCCGAGAAGGGTCAATACCGCGAAGCGATGATCCAGTTCGCCAACGCGGTGCAGACCGACCCGATGTACGCCGACGCGCACTATGAGTTGGCGACGATGTACTTGCGCACGCAGGGCTGGCAGGGCGCATTCCGCGAGTTGCTGAAAACGGTCGAGCTCGATCCCAGCAACCTACAGGCGCAGCTCGACCTGGGCAATCTCTACGTCGGCGCACGCATGGGCAAGGAAGCACAAGAACGGGCGGAAGAGATCCTCAAACGCGACCCGGACAATGTGCAGGCCCGCGCTCTGCTGGCCAACGCTTACGCCTTGCTCGGCAACAAGCAGAATGCCTATGCCGAGATGAAGAAGGCGATGGAGTCGCAGCCCCGTAACCCCAATCTCTTCCTCAATCAGGGTGTCCTGCAGCGGAACGCCGGAGAGCTGGCGGACGCTGAAGCCAGCTTCAAGAAGGTGCTGGAGATCGACCCAGCCTCCCAGCAGGCCATGCAGGAGCTCAGCAAGCTGTACCAGCAACAGAAACGCAATGACGAGGCCGAGCAGATCCTGAAGCGCATCCTGATCACCCGCCCGAAGGACACGGCCACGCGCACGCAGCTGGCATCTTTCTACGGTGCACAAGGACGCGACGCCGACGCGGAGCGCGTGTTGCGCGAGGCACGGAGCGCTGAGCCCGATAGCCCGGCCGCCTATACGGCGTTGGTGCAGTACCTGCTCAACCGCGGAGAGTTCGATCGGGCCTTGCCCGAGTTGCGTTCTCTCGCCAAGGATCACCCCTCGGATAACACCGTCGCCGCGGCCTTGATCGATGTGCTGATCCGCAAGAACCAGGTGGACGAGGCGGATGGGCTTAATAAGGCCTTGTTGAAGCGGAACCCAAGGTACATCGACGCGCGCGTCAACCAGGCGCGGATCCTGTTGGCGCAGAAGAAGCCGGAGGACGCGATCGCCAACCTGACCGACCTCATCAAGGACGATGCCACCAACGCGCCCGCGCACCTTTACTACGGTGATGCGCTGGCGTCGACCAACAAGCCCACCGAAGCTGAGGTGGAGTGGCGCGAAGCGATGCGCATCTGGCCCCAACTGGTCGATGCCCACCTGCGGCTGGCCCCGGCGGCGTTGAATCACCAGGCGTGGGCCCTGGCTGGCACCCTGGCCGACGTGATCGTGCGGGAGCGTCCGAAGCTGGTGGATGGCTATCTGATACGGGCGCGCTCCGAGTACTGGCGCAAGCTCCCGCAGGATGCGGAGAACGACCTGAACAAGGTCTTGGAGCTGCAACCGAACCATGCGCAGGCCTTGACGCAGCTGGCGGAGGTCCGCGCCGGCCAAGGTCGCGCCACTGATTCCGAGCAGCTCTTCGAGCGGGCGCTGCAGAGCGACCCGAACAACCTGGAAGCCCTGCAGAACCTCCTCGGCTTGTATGAAGCGCTGAAGCAGGGCGACAAGGTGCTGCCGCGTCTGTCGGCGCAGATCGAGCGCGCGCCGAACAACGCGGGATTCATCATCATGAAGGCGCAGCGCCTGGCCCAAGCGAAGCAGTTCGCCGAGGCAGAACCGCTGGCGCGCAGAGCCATCCAGATGGAGCCCACGAACTTTGCGGGTACGCTCCTCCTGGCGCAGATCCAGTATGCGCAAGAGCAGCTCCCGCAGGCCATCGCCAGCTTCGAGCATTACATCCAGTTGCGGCCGAACGATCCCGGCGTGCTGCTCTCGCTCGGCGTGCTGTATGCGCGCTCGGGCGACAAGGCCAAGGCCGAACAGACGTACAAGAAGGTCCTGGAGATCCAGCCGGAGAATGCGCTGGCGGCCAATAACCTTGCATATCTGCTGCTCCAGCGCGGCGGCGAGGATGACGTGGCCCTCACGCTGGCGCAAACGGCACACCACGGCATGCCCGAACTGCCGGAGACCGGCGACACGCTGGCACTGGCCTACTTTAAAAAAGGTGCATACCGCAGTGCCATCGACTTGCTGGAGCCGATCGTGAAGAAAACACCGCAGAACGCCAGCTTCCACTATCACCTGGGGATGGCGTACTCGAAGAACAACCAGGCAGCCAAGGCACGCCAGGAGTTACAGCGTGCCCTGGAACTGGCGCCGCAAGGACCGGACGCAGGCGACATCAAGAAGCTGATGGACGCCCTGAAAGTCGGCTGACGTTGCTTGATCGGGATGGACGCGGGCGGCAACGCCCGCGTTTTCTCGTGCTACGAACCTGACTGGTTAACCTGGGTGATGCTCGCGCGTCCGATAATGTTTTGCGTGGCCGCTCCGGTCAACGACGCGCTGCTCGCCTCCTTCCTCGATTACCTGCGCGTCGAAAAAGGGTTGGCGCCGCTTACCCTCTCGGCCTACGCGCGCGATCTGCGGCAGTTCGCGGCATTCGTGGCTAGGCGGCGGCGTACGCTCGGCAGCGCGCGGCGTGACGATGTTGCCGCCCACCAGCGGCAATTACTTGCCGGCTTCGACGCTCGCTCCGCGGCCCGCAAGCTGAGTGCTCTGCGCCACTTCTACAAACATCTTCTGCTCGATGGCCGCATCGCGCACGATCCGACAGTCAACATCGACTCGCCGCGGCAGTGGAAGGTCTTGCCCAAGGCGCTGGCGACCGGAGAGGTCGATGCGCTGGTGGCCGCGCCCCAGCCCACCCGGCCCGATGTAATCTCCGAAGCGCAGGCCGTACGCGATCGTGCGATGCTCGAGGTTTTGTACGCCGGTGCGCTGCGCGTTTCCGAACTCGTGAACGCGCGCAGTGGTGACCTGAAACTTGATCTCGGCTACATGCTGGTGCGCGGTAAGGGTGACAAAGAGCGCATCGTTCCGCTCGGCGCGGCTGCACAAGCGGCGCTCACTTCTTATCTGCAGTCCGCTCGGCCGCTACTCGCCGGCGAAAAGACTTCGCCGCAATTGTTCCTTGCTCGTGGCGCACACAAGCTTACGCGGCAACGCGTATGGCAGATGGTACGGGCGGCGGCACGCAAGTCGGGTCGCCCGGCGAGCCCGCACATGCTGCGTCACAGTTGCGCCACCCACATGGTCGAGCGTGGGGCCGATCTGCGTACGGTGCAGACCATCCTCGGTCACGCCGACATCTCGACCACGCAGGTCTACACGCACGTCGCCCTCGATCGGCTCAAGAGCGTGGTGCAGAACCATCACCCACGCGGACGGCGCTCATGAAGCTCGCGCGCGCCTCGGACCGCTTTCTCGCCGCACTCCACCAGCGCAACGCGAGCCCCAACACACAGCTCGCTTACAAAAAAGACCTCGCACAGTTCACTGCCTTTGCTGGTGATCCCGACGCGCGACAGATCGACCATCTGCGCATCCGCGCTTTCCTGGCGCACCAATACGAGCGCGGGCTCGGCAAAACGTCGGTGGCGCGGTCGCTGGCCGCTCTGCGGTCGTTGTTCCGTTTTCTGGCGCGCGAAGGCGTGGTCGAGCAGAATCCGGCGGCGCTGGTCGCCACGCCGCGCCTGCCGAAGCAGTTGCCGCGCGTACCCACGATCGAGGAGATGAACACCGTGCTCGACGCGTCACCCGCCGAGGAAGCGGCTTTCCCCGAGCGCGACCTCGCGATCCTCGAGCTGCTCTACGGCTGCGGATTGCGCAACTCGGAACTCGTGGGGCTTGACCTCGGCCACGCCAACTTTGCGGGTGACTCGCTACTGGTACACGGCAAAGGACGCAAGCAACGCTACGTGCCGTTTAGTGGCGCGTCGCGCGCCGCGCTAGAAAAGTACCTCCCCGCGCGTGCCGAGCTATTGAGGACACTACGTAAGACGACACCCGCGCTACTCATCAATCGTCGCGGTGGCCGGCTGACGACGCGCAGCGTCGGCCGCATCGTCAAGCGCATCGCGGTCGCCCGCGGCCTGCCGAGTGACGTCCATCCGCACACCCTGCGCCATGCTTTTGGAACGCACTTATTGGAAGAAGGCGCGGACCTGCGCGCCATCCAGGAATTGCTCGGCCACGAGCGCCTCTCCACCACGCAGCGCTACACGCAGCTCTCGGTCAAGCAAGTGCTTGAGGTCTACGACCGCACCCACCCGAAGGCGCGGTAGGCTTCAGCCGGCTGCGGCCCCGCGTGCTTTACCGTTCCGCAACTCCTCCCACATGGTGACAATGCGCGCGCGCACTTCCTGCATCATCGCGTCGTAGGCGGCCTCGGGAGTCGTGGTGATCTCTGGCGGCGGAACCGGCTTGCCGAATCGTAGCTTCAGCTTGGCGAACGTCTGGAAGCTCTTGCCGCGCGGCCAGGCGTCAAAGAATCCCTCCATCGCGACCGGTACGATGGGCACGCGCAGGTGCGTGGCGAGAATGCCGGCGCCTTTCTTGAAGCGCTTGGGCGCACCGTCGATGGAGCGTTCGCCTTCGGGATAGAGCATCAGCACCATGCCACGGCGCAGGCCGAAGGCGCCGATGCGCATCGCGGGCACGAGGTTCGCGTCAGGATCCACAGGGAATAGGCGCAGCGAGCGCGCCAGCGAACGGAAGAAGCCTGCGCCGAAGATCTCGCTCGTGCCCACGGTGAACAGCCGGCGGAAGACGTGCCAAGGCAGCACGCAGCCGACGACCGGCGGATCCATGAAGCTCTGGTGATTGGGGCAGATGAGGTATGCACCCTCCCGCGGCAGATTCTCCAGCCCGCTCACTTCCAGGCGGAAGAAAATGCGCACGAAAAGATTGGCGACGCGGCCCAGCGCATACCACAGCGGCGCGCTGAATGTCCGCGCACGCTCGAACTCGTGCACATCTTCCGGCGGAGGAGCGACCGCGAGCACCGATTCCCATCCTGCCGCGTCTTTCGCCGCTCCCTTCCCTCCTTTGACGGCCTCCACCAACTCGCGGATGGTGTAGACCTCGCTGACCACGCTGTCTTCCACGTGCGCGCCCAGCGCTTCCTCGACTGCGACCAACAACTCCACGCGCTCCATCGAATCGAGCCCGAGGTCGAGTTCAAGCGAATCGTCGGGATGGTACTGCGGCTTCTTGATCTTCGCCGCCGCGCGGATCGCCGGTAGTGCACGTGCAGAATCCGGTTCTTCCAGCCATGCGATATCGGCCTCAGTGAGTTGACGAGCCGGAACCGCTGCTTCGTCGCTCGTTGTGCCGCTGACGCGTCGCTGTTCCACTTCCTTCTGAATGACGAAGCGTTTCAGCTTGCGCGTGGTGGTGCGCGGCAGCTCGTGCTGCCAGATGTCATAACTGAGGATGCGCTTCGTGCTCGGCATTTGCGAGGAGAGGCTTTCGATGTCGAAGCGGATGACCTCTCCGGCGTTCACGATCTTGCGCGCGCGCAGTGCTTCGAAGTCCGGCACGATGACGGCGTGCAGGCGCTCGCTGAAAGGCTCGCCCGGGCGGTTGCGCAAGCCCATGACACACAGTTCCTTGATGAACGGCGAGCGCTGGTAGTGCGACTCGATCTCTTCGGGATAGATGTTTTTCCCGTTGCTGAGGACGATGACGTCCTTCTTGCGCCCGGTAATAAACAGGTTGCCGCGCGGGTCGACATAGCCGAGATCGCCGGTATACAACCAGCCGTCGCGCAGGACTTCCGCAGTCGCTTCCGGACGGTTGTAGTAGCCCTTCATGATGATGCCGCCGCGCAGCGCGACCTCGCCCACCGGCGGTCCTTCCGGCTGAGGTTGCGGATCGACGATGCGCACTTCATTCCCCGGCAATGGTGGTCCGACCGAGCCGAGAACGTTCTTTCCCGGCGGCGTGGCGCACGCTCCGCCCGAGGTCTCCGTGAGCCCGTAGGCCTGCAAGATGTCGAAGCCCATCGCGTGCAGGTCGCGCGCAATCACCGGATCGAAGCGCGACCCGCCGGTGACGAGATAGCGCATCCGCGGCCCCAGCGCTTTGTGCGCCTCGCGGAACAGGCCTCTGCCGGGATTCAGCCCGAGTCTCCGCGCGAACGCTGAGAGTCCCTTCAGCCAATCGAATACGATCTTGGCCCCCGCGCCGCGCTGCTCCACCTTGTGACCGATGCGCTCGTGGATGAGGTAGAAGAACTGCGGCACGCAGGCGAAGAGGGTGATGTCACGCTCGCCCAGTGCGCGCATCAGCTCGCTGGTGTTGAGCGCTTCGAGGAATACGACGCGCGCGCCGGCAGCAAGCGGCAGTAACAGGTTTGCCATCTGCGCCAGTGCGTGGAACAGCGGCAACACGCCGAGCAGCGCGTCTTTTGGTCCGATCGCAACAAATCCGAACACCGCCTGCGACTCCGCCAGCAGGTTCTGGTGCGTGAGCATGACGCCTTTCGGGTCGCTGGTCGTTCCGGACGTGTAAAGGATGACGGCGGTATCGTCGGGTGTGCGCTGGGCAACGGTGATCGGGTCGTGCGCGGCGCGCACGATGTCGTCAAACAACGGATGTTCGCTGGTTCCCACCGGCCGGAGTGCTTGCATGCGTTGCTCCGCCGAGCCGGGCGGCAATGCCGTATCGAGCTGGACGATCCGCACGCTCGTCCCGCCGATCGCCGCTTCCGCTGCCGGCAGATGTCGTGCATCCGCGAACAGCAGCGACGCGCCGCAGTCTTTGAGCAGCTTCGTTATCTGTTCGGGCTTGAACGCGGTGTCAAGCGGTACCGCGACGTGTCCCGCCGCGATGACACCGAGATACGCAGCGACCCAGCGCGGTCCGTTGCCTGCCAGGATCGCGCAACGCGCGCCGGCCGCGAGCTCGGCGCGCGCGAGCCATGCCGCGATGGCTTCCGCGTGCTGCTGCAACTCCGCGTAGGAAAGGCGCTCGAGCGTGCCGTTCTGGCGTTGCAGCTCGATGGCGACGTTCTGCGGGAACCGGACAGCGGATTCGCGAAAGCGCTCGTAATAGTTGCCCATAACGGCGTGGTGAATATACCGGAAGCGGCGCCGAGTCCCCGCCCAGGAGTGAATCCAGCAGTCAACGCTCGCATCCAATGCGCTGTGTTACGCTTTTTGAGCAGGCATTCCCACACACTCCCGGCTGGATCCTTACATTGAACCTGTTCGCTAAAGTCTTCGGTACCAAGAACGAGCGCGAGGTAAAGCGCATGCAGCCGCGCGTGGCCGAGATGAACGCTCTCGAGCCCGCCATGCAGGCGTTGAGCGACGCCGAACTGCGTGCCAAGACCGACGAATTCCGCGCCCGCATCGCCCAGGCCACCAAGGTTTTCGACGACGAGATCGCGCAGCTCCAATCAGAATCCGACGCGGACCGCGACCGCCTGAAACAGCTGGAAGACGAGCGTGAACGGGCACAGAAGGACGGACTCGAGGAGCTCCTACCGGAGGCTTTTGCCGTCGTCCGCGAGGCGGGCAAGCGTGTCCTGAACATGCGGCACTTCGACGTGCAGCTGATCGGCGGCATGGTGCTGCACCGCGGCATCATCGCCGAGATGAAGACCGGCGAAGGCAAGACGCTCGTCGCCACGCTGCCCGTGTACTTGAATGCGCTCACCGGCCGAGGCGTGCACGTAGTCACGGTGAACGATTACCTCGCCAAGCGCGACTCGGAGTGGATGGGCAAGCTATACCGCTTCCTGGGCCTGAGTACCGGCGTCATCGTGCACGAACTCGACGACGAAGAGCGGCGCGAAGCCTATGGCGCCGACGTCACCTACGGCACCAACAACGAGTTCGGCTTCGACTACCTCCGCGACAACATGAA
>CAYWSH010000001.1:17561-150668 GCA_964460655.1 uncultured Terriglobales bacterium | reverse complement strand
TCACCTGCGCCACCGGCGTGATCATCGCCCTGCGCAAGGGCAATGAACTGGTCGTGCGCACGAGCAACGGCATCGCGCCGGAGGTCGGCGCGCGCATCCCGCTGCCGAGCGGCGTCACCGGGCTGAGTGTGAGCACGCGCAAGCCTCAGACTTGTACCGCCGATGTAGAGTCGCAACTGGAACCGGCGTTCCGCGCGCTCAGTGTGCGTTCGATCGTGAGCTTCCCGGTGCAGTGGGAGGGAGACGTTCGCGGCGTCCTGGCCGTGCTCTCGCAGACTCCGGAGGCGTTCTCGCGCACCCACATCGCCATCCTGATGACGCTGCGCGATGTGATCGCCAGCAAACTCAGCCAGTGCGAGCTGCCCTCCGAAGAACCATGGAAGACTGCGCCGGTGCAAGCACCAGTCGAGCTCAACGCGGAGGCGCTGTTGAAGGCGCCCGCGCCGCCGCCGACGGTGGTCCCGCCGAAGCCGGCACCGGTGGCAGCGCGCCCGCCGGCAACTGCCGCGCCGGTGGCGATGCCCGAGTTCCCGCGCGCGCATGCGGCCGCAGCACCGCCGGCGCCGATCGTGGAGCGGAAGCCAGCTCCCGTGATGGCGCAGCCGGCGGCGCAGGCGTCGGTCGCCACGAATCCTGATGTTCTGCTGCCGAGCCAAGACCCCGGTACGTACCACAAGCCCAAGACGGCCGTGCGCCGGACGCAGCATGCGCCGACGAAGGAATCCTCGGCCAACCTGCTGGCGGAATACCGCACGCCGGAGAAATCGAACCACAAGAACCTGATGCTGTTCGGGGGAACGATCGCGGCCGTGATCGTTCTGGGTGTGGCGATCTTCAGGCCGTGGCAGCATGTAGCGCCGAGTGCTCCGCCGGCGACGGCGAGCGCGACGACGCAGGCAGCCCCGGCTCCGACTGCAGCGCCAGCACCGACGTCGCAGCTGGTCGCAGTCGAGCTACCCAAGAGTGCGGGCGAACATGCACCGGCAGCGGCGACGTCGCAACCGGCGGCACAGCCGCAGCCGAGTACACCGCAACCGGCGGCCGCGGCCCCGGCTCCAGCCGCTGCCACGGTAGCCAAGCACGAAGAGCCGAAGTACACAGAGGAAGCGAAGAAGCCGGCGGAAGTTGTGGCCCCACCTGCGCCGCACACGCCGGCGCCCATCCTCCTGGCTGCGAACAAGCAGACGGCGAAGTCAGAAGAGCCGGTGAAGCCGCCGACGGTGGACGTGACCGCAGCGTCGGTGAAATCGCTCTCTGACCTGCCGACGATCGCAGCCCCTTCGTCTTCGCTGGCCGTGCACAAGTCGGTGCCGGTAGCGGCGACGTTGCTGCAAGGCCGCCCGCCGCTCTACCCGGACGCGGCGAAGCGACAGGGTGTTGCGGGCGTCGTGAACCTGCAGCTTGCCATCTCAGCGGAGGGCAAGGTGACGGAGGTCAAGGTCGTCAGCGGCGATCCGCTGTTGCGCCAAGCCTCGGTGCAGGCAGTGCGCGACTGGGTCTATCGTCCGGCGACGCTGGACGGCAGGCCGGTAGCCTCTGCCGCGGAGGTCTCGCTGAAGTTCAACTCGAATCGTTAAGTTTCCCGGGGAGGGAACGAGTGGTCGAGCTAGCAACAGCTCGGCCACTTCTTTTTTGTCGCCTCCGGCTCCAAACCGCTTTGGGTGTTAGTCGGCGGCGGTGGCCTCGACGTCGTCTGCGCGGCGCTGGCCGCGCATGACGTAGTAGATGGTCGGTGTCGCGATCAGCGAGAGCAGGACCGAGACGCAGAGCGCGCCGATGACGGCGATCGCCAGTGGGCGCAACACGTCAGCGCCGGAACCCAGACCATAAGCCAGCGGCAACATTCCCAGTGCCGCGGCCAGGGAAGTCATGAGCACGGGGCGCAGGCGGCGCCGGCCGGAGAGGATGAGCGCTTCTCTCAGGTCGACGTGCTCGCCGATGTAGTAATCGTCCACCAGGTCGAGCATCAGGATGCCGTTCTTGGCGACGATGCCGACGCCGATGATGGCGCCGAGATAGGAAACGACATTGAGCGACGTGCCCGTGAGCCACAGCGCGGCGATGCTGCCGAACAACGCCAGCGTGGCGCCGAAGACTATGGCCAGCGGCTCGAGGAAGCTGTGGAACTCGAAGATCAACACCGTGAAGACCAGGACGAGCGCCATGGCAAGCACGATCATGAGATTGCGGAACGTTTCCTGTTGCTCCTTGTAGAGACCGCCGTATTCGAGCGTGCCGGGAGGGAACGCAGGGTCTTTGTCGAGGACCTGGCGGATCTCGGCCATCGCGGTGCCGAGGTCGCGTTCTTGGAGACGGGCGGTGACGGCGATGTCCTGGCGCATGTCTTCGCGGCGCAGTTCGAGTTGCGAATCGGTCTCGCCGACGTCCACGACCTGCCCCAGCTTCACGAGCGCGCCGGAGGGCGTGCGCAACGGTAGCTCGCGCAGGGCAGCGACGGTATCGATGCGCTGGGGATCGACGAGCACGCGGACCGTGATCAAGCGATCACCTTCGAGCACGGCGGAGGCGGCTTCGCCGATCATCGCGGTATTCACCGCGTCCGCAATGTCCGTGGCCGTGAGGCCAAAGCGCTCAGCATCGAGATAGCGGACGTGCAGGGTGATCGATGGGCCGGTATAGCTCAGGCCGTCGAAGGTATCAACGACTCCTTTGATCTTCTTCAGTTGGGCTTCGATCCGCGGTCCCTGCTTTTTCAGGAAGTTCTGATCGGTGGAGTAGACCTTCACTTCGATGGGGCTGGGCGCCCACATGAGATCGCCGATGAGGTCGCTGAGAATGCCGGGGAACTCCCAATGGTTGCCCGGCAGCGCGGTATTCAGCTTGTCACGCAGCTCGGTGATGACCTCCTGCGTGGTGCGCTTGCGGTCGGTACGCAGCTTGACGAGGAAATCGCCGACGTGCGGCTCCGCGATAGCCAGCGCCAGGCGCGCGCCCAGCCGGCGCGAGTAGCTTTCGACCTCAGGGATAGAGAGCAGGATCTTCTCGCACTCCATCGAGACGCGATTCGTTTCTGAGAGGCTGGTGCCGGGAGCGGTGAAGTAGTCGATGACGAAGCCGCCTTCGTCCATCGGCGGCAGGAATTCGCTTTCCAACTTGTTGTAGATGAGAGCGCCCGCGACCAGAATGAGCGCGCAGGAGCCGAGCGTGATCCAGCGATATTGCAGCGCCGCAGTGAGCGCATGCTCATACGCAGCAATGACGCGGCGGAGGATCGCACCACCTTCCGCGGTGCCATGCTCCGCTCCGCCCTCTTTTTCGCGATGACGCACGAGCCAGGCAGCGAGCGACGGCGTCAACGTGACGGCCAGCAGCAGCGACGTGAGGAGCGAAACGACCATCGTCAGGGCGAGCGCGCGGAAAAAGACACCCGTGATGCCGCTGAGGAACGCCAGCGGGATGAAGACAACGACCGGCGTCAGGGTGGAGCCGATCAGCGGGTGCAGGATGGAGCGGATGGCCTCGGAGACCGCTTCGCGGCGCGAGCCACCACGCAAGAGCTGGGTATGGATGGCTTCCACGACCACGATGGCATCGTCGATCACGAGGCCGATGGCGGCCGCGATACCGCCCAGCGTCATCATGTT
This sequence comes from uncultured Terriglobales bacterium, assembly GCA_964460655.1. Classification (GTDB taxonomy): domain Bacteria; phylum Acidobacteriota; class Terriglobia; order Terriglobales; family Acidobacteriaceae; genus CAVUAF01. The sequence continues at coordinate 147,063 of CAYWSH010000001.1, read as the reverse complement.
GAACGTGAGGCCGGCGATCGCCATGGCGACGAGCGTGACCAGCACGGTTACCGGGATGACGAGCGTAGCGACGAGCGTCGTTCCCCAACTCTTGAGAAATGCGTAGATGATGGCGACCGAGAGGACTAGTCCAAAGATGATCGCTTCCCAGACGCTCTGTACCGAAGAGCGCACGATCACGGATTGGTCGTAGAAGAACGCCAGCTTCACGTCGGGCGGGAGTTCCTTCTTCAGCTCACGCATCTGCTCGCTGAGCGTCTTGGCGATGTCGAGCGTGCTGCCGTCGGGCTGGCTGCGTACGTTCAGCAGCACGGCGTTCACGCCTTCGGCCGTCACGACGTTGAAGATGGGCTCGGGGCCGCGTTCGATGCGGGCCACATCTTTCAGGCGCAGAGGATTGCCGTTCGTCACCGTGACGGGGAGGTCTTCGATATCGCGCATCGTGCGCAGGCGGCCGTCGATCACCGTGAGGTAGAGGTGGTGGTTCTCCTCATGCATCCCGGTGGGCGCGATGAGATTGTTCTTGTTCAGCGCGTCGGTGAGCTGCTGCAGGCTGAGGCCCGCGGCTTGCAGTCGCACCGGCTCGACGACCACGTGATATTCGGGCGCCCGGCCGCCCACCAGGTCGACGCGCGCGACGCCCGGAATCTGCAGGAACTTGGGCTTCAGGTTGTAGCGCGCGATCTCCCACAGGCTGGTGATGTCGCGCGTCGGGCTAGTAACGCTGACGCCGATGATCGGGAATGCAAAAAACGTCAGACGGTAGACCGATGTGGTCGCGGTGGCGGGAAGCGCGCTGCGGATCTGCGACAGCCGGCTCAGTACGTAGAGCTCCGACTGCACCATGTCCACGTTCCAATTGAAGAAAACGTTCACTTCCGCCGAGCCGCGGCCAGTCGCCGAGCGCACGGTGACGGCGCCCGGAATGTCTTTCATCGCTTCCTCGATGGGACGCGTGATGGTGGCCATCATCTCGTCGCCGGGCGTTACGCCGTTATCGACGAGGATGACGACGCGCGGAAACTTCGTCTGCGGAAAGACCGAAGAAGGAAGCGTGAGCGCAGCGTAGACGCCGGCGACGCAAAGCGCAGCGCAGATGAAGACGATGGCGGTTGCCTGGCCGGTGGCGAGCCGTCCCAGGGCCGATTCGTTGCTCATTCTTTGCCCGCCTCGCGGACCTTCGTGTTGTCGGGAAGTCCGTATGCGCCGGTGGTCGCGATGACCGTGCCTTCCTTCAGACCTTCACCGGAGATCTCGACGAGGCCGTTGTCCTTGATGCCGAGCGTGACCGGATGCCGCTTGCCGACGTTGTTCTCGATGATGGCGATCGAAGCTTCCGAGCTGCCTACGTCACTGACGACGGCTTCGAGCGGAACCGCGAGGACGTCCTTATGCTCGCCGGCAAGGACGCGCAGCGTGACGAATTCATTCGGGCGCAGTCCGGAATGCGGCGGCAGCAGGGCGCGCACGGTGACGGAATCGTTGGCCTGATCGACATCGGCGCCGATGTACGAAAGGGTCGCCGCCGCGGCGGCGGGCAAACGGCCGACCTGATCGGAGGCCTCGGGACGTCCGGGAGAGATCTCGACGCGCTGACCCATGTGCAACGCGCTGGCATCGGAGGTGCGGACCTTGGCGCTGACCACCAGACGATCGAGGTCAACGATCTCCGCCAGGGCATTGGAGAGGTCGATGGCATCGCCCGGTTTGGCCATTACGTGCACGACCGTACCCGCGATGGGCGCGGTGATGGTGAGGAGCGCGCGCTGCGCGGTGGCATTTGCCAGCTCATACTTCGCCGCCTGCAGGTTTTGTTCGGCTTCCTGATAGAGACGCTTTGACGTGCCGTCAACACTCAGCAGGCGCTGCTGGCGGTCGAAGGCGATCTGCGCGAACTCCATCGCCTGGCGCGCCTTCTCCACCTGCACGTTGGCGACGCGGCTGTCGAGCTGGAAGAGCGTTGCGCCCTTGGCCACTGTCTGCCCTTCGACGGCGCGCGATTCGGCCAGCAGACCGGCGACGGGTGAGCCGATCTTCGCGCTCGCCGGCGGATTGCCGCTGGTGGCCGGTTCGGGCGTGATGTTGCCGAAGCCGGAGACATAGGCGCGCAAGGTGGTGCGCTGGATCTTGCCGAACTTCACCGTGACTTCGGCGGCCGGCTCCTTCTCCTCCGCGGATGCGCTCCCGCTGCCGCGGCGCAACAACAAGAAGGCAACGAGCGCGACGACGAGTAGTGCGGGTACAGCGATGATGATGCCTTTGCGATTCATGGTTGCGGCGTGACTCCCTTCGCGGCCATTCGCGGATTCGTCAAGACGATCGCTTCAAAACCAAGTGGACTCTGCATGGCGTCTTCCAGGGCGCCGGCGGCCGACTCGGATTGCAATTGCGCATCGGAGCGGGCGACTTCCGCGGAAACGACTTCGAGCTGCGATGTCAGGACTTCCTGACGCGAGATGTCGCCGAGCTCAAAGCGCTGCTGGGAGCGTTGCGCCTCTTTGCGGGCCGTCTCGAGCAGCGTGTCGGCCGTTGCGACCTTCGCGCGCGCGGCCGCCAACGTGGCCACCGCCTCGCTGACCTCGTGCAGAGCGCCAGTCTGGACTACTGCCAGGTGCGCGGCGGCCTGCTCACGATGCGCTTCGGCTTCGGCGATGGGACCGCGGTTCCGGCTGAGGATCGGTAGATTGAAAGCTACGCCGACCGTCCACTTGTTGTCGGTCTGATCGTATTGGTAGCCCGGCCCGAGTTGGATGTCGGGATACTGCTTCGCAACTTCCAATTGCAACGCCGATTGCGCAGCTTCGTATTCGGACAGCGCGGCGAGGACATCGGAGCGGCTCACCAGGGCCTGGCGACGCGCCGCATCGTCGGGTGTGGGCGCGGGCGGTACGGCTTCCATGGAGATTAGAGGCGCGATCCGATCAAAGGCGGCGGGCGCGACTCCCAAGGCGTCGGCGAGCGCGGTATGGGAGGACGCGAGCTGAAAGCGCGCCTGGTCGGCGGCGAGCCTGGCATTGGCAGCGGCGAGGTGCGCCTGCGTCAGCTCGAAGGGAGAAATGGCGCCGGCTTCGAGTTGGCGCTGCAGAAGTTGCACGATCTGGTCCTGCAAGCCGGATTGGCGCACCAGGATCTCTTCCGCACGCTTGGCGGCAACATAAGTCAACAGCGTGCGGCGGACGCGCACACGCACCGCCCAGGCGGTGCTGATCACGCGCAGCTGCGCGGCGCGCTGCAGATGGCGTGCCTGGTCCAGACGACGGCCGCGCTTGCCCGCGGTCTCGATCGGCCATGACAAGCCCAGGCCGGGGATCCACGGCGGGCTGGTCGTGGTGTCGTAACCGATCGACGGCTGCACCTGCGGGTTCGGCCGCTCGCCGGCGGTGATGATGCCGCCGCTGGCTGCTGCCGCGGCGGCGCGCGCTTCGTCGAGATCGGGATGGAAGTAGAAGGCGACGAGCGTGAGCGAGCGCAGGTCCCAACGCATACCATCCGTCACCGTGACCTGGTTCGCGGCGAGGAACGCCTTGAGCTGCGAGTCGTCGAGCGAGCGTGTCTCGATGGTCTGGAGTGTCGCCGTCGGCGTGAGCGGTTTGGCGTGATAGCCGATGCAGCCGGTCAGCAGAGCGAGAAGCGCGCCGACCAGGGCTAGAAGGCGCGCGCGGACTTGGCTGGCGGGGTGCATGGCGGCTGGCATCAATCTGGGTGAATCGGCAGTTTCCGCTGTGGGCGATGATGTGGTCAATAGCATTCGGTCCGTTCCCAGTTATCGGTCAGAGCGATGGAGCGCCGGTCAGGGGCTCATTTCGTTGGCCTCCAGATATCCCATCGAGGGAACGCCGAAGGCATCGGCGACGCGATTGAAGAACGCGAACATCGCAATGATGTACACGGCCTCTGCGATCTGGTCATCGGTCCAGCCGAGGGCGCGCAGTTTGTCCGTGTCGCTACGCTGCGTCTTGTAGGCATGGCGCGTGACGAGTTCCGCAAACTGGAGCAACGCGCGCTCCGCAGCGGTGATCGGAGCGCCCGCGAGATCGCCGCGCGCCAATGACTGTACGGCTCCTTCGTCTGCTTCCTGAACACGCAGGAAGTAAGCATGCGAGTCGATTCAATAGGGGCAATGGTTGAGCGCCGAGACATAGGTTGCGATCATCTCCTTCGTGCGGCGCGTCAGGTGGCCTTCGCTGAAGTGCACGGTGTCGGAGAACGCGATGACCTTGCGCAGGAAATCGGGCCGCGCGCTGAAGCACTTGATGATGCCGGGCACGACCTTGCGCCCGCGCAGTGCGCGCCACTCGTCGTAAGCCTTGGCGACGTCGCCGGTGGCTTCGTCGTCGTTCACGATGCGGATGTTCGTCATCCTTACATCCTTCTCCGGATCGAAGAATCAGAGCGTTCTGCTAGAGTGCTGCGCGCGATGCGGCAAGCGATCCGTTCTCTTCGGTCCTATAGAGCGTTATTGCTTGCGCTCGCCGAAGCTTCTCCGCGCGCAAGAATGTAACAGGAGTGCTTCCGGCGGCGGGAGGAATCTCAGTGCTGCGAAATGGTCGTTGGCTACTGTCTTTGTTGTTTGTTGCGGTGGCGGCGGTCGCACAAGTCAGTGTGCCGGCGATACCGCGGACGCCCGGCGCTACCGACGACAGCGCCTGTCAGGCGCTGCTGCTCTCGCCGTTCCTCACTATCACATCTGCGGCGATGCGACTGGCGGCGGGGAATACGCCGGAACATTGCTACGTGCGCGGCACGATAGCAGGAACGATCCGGTTCCATGTGCTCCTGCCGCCGCGCGCCGCATGGAACGGGCGCCTGTTAAACATCGGAGATGGCGGGAAGGATGGCGTACTGAACGGCGATCCGCGGCGCCTGGCGCAAGGCTACGTCGTGGCGAACTCGAATTCGGGGCATGACATGGGCGTCGAGCCCAACTCCTCGTTCGGCGCTGACAACCTGCAAGCGGTGATCGACTTCGGATATCGCGCCGTCCACTTGACGGCGAATGCTTCCAGGTCTGTCGTGCGGCTGTTTTATGGCGAAGATCCCAAGTACGTCTACTTCGAAGGCTGCTCCACCGGCGGGCGTCAAGGCTTGATGGAAGCGCAGCGTTTCCCGAACGACTTTGACGGCATCGTGGCGGGCGCTCCGGTATTCGATTACCAGGCGCTGAATATGAGTCACGTCTGGATGCTGCAACGGCTCTTCAAGGACCATTTTGCCGGTAATCTCGCATTCGACAAGGACGGCGACGGTGTCCCTGAGAGCCTGACCAAATGGCAGATCCTGCGCGATGCCGTGCTGGCGAAGTGCGATGAGAAGGACGGCATCAAAGACAACGTCATCGCTAATCCGCTGGCGTGCGACTTCAAGCCGGAGGTCGACCTTGCAGCCAAGATGTGCACGGCAGATAAAGACGCTGATGATTGTTTCACGCGGCGGCAGTTGCAGACCATCAAGGACATCTATCGTGGCCCGTATGACAGCAAGGGTCGGCAGGTCCTCAAGGGCTTGTCGCTGGGCAGCGAGTTCGCGTGGTCACGCGCACTGATCCCCTACAAGGGGAACAATCTGTTCCCCGCGCAACTCGGCTATGAGGTGGACCATGTGAACTTCTTGTTCTACGAGCACTCACCCGGCGTGCCGCTGCCCGTCGCCAACGACCTGCAGCAAGTTCCCGACAAGAAGGCGACACCACCTGAGTTCGCCTGGTGGGAGTTCAACATCGACGACGTGACGGCCGGCAAGGGGAAGTTCATGTCCGCGATCACCGACGCGACTGATCCTGACCTGACGCGCTTCCTCACGCGCAGGAAGGGAAAGCTGATCATCTATCACGGCTGGGGCGACAGCGACGCGCATCCCGAGCCGACTTACGATTACTACCGCAACGTGGTGAAGGCGACATTTGCGGGAGACGTGCAGGCGGCGCGGGCGAGTGTTCGCTTGTTCATGGTCCCGGGCATGGGGCACTGCGGCGGCGGGCCGGGATGTGACACTTGGGACAAACTTGCGCCCCTGGTCGAGTGGGTGGAGCAGGGTAAAGCGCCCGATCATCTGGTCGCCGAGCATCGCACCGCCGGGAAGACGGACGATCAGCGACGCATCTGCGCGTATCCGCAACAGGCGGTCTACGTGGGTCCGGCGGGCGGGCAGAACGACCGCGCCAACTGGACGGAGCAGAATTTCGCTTGCCGGTAACGACGGACCGGTTATCGCTCCCACCGATAACTGACAGCCGGTCAAATGCAATTGACGCCATCTGAGCGAGGTGATAAACCGTCGCTAATTCACGGAAGAACCTTGGGCTGAACGAGCGCCGCTCTGCGGGTGGGAGAGTCGGCAATGTCGCCACACGCACATCTCGAGATGCTGACGGACGAAGCACTGCTGGAGAACATCACAGCGGGCTGCGCGGACTGCTTCGGTGTGCTCTTCCGCCGTTACTGCCGGCAGTGCTTCGCCATCGGCTATCGCATCCTGCGCGATCGGGCGGAAGCAGAAGACATCCTGCAGGAAGTATTCATCGCCATCCTGACACAAAAAGAGCGCTTCGACCGCAACAAGGGCTCGGTGAAGACCTGGATCCTGCAGTTCGCCTACTTCAAGTCACTATTGCGCCGGCGTTACCTGCGCGTGCGGCACTTTTACCACCAGGCAGAGCTCAAGGAAGAGCAGGAGCTGCGCGCGATGCGAGTGCCCGAAGCGCACGGCTTGAACGACCACGAGTGGGTACGGTTCGTCTCCAGCGGGGTGGCCGCGTTGAACGCCAAACAACGCCGTGCCATCGAGCTAGTCCTCATCGAAGGCTATACTCTCCAGGAGACTGCCGATCTGCAGCGAGAAACTTTAGCCAACACGAGAAATAACTACTATCGAGGGCTCAAGAACCTCCGTCAGATCCTCGACGGTAAGTTGGAGAAGGCGCGCACCGCAGGTCAGCAGGAGTTCCTGGCATCGCATGGCACACTCCGGTACCAATCCTAGTCCGCCGCCACACGACGAATTTGGCGAACTGTGCGCGTTAGCGGCCATCGGCGAGCTTAGCGCCGAGGAATTCCACGAACTACAGGCACATCTTGGGGAGTGCGGCGCGTGCCGTGCCGTCTATGCCGACTTCACCCGCATCGCGACGCGCGATGTGGGCCTGCTGGCGGGTGCAACGCTGGCCGATGGTGCCATGCCGGAGCCGATCGATGTCCCCGACACGGAGCGGGTACTGTCGCGGATCCTGGCGCAGGCCCCGCGCAAAGGGCTCGTCGAGTTCCCGAAACCGGTTTCGACGAACTGGCGCATGCCACGACTGGCCGTGTGGCAGATCGTACGACAGCCGGCGGGTGCGTGGGCTGCGGCGATCGTGATCGCGCTGCTGGCCGGCGTGAGCGGATATCGCCTGGCGGCGAGTGGGACGGCACGTGTAACGGCAGAACTCGAGGCAGCGCGGGCTGCGCAGCTGCGACATGCCGAGCTGACGGTGGCCGGCGAGCGTGCCGCTGCACAAGCAGCGGACGCCGATCGCAAGCGGCACGAGCAGCTGCAAAGTGAGCTGGCTGAGTCACAAACCAGGTATGGCGAGTTGAGCCGGCAGCAGGAAGCGCAGCAGGCGGCACTCGCCGACGCCACCAAGCGCTTCGACGTGCTCAAGCAGGAACTCCAAGGGGCGCGCGCGGAGAGCGACCAGCAAAGCAAACTGCGCGAGCAGGTGCAGGCCAGGCTGCAAGCCGCGCTGGCAGAGGTGGAGCGGACGAAGCTCGCGCAACAGCAGACCTTCCAAAAGCTGATGGAGCAGGAACGAACGGTCGCCGACCTGCGCAGCCAAGTGAGGAAAGCGGAGACCGTGGCGGCGGCGAGCGAGGAAGGCGTGGTGCCGGCGCAGTTGTTCGGCGCGCGCGACCTGCACATCGTCGACGTCTATGACGTGGATAGCTCGGGAAAGACGCAACGCACCTATGGGCGCGTCTACTTTGCCGAGAAGAAGCTCCTGGTCTTCTATGCCTTCGATCTGCAGGACAAGCGCCGCAATCGCACCGCAGCGGGGTTCCAGGCGTGGGGCTATCGCGAGCCGAACGATGCCAAGCCGGAGAACCTGGGCCTGTTCTACGTGGACGACCCGGCGGTGAACCGATGGGTACTGAAAGTGGACAATGCGGCGATCTTGCAGCGCATCGACGCCGTCTATGTCACGCTCGAGCCGCCGGGCGGAAGTCCCGCGCCGCGCGGCCGCAAGTTGCTCTACGCCAGCCTGGCGGGAGCGCCGAACCATCCGTAAGACTATATTTCACGCTTCTGAGAACAATCTGCGCGCGCCCGGCAATCTTCGGGTGAGTGGGTGTGTCTACAGGAGGCCGTGCATGCATCGCCCGCGAATCGCCCTCATCCTGAGTCTGTTGCTTTCCTGCTCTTTCGCGAGCGCACAAGCGCCGGCGAAAGCCACGCCGAAGGCCGCGTCACCGAAAGCCGCGGCGACCACCGATATGACGGCGCGCATGGATGAAGTGGTCCGCTACTTTGCCGACGACGACCTGTTCTCTGGCTCCGTTGCCGTGGCGCGCGACGGGAAGACACTGTTCAGCAAGTCCTACGGCTACGCGAATCCAGAGTGGAAGGTCGCGAACACGCCGGACACGCGCTTCCGTATCGGCTCGCTGACCAAGCAGTTCACTGCCGCGGCGATCCTGATCCTGGAGGAACGGGGCCAGCTGAAGGTCGAGGACCCGCTGAAGAAATACTTCCCGAACATTCCCGAGTCGTGGAACGGGATCACCATCCATCATCTGCTTACGCACACTTCCGGTATCGAGACGTACACCCGCGCGCGGCGGGCGTGGCCGTACTACCAGCCGTTCGATGTGAACAAGCTCATCGAATTCGAAGGCCCGACGCCGCTTCTCTTCCAGCCCGGCACCGACTACCTCTATGACAACTCCGGCTACTACCTGCTCGGCGGCATCATTGAGAAAGTCTCCGGCCAGACGTACGAGAAGTTCCTGCAGGAGAACATCTTCACTCCCTTAGACATGAAAGACAGCGGCTACGACCACCTCGAGACTTTCATCCCGCGCAGGGCGATGGGCTACGACCGGCGCGGCATGCACGAGTACGGGAATTCGTCGTATGTGGACATGTCGGTGCCGTTCGCGGCGGGCTCGCTCTATTCCACAGCCGACGACCTGACGAAGTGGGAGCATGCGCTGTACAACGGTGACGTCTTCTCGCACACGGAGCTGGAGAAGATGACGACCGGGTACTCGAAAAAAGTCGCGAAGCAAGACTGGGGCTACGACTACGGTTACGGCATCATGGTGGACGTGGTCAAGGGCCGGAAGGTCTACCATCACACCGGCGGAATCAATGGATTCGCGTCGGTGCTGTATTACCTCCCCGACGAGAAGTTGAGCATCGCGATCGTCACCAACATGTTGCCCTCGAAGCACACGGCAACCGCTGACAACCTGGTGGCGTTGCTCCACGGCGAGCCGGTGAAGCAGCCGAAGCCCGTACCGGTGAATGCGAAGACTCTCGAGCAGTATGTCGGCGACTACGGGACGGCCGACAAGCCACCGATGAAGATCACGCTCGATCACGGCCGCCTGGTGGCCAGGATGGGGAATCGTCCGCCGGTGTACCTGGTGAGCCAATCGGACTCGAAGTTCTACGACAAGTCGAACAACACCGACATCGTTTTTGCCCGCGCTGCTGCCGGCCCGGCCAGCGAAATGGCGGTTGTCGCCAGCGACGGCAAAGAGACCAAGCATCCGCGCTTGACGCTTGCCGCTCGTGGTTTGGCAGGCTCATGGAAGGCCGAGCTGAAAACGCATGAAGGCTCACGCTACAGCCGCTTCACGTTTTCGGACGTGAAGGATGGCAGCTTCAACGTGACGCTGCAGGGCGTCGATGTCCCGAATGCGCCGGTCCTGCGTTTCGAGCCCGGACGCATGGAAGGCAATCAGATCTCGTTCGAGCTGAAGTCGAAGCCGAAGGATCCGAAGGAGAAGCCCGAAGTAGTAGCGTCGTATACGGGCTTCCTCGATGGCGACCAGCTCCGGCTGATGTATCACATCCTCGGGAAGCGACCAGCGGGCAGGGAACCGCTTGACCACGGCAATCTCCTGGCGATGACTGCCACACGCGAAGAGTCGCAGACCACAGGACAATAGGAACGGCAAATGACCAAGACTGCGATCTCGCGCCGTCAACTGCTGCAAGGGACTGCCGCCGTGGCCGCGACGTGTGCGGCTCCTATGATCAATCGCGGACGCTTCGCACTGTTCGGCGCCAGCGCCCCGACGTACTCGACACATGCTGTCGACCTGGTGGGGCGCTCGCTCGTCGTCGACATGCTGAATCCTATGAGTCTGCTGGATGCGGTGGGCGGCCGCAAGCAGACCTACTTCAACCATCCGGAGCTGTTTGAGGCGGACGTGGATCGTTTCCGCACGTCGGGCATCAATGTGTTTCATGCATCGAACGGCGTCGGCGGGTCGGACGCATACCTGAAAGTTATGCGCTACATGGCGGAGTGGAACGGCTTCATCGCGCATAACAACCAGTACCTCACGCGTATTGACAGCGTGGAGCGGCTGCGGACGGTGAAGGCTTCGGGAAAGATGGGGGTGATCCTGGGCGTGCAGGATTCGGACCACTTCCGCACGCCGAACGACGTGGACGAGTTCTACGGGCTGGGCCAGCGCGTCTCCCAGCTGACGTACAACTCGCGCAATCTCCTGGGCAACGGCAGCACGGAGCGCGCCGACGATGGCTTGAGCGACTTCGGCGTCGCCGTGGTCGCACGCATGAACGAAGTCGGCATGGCCGTGGACACTGGCCACTGCGGCGAGCGCACCACGATGGACGCATGCGAAGTGTCGAAGAAGCCGGTCCTGATCACGCACAGCAATTGCCGCGCGATCAATCCGCATCCGCGCTGCAAGAGCGACGAAGCGATCAAGAAGATGGCTGCGACCGGAGGCGTCATGGGCATCACGGGTGTGCGCATGTTCGTGAAGGGCAGTGAGCCGACTACCGTCGATAGCGTGCTCGATCACTACGACCACGTCGCGAAACTGGTCGGCGTGGAGCATGTGGGCGTCGGGAGCGACATCGGCATCGAGGGTTACGATGCACTCCCCGAAGACGTAGTGAAGCGATTGAAGGCCAACTACAAATCAAGTTACGGCTTCCGCGACAAGAGCGACATCGAAGGCCTGGACCACGCCCGGAGGACTTACGACCTCACCGAGGGCCTGATCCGGCGGAAATACTCCGACAGCGACATCCAAGGGATCTTGGGGGGCAATTTTGCGCGCGTGCTAGACCAGATCTGGAAGGCGTGACCTCGCGCAGAATCGCTCCGCCCCCTGAGAACAATCCTTCCTGCTGCGCAATGCCTTACCGAGACCCCCAAATCAGCAGCGAAAGAAGGTCGCTATGCCCTCTCGGACCTTACGCCTCGCCCTTGCCCTTGTTGTTGCCACGCTAGCAGGCAGCGCGGTCGCGGCCGACAATGCCACGGTGAACGGCCTGGTCACGGATGCGACCGGCAGCCGCATCGTCGGAGCGAAGGTCACGCTGACCAACCTGAACACGAACGTCGAGACCGACACGACGACGAACGATGTCGGCTTCTACTCGGTCGGGGGATTGCAGCCCGGAATGTATCGCGTGGAGGTCAGCAAGCAGGGCTTCAAGGGGATCATCAAGTCGGGCGTCGAGCTGCATGTGCAGGACGTCGTCGGACTGAACTTCGCACTCCAAGTCGGCTCGGTCTCGGAGAGCATCACGGTCGAAGGCGGCGCGCCGCTGGTGAACACGGAGAGCAGCGCCGTAGGGACGATCGTGGAGCGCGAGTTCATCGCCAACATGCCGCTGAACGGGCGCAGCTTCCAATCGCTGATCTCGCTGACTCCCGGCGCCGTCGCTGCCGTGTCGAGCGGCAACAGCCCGGGACAGTTCAGCATGAATGGGCAGCGGCCCGATGCGAATTACTTCACGATCGATGGCGTGAGCGCGAACGTCGGCATCGGCAGCGGTGGCTCGCAAGGACCGCAGGGCGGTGGTTCGGGCGTGCAGTTGGCGGCGACGGGCGGATACAACAACCTGGTGTCGGTAGACGCCGTGCAGGAATTCAAGATCGAGACCTCGACCTTCAACGCGGAGTACGGACGGCTGCCGGGCGCACAGATATCCATTGTGACGAGGCCGGGCACGAATTCATTCCACGGCTCCGCATTCGATTACTTCCGCAACGACGTGTTGGACGCGAACAATTGGTTCAATGACCACAACGTGCCGGTCATCAAAAAGCCGCCGGAGCGGCAGAACGATTACGGCGGCGTCTTCGGCGGACCGCTCATCAAGAACAAGTTGTTCTTCTTCGGTTCTTACGAAGGCTTGCGCCTGAAGGTGCCGCAGTCCATAACGACCGGTGTGCCGTCGCTGTGCGCGCGCGGCGGAGGCGGCTGCGTCACCGTGAACGGCGTGACCGGCCGGCAAGCGGCCGCAGGAACGCTGCCGTTCGTGCTGGCCTCGCCACCACCGAATCAGCCGCAGTGCACGAGCGGCACTACTTGCGATCCGAACGTCGGAACGTTCGTAGGCGCATTCAGCAACGAGAACAAGATGGATGTCTACAGCTTGCGCCTGGATTGGCATCCGACGAGCAAGCAGTCATTCTTTGCGCGCGGCAACGATGCGCCGACGCGCGCCATCAACCACAACGGCACCGGCGGTGTCGCCAACCTGCTGATCGGCACCAAGACGCTGACGCTCGGGCACGACTACATCTTCAGCCCGCGACTGACCAACGACATCCACTACAACTACTCATATGTGACGAATTATTCGACGAACACCCGCGAGGCGTTCGCCGGCGCCGTCGTACCGGACGACTCGCTGATGTTCTTCGGGCAGTACAACCGCTTCAACGCCGCCTTCACGTTCAGCGGCCGCAACATCCCGGCGATCTCGGTGGGTGCGTTGGCGCTGGCACGCAACCGGCAGTACCAGATCATCGACAGCATGTCGTGGGTCGTGGGGTCGCACCAACTGAAGTTCGGCTTGGATTGGCGGCGCATCGCGCCGGAGGAGGTCCGCGCGCCGTATCAGCAGAACCTCGGGTACAACACGACCACCGCGCAGTGGATCAACAACACGCTGGCGACGTACAGCGTGTCGGCCTTCCCGCCCAAGGTGTTCTGGTATCACCAGACGGGAAGCTACGTGCAGGATACGTGGAAAGTAACGCGGCGGCTCACGCTGAACCTGGGTGTGCGTTGGGATGTGAATCCGCCGCCCGATGCTCCCGCGGGTGCGCACCTGCTGGCGCTGAATCACGTGGACTTCAGCAGCCTCTCGACGACCCACGTGCTGCCCGACGGGGCGCCGATCTATCAGACGCAATGGAACGCGTTCGCGCCGCGCATCGGACTTGCGTATCAGCTTTCGACGAGCGCCAACTGGGGGCGCGTGATCCGCGCCGGGTACGGATTGTTCTATGACACCGGCGGCGTGGCTGCCGGCTTCTCAGAGCGACCATTCATTGCGAACACGACTGCAAATCCCGGACCGTGGCCGGTGCCGGCGACCTTGCAGACTCGCCCGACGCTACCGACGGCACCGCCGTGGGGATTCGTGACGACGGTCGATCCGTCGTTCCAGTTGCCGTATACGCACCAGGCGAACCTCGCGTTCGAGCAACAACTGGGCGCGAAACAGGTCGTCACCGCGACGTATGCGGGAGCGTTCGCACGCAGCCTGGTGCGCCGCAATCAGTATCCGTTGTCGCTGCTGAACAGCGACTTCCCGCAAGGGATGTACGCGATGAAGAACGACTCCTGGTCGAACTACAACGCGCTGCAAGTGCAATATCAGCGGCGGCTGTACCAGGGATTGCAGGCGATGGCGTCGTACACCTGGTCACATTCGCTGGACACGGGCTCATCGCAGGTGGGAACGAGTGCGATCGCGCCCAATCTGGTGCCGGTGCAGATCTTCTACGGCAATTCGGAGTTCGACATCCGGCACTCTTTCCAAACGGCCGTCCTGTATAACGTGCCGAGCCCGAGCCACAACCGGATCATCGATGCCGTCCTTGGCCACTGGGGTCTCGATACGCTGTTCCGGGCGCGCACCGCTCCGCCGATCGAGCTCGTTGAGAGCAACGTGTATTTCGCGCAGGCGAATCCGTTCACGGCAACCTGTTCGCCGACGCCGTGCGTGCCCGCGACCACGGTGACGAACACCGGCGGCATCAAGTTCAGTATCCGCCCGAACCTGGTACCCGGGCAGCCGGTCTGGATCACCGATTCGACTGTCGGCGGCTACAAGCGGTTGAACCCGGCCGCGTTCCAACTGCTGGCAGCGAACACGCTGGTCACGCAGGAAGGCACGCTGGGGAGGAACGAGCTCCGCGGCTTCGGTTTCGAGCAGGTGGACTTCACGCTGCGGCGGGAATTCCCAATCCATGAGAGCGTGAAGCTGCAGTTCCGCAGCGACTTCTTCAACTTGTTCAACACACCGTCGTTCATGTTCCCGTTGAACAGCACGTCGCTCGATGTCACGAATGCGCTTTTCGGCCGCGTGACCTCAACCCTGAACAATGCGCTGATCGGCGGCGGCGTGGGTGTGGGTTTCAGCCCGCAGTACCAGGTGGGAGGGCCGCGCTCGATACAGTTCTCGCTGAAACTGTTGTTCTAACGCACATCGTTGTAAGGTGGCGAGGGACCTGCCGCGGCGGGTCCTTTGCTTCGCTGACCGGAGGACTCGATGAACCACTACCGCGCCGACGTCGTCGGTAGCCTGTTGCGACCAGACTATCTGTTGCGTGGGCGCGAGCAGTACGCGGCCGGCAAGCTCAGTGATGTGGAATTCAAGCGGATCGAAGACCGCGCGGTAGATGAGTGCGTCACCATCCAGGAACACGTCGGTGTTGACGTGGTGACGGACGGTGAGATGCGGCGCAACGTCTTCGCCAGCCAACTGGCGCAGGCGTGCGAAGGCTTCGACCGCGTCACCAATAATGAGGTGGACTGGTTCACGCTCGATGGCAAGTGCGAGCGTAGCCCGGTGACGGTAGGAGTCGTCAGCAAGCTGAAGCGCAAGCGGCATCTCTCCAGCGAGGAATACTCCTACCTGCGGGGTCGGACAACACAGCCGAAGAAGATCACGCTGCCCAGTCCGACCATGTATGCGTACTACTGGGTGCCGGGCGTCTCGGACGCTGCGTATCCCTCAACGAGCGCATACATGGATGACGTGACGGAGATCCTGCGCGACGAGGTGGCGGAGCTGGTGCGGCTAGGCGCGACTTACATCCAGTGGGATGCGCCGGAATTCGGCATGATCCTCGATCCGCACCAACAGGAGTGGTTCGCGCGCAAGGGCTTCCCGGCGGACCGCATGGTGCACGACGGCATCGCGCGGATGGATGCGATCATGGCGCAGCATCCGGCGATCACGTTCGGCCTGCACATTTGTCGCGGCAACGACGCGAGCCGTTACATGGCCAAAGGCAGCTATGAGGCGATCGCGCGGGTAGCATTCCATACGCGCGCCCAACGGCTGCTGCTGGAGTACGACGACGAACGCTCGGGCGACTTCCAGCCGTTGCGCCAAGTCCCGGAAGACAAGACGGTCGTGCTCGGGCTGATCACAACCAAGTTCCCCCGCAATGAGACGGCGGCGGAGTTGCGCGAACGTATCGCCGAAGCTGCACGCTTCGTTCCGCTGGAGCGCCTCGCCCTGAGCCCGCAGTGTGGGTTCGCTTCGGTGGCGAAAGGGAACAGCTTGCCGTCCGAGCTGCAGGCCGCCAAGCTGTCGCTCGTGACGGAGGTGGCGCGTGCCGTCTGGCCCGCTGACGAGCGAGCGATCTCGGCCTGATATCGTTGCTCATGCCTGACCACATGGTGCTGGTGCTGGCCGAAGCCGGCGAGCCCGAACTCGAGCTGCTCCGCGAACTGCCGCCAGGCACGCGGTGCGTGAGCGGGAGCGCGGTAGCAAAGTTGCGACCCAGCACCGAGCACGCGACCGTCATTTTCAATTGGACCGGCGGGCGTGACCTGTTACGTGAGGTCTTCACCAGTTGCCCGAAGCTGCAGTGGGTCCATACGCGCGGCGCGGGCGTGGAGAAGCTGCTGTTCCCGGAGCTACTCGGGAGCCCGGTGGTCTTCACGAACGGAAGCGGTGTGTTCAGCCCGGCGCTCGCTGAATTCGCGCTGGCGTCGATGCTGTACTTTCAGCGCGGTTTCCGTCGGCTCGTACGGAATCAGCAGGCGCAGGTGTGGGAGGAGTTCGATACGGAGCTGATCGCAGGGCGAACGGTCGGCATCGTTGGGTACGGCGACATCGGGCGCAATGTTGCGGAGAGAGCGCGGGCGCTGGGAATGCGGGTGCTGGCCGTGAGCCGCAGCGGGCAGCAGCGTGGCCCGGCTGGGACAGTGGACGACATCTTCAAGCCGGAGCGCATGCGTGAGATGCTCGCTCGCTGCGACTTCATCGTCGTCAGCACGCCATTGACGCCGGAGACGCGTAGGCTGATCGGCGCGGCCGAACTGGCAGTGCTGAAGCCGAGCGCGGTGATCGTCAATCTCGGGCGCGGGCCGGTGATCGATGAAGGCGCGCTGGTGAGCGCACTGCGCGAGAAGCGGATCAAGGGCGCGGCGCTGGATGTATTCGACCAGGAGCCGTTGCCGGCTGGTCATCCGTTCTACTCGTTGGAGAATGTGCTGCTGTCGCCACACTGCGCCGACCACACGCCCGACTGGAAAGAAAATGCTGTGCGATTCTTTCTGGCACAGTTCCAGCGATTCCACCGCGGCGATCCCTTGTTGAACGTCGTGGACAAGGCGCGCGGCTACTGATCGATCGCCCGTGGGGGGCGCAATCCTACCTGAGAAGAATCTCCTGCGGCGGCGCAAATACCTTGCAAGAAAGGGAAGCCATGCTGAAAACCAGGTGGGTGACCGCCGTGTGCGCGCTCTTTGCGGTAGCGTTGTCCGGCGCAGCGCAAGCGCCGGCTGCGGCGCAAGTTACGGCGGAGCAGAAGGCCGCAGTCGCCAAAGCCAAGGGGCTCGCGGGCACGTGGGACCTGAAGTTCAGCTTCAAAGGGCACGAGCTAGAAACGCTGTTCACCTTTGAGGTCGACGATGTTGCCACGCCGCCTCCCGAGGTACGCGTGCGCTTCCATGGCGCGCGTTACGGGAAGAACACTCCGAATCGCAAGCTCCCCTACGTGGATGGCGAGATCATCGACAACCATTTCTCATTCACGAGTTCGGAGAAGGCCGGCAAGGAGTGGAAAGTGGACCAACTGGTCAGCGTGTTCGTGGGCAGCTTCGACGGTGACAAGATGACGCTCATTTATCTGAACACCGAGGATCGCGATCCCGCCGGACCGAACCGTGCCGAACCCGGAGCGCATCGCACGCCGCCGCCGGAAGGCGACTTCAACATGCATGTCCTGACCGGGACGCGGGTCTCGAAGGTCACAAAGTAGTCGCCGCGAGAGGACCATGAGCCATCAGCGTCATTCTTCGCTTCTGATCGCAACCTTGTTGTTCGCCACGGTCGCGGGTATTGCGAAGGCGCCGCCGGCTGAAAAGCCGACCGGCGGGCCGTACGACATGCATCCGAAGCCGATCGCGAGCGATCCCGCGGTCAAGTACGACTACGACATCGTCTATGTGCGGGCGCCGCGGCACGGAGACGAGCGCAACACCACGTGGCCGGAGGTCTTTGCGCCGCTACGCGCCGAGCCGGGTTCCGATCTGGTGCTGCTGCACCCGGACGGCAGCGAAGAGGTCCTGGTCGCCGCCGGCGACGATGCTGTCACCGACCCCTTCGTTTCGTTCGACGGCCAAGCGGTGTACTACGCGCTGATCCACAACGTGCGCCGGCCGGGCTCGGACAAGTTTGTGTCGCCGAGCTCGGACATCTTCCGGATCCATGTGAAGAGCCGGAAGATCGTGCAGCTCACGCACCAGGAGTTCACGCCGAATACCGGCGTCGTAGCGGCGGACGCGGTCCGCCCGGGCGTGCACAATCTCGGACCGTGTCCCCTGCCTGGCGGACGGGTCATGTTCACCAGCACGCGCAATGGGTTCGTCCCGACAAAGGACTACACGAACTTCGCGGTGTACAAGGACGAGTATCCGGCGCCGACGACGCTGCAACTCTTCGTGATGGATGAGAATGGCGGGAATGTCGAAACGATCGGCAATCTGAACATCAACACCGCGCTGCACCCGACCATCCTGAAAGATGGACGGGTGATGTTCACCAGCTTCGAAACACAGGGGCTGCGCGACGTGCGACCGTGGGCGATCTGGACGATCAATCCCGACGGCACGAACTGGGCGCCGCTGGTGAGCGCGCTGGGCGCATCGGGCGAGACGGCACGGCATTTCATGACGCAACTCTCGGACGGCAACATCGTCTGGGAGCACTACTATTTCCAGCGCAACATGGGTTTCGGCACCTTCTTCAAGATCGCGCCGAGCGTCCCGCAAGGGGAACCCTACTTCGGCTCGGCGTCGCTGCACGACACGCGCAACCTCGAGATGGGGCGCTTCACGCGCATGCCGTTCACACCACACGGACTGCAGGAGATCACGCCGTTCTCCAGCTTCTTCAACGCCCCCGCGTATCCGTCCAATCCGAAGGACCCCAAATCGCCCGCCATGGGCAAGGTCACGCATCCTTCGGGCGCGCCCGATAATCATCTGCTGGCGGTGTGGTCGGCGGGTCCGGTATACGGTATCGCCGACAAGAAGCTCGACGCGGGACATGAGTTCGTGGGCCCGGCTGCGGACAGCGGCATCTACCTGATCAAGAACGGCGATGTTGTCAGCGAGCCGGGCAAGCTGCTGCTCATCAAGAACGATCCGCGCTACAACGAGCAGTGGCCGCGCGCACTCGTGCCCTACAAGCGCATCTATGGCGTGGAAGAACCGGCGCGGATCCCGGCGGTACGCAACGACGGCAAGCGGGCGGCGCAGCTTCCCGAAGGAACGCCGTTCGGCATGGTCGGAACGTCGAGCTTATACAAGCGCGAGAGTTATCCGCATGGCAGCGTTCCGCCCGGTCAAGTGACAGCGCAGTACAGCGGCAGCAGCGAAGAGTTGGGCGCGGGCGCAGCGGAGCCGGCGCTGGTGGATCCCTACGAAGGTCTGAACTCGCTGATGTACAACCCCGGCGGCAACTGGTTCGAGCAGGGCGCCGACGACGGCAAGTACAAGAACAGCGACATCCACGCGATCCGCATCCTCATCACGGAGCCGACCACCGATCCGCGCCTCACGCGCGCGGGCAAACGCACGTGGTGGAACGCGGCGGACGAGCGCCTGCGCATCCTCGGCGAGTTC
The DNA here is from genome assembly GCA_964460655.1 of uncultured Terriglobales bacterium. GTDB lineage: Bacteria > Acidobacteriota > Terriglobia > Terriglobales > Acidobacteriaceae > CAVUAF01. The sequence goes on along the minus strand of CAYWSH010000001.1, from coordinate 127,714 downwards.
CCGGTGCGCAAGTTCCAGGGCCGCGAGCAGCCGCTCGATCCCGACGGCAATCCCGACACGAGTTTCCTGGTCAAGATTCCCGCGAACGTTGCCTGGACGTTCCAGACGCTCGACAAGAACGGCATGGTGCTGAACATGGCGCAGACATGGCATCAGCTGCGCCCGGGCGAGGTCCGCAACAACTGCGGCGGCTGCCACGCCCACAGCCAGAAGCCGACGCGCTTTGAAGAGACCGCCGCGGCCAAGCCCGGCTATGAACCGTTCGACCTGACGCACTACACGTCATTGCTCACGACCAAGAAGGACGACGAGTCACACAAGAAGTGGGACGTGAATGACGAGACCGGGCTGCGCTATCAAGCGGGCGTGAAGACGGTGGAGTTCTTCCGCGACGTGAAGCCCATCCTTGACCGCAGCTGCGTCGCCTGCCACACGCAGAGATGGGAGAAGCCGGCGGGGAACCTGGTGCTCGACGACGAGCGGCCCGAACCACCGAAGCTCGGGCTGATGTATATGTTCCTCGGCTCGGCGGTCCCAGAGAAGGTGCCGAACAACTATGTCCGGCTCGCACTCGACCAGACAGCGAAGTACGGTTATCCGCTTGCGGCGCTGAGCTTCCGCCGACGCCCGACGAGTTGGGAACATCCGCAGGCGTCACGCTACGTCCGCTACTTCCAATCGCGGCGCAGCCTGCTGGTGTGGAAGATCTACGGCCGGCGCATGGACGGCTTCAAGGACGAAGACTTTGCTTACGAGACCCGGCCGGGCGATCCGAGCTCCCTGCAATACAAGGGAGAGCCGTTCCAGGTCGACGCGACCGACTATCCGGGCGGTCGTCATATGCTGAGCCTGGCGTTCACCGGCACGGCGATGCCGCCGTCGGACGCCGTTGCGGGAACGTATCGCGCGCCGAACGGCGAGACGATCAAAGTTCCGCCGTTGAGTGATGAAGACCGCTTGACCATCGTGCGCTGGATCGATCTCGGCTGCCCTATCGATCTCGATTTCGACCCCAAGGACCGTGCGGCACGGCATGGCTGGCTGGCGGACGACAATCGTCCGACGCTGACGGTGACGTATCCGCAGCCAGGCGTGAATGCCGCGCTGACGCGCATCGTCGTGGGCATGCACGACTACGACAGCGGGATCGACACCAGCAGCTTCCACGTCACCGCAGATTTCCCGGTGAACGGGGTGGCGCCGGGGCAGGAGCTAGCGGCACAGTTCAAAGCGCAGTCGCCGGGAGTGTGGGCACTGAAGCTCACCCAGCCGATCGCGCGCCTGGCGCATGGCACGCTCACGGTCTCTGTGAAGGACCACGCGGGCAACACCAATGCGATCGAGCGGGCATTCTCCGTACACACGACCGTCACAAGAAGCACGCGAGCAGATTGAGTAGACCCGGCGGAAAACGGCGAGGAGTTTTTCTCCTCGCCGTTTCTGTCGGCTGCTCTATTGCCCCGCGGCTGCGGTCTTCGTGATCTGCTGGTGATAGTCGGGGTAGGGCGGACGTTTGTACTTCGGCAGTGGATGCTTCGCGAGTTCTTCCATGGCGATCTTCACTGCCCGTTCCAACTGCAGGTCGTGCCCGTCGCGCAATGCCTTGGGATCGAGTTCCACCTCGATGTCGGGCGCGACGCCGTGGCCTTCCACCTCCCATTCGCCTTCCAAGCCGTATAGCGCATTGCGCGGCGCGGTGACCGTGCCGCCATCGATTAGCTCAGGAAAATCACCGATGCCGACGAGGCCACCCCACGTCGTTTTGCCGATGAGCGGCCCGATATGGAGCTTCTTGAAGTACCAGGGCAGCGCGTCGCCGCCGGAGCCGGCCATTTCATTCGTGAGCATGACCTTCGGCCCAAAGATGCCGGCGGCAGGATGGCAGACGTCATCGCCCTCGCGCGTCGTCATGCAATCGGTCTTGATGCGGCGCAGGTTGTCCATCACATAATCTGACAGGAGCCCCCCACCGTTGTTGCGTCCATCGAGGACCAGGCCTTCCTTGTCGATCTGCGAGAAGTACATACGGTTGAAGCTGGTGTAGCCGGGGCCCAGAGTGTTGGGCATGTAGACGTAGGCGAGCTTGCCGCCGCTCAGCTCGTTCACCTTGCGGCGATTACCCTCGATCCACGCGAGGTTGCGCAGGTTGATCTCCGCACCGGCCGGGACCACCGTGACCTCGCGAGAATTTTTCCCGCTCGGATCTGGCCCGACCCTAAGCAGGACGGCCTTGCTGGCGGTGCCCTCGAAGAAGCTAAAGAGGTTATCGGTGGCGTGCAGTTCGCGGCCATCGACGGCGAGCAGGTACTCACCTGCGGTCACGTTGATGCCGGGCTGGGTGAGCGGGGCGCGTGCCTGCGGATTCCAGTTCTCGCCGTTGTAGACGTGGGCAAAACGATAGCGCCCGTTCTCGATCACGTAATCTGCGCCCAGGAGTCCGTTGCGTGGCCCGTCGTTCGGTTCGCGCGGCTCGGTGACGTACATATGACCGACGCTCATCTCGTTCAGCATCTCGCGCTGCAGGTAGTACAAGTCATCGCGCGTACTGAGGCCGGGCAGGAACGCAGCGTATTTCTTTTCCGCAGCGACGATGTCGAGCCCGTGGAAATTCGGCGCGTAAAAGAAGTCGCGCTCGATGCGCCACGTCTCGTGGTACATCTGCGCCCATTCCGCGCGCGGATCGACTGGGATCTGGATGTCCGTCATCTTCAGCATGCCCTCGCCGGGGCGCGCCGGATCCATCGCCGGCGCGACGATCCAATTGACTCCGAGGTGATAAAGCACCTTGTCACCGTTCGCGGAAACGGTGAAGTGCGCGACGTTGTCGAACAGCTTGTCGAGCTTGCGCCGCGTGAGGTTGTAACGGCTGATGGTCTGCGGACCGAGTGGCCCGCCGTAGCCGATGAGCGGCCGGTTAAGGAGCGGCGGGAGTTCGCCGACGAAGATCACACCTTCCTTGCCGGCCCAGAGCCCACCGTAATTGCGCGCGGGGATCGGCAGCGCGAGGATGCGCTGATCGATGTTGTCGAGGTCGATCTTCACGCTGACGGGCTTCTTCGCGGCCGCGGCACGTGCCATCGCAGCTTGCATGCGCTCCGCCATGGAATCGCCAGCAGGCGCGGCATCAGGGGCCGGTTTGGCATCGGGTGCCGCCGGCTTTTCGTCGGCGACCTTCTCCTCATCACTCTCGAAGGGAAGGGGAGACGGCAACGACTTGTCCAATACGGCGATGTACACGCTGCGCGTCGTGGGGCGGTCCACGCCGCTCATGTCGCCAAAACCGACAACGAGTCCCATATCGGTGCTAGCGGTGAAGTACAGATACTTGCCACCAGCGTCGAACGCCGGGAAACGCGCGTCGCTCATGCCGTCGGTGACCTGGAACCACTTGTCCTGGTCGAGCGAGTACACGTTGATGGCGTGCAGGTGGTTGCGCAAGTGCTTGACGTAGCAGATCCACTTGGAATCAGGCGACCACGACGGCTGCATGTCGCGTTCCTGGTATGGGTTCTGATCGACTTTGCGGACCGTGCCTTTTTCGACGTCGGCATACCAGACGATCGATTTCTTGTCGGTGAAGGTGATCTTTTTGCTATCGGGCGACCACTTCGGCAAGTAGTAGTAGCTGGGGGGCAGCGGGATGCGTTTCGGCTCTCCGAGGCCACTCTGATTACGGATCTCGAGCGCATAATCGCCGGTCGCGTCGGAGAAATACGCGATCCATTTGCCGTCGGGCGACCAGGCTGGATCGCGCTCCGCGACGCCCGTCGTGTTAGTGAGATTGCGCACATCGCCCTTGTCAGCCGGAACAGTGATGATCTCGCCGTGCGCTTCGAACGCGGCACGCACGCCGGTCGGCGACAGCGCGAAGTTCTGCAAGCGGCGGGCATCGACTTTCTCGAAGTGAGGACGCAGCGCCGGCAGGTCGCCGTGGACCTGGATATCCACGCGGTGTTCTTTGCCACTGGCGAGGTCGAACAAATGGATCTCGCCGAACTGTTCGTAGACGATGGCGTCGTTCGTCGCCGCCGCGGACTTCAGGTCGTAGCCATGGTTCTCGACGAGCTGGCGCACCTTCTTGCTCTGCGTGTCATAAGCAAAGAGAGTGACCGGGCCATTACGGTCGGAGAGGAAGTAGACCGTGTTGCCGATCCACATGGGGTTGAAATCGTTCGAGTTGTCGCGCGGGATGCTCTCGATGTCGAGCGTCTTCAGGTCGGCAAGCCAGAGGTGGCGCGTTTGGCCGCCGCGATAGCGCTTCCAGTCCGGCTGCCACGAGGTGAGCGGGATGTAAGCGACGCGTTTCCCGTCGGGTGAAAGCGCGCCGTCGCTCGCAAAGGGAAGCGGCAGTTCGTTGGGGATACCGCCGGAACCGAGCGTGACGGTGTAAAGGCGATTAAATGCGGCCCAACTGTTGCGGAGGCTTTCAAACAGGACCTGCTTGCCATCGGCGCTCCAGCCCATCACGGTGTCGCGCTGCGGATGGTAAGTCAGGCGGCGCAGCGGGCCGCCGGTCGCCGCCATCACATACACATCGGCATTGCCGTTGATCTCGGCGGTGAAAGCGAGCAGGCTGCCGTCGGGCGAGAAGTGCGGGTTGATGTAGAAGGTGTCCCCGGCGGTCAGGCGGCGCGCTTCGCCGCCCTTGCGGTCCACGATCCAGATGTCGTTGGCATAAGTGAACGCGATGTGAGTGTGGTTCACGGTGGGCGCCCGCAGCAGCAAGGGGCCACCGGGCGTCTGCGCCTGCCCAAAAACACCGACTAAGACCAGGATCCACCAGCCAAACACTCGCTTCATGATCGCTCCTCGGATCGACTCATCGTCATGCCGACCCTACGACAAAATGGACACTTCCCAATGGGGCATTTCCCGTAGAAGTTGATTGTTCTCAACTCAGTGGCAGCTATTTGGACGCGCCTTCCAGGGCCTGCTGCAGATCGGCGATCAGATCGGCGGTGTCCTCAATGCCGACCGAATAGCGGATCAAGGCTTCGGGAATGCCGGCAGCCTTGCGTTCGGCCGGAGAGGACTCAACATGGCTCGTGGTCGCGGGCGGGCCGGCCACGGTCTCGACGGCGCCGAGATTCGCTGCCAAGTGAGCGTATTGCAGGCGCGGCAGCAGCTTCTTCACGGCAGCGAAACCACCGTGCGGCGCAAAGCTCACGACCCCGCCGAAACCACTCATCTGCTTGCGCGCTATCGCATGATTCTCGTGGGACTTCAATCCCGGATAGAAGACCTGCTCTACCCGCGGATGCGATTCGAGGAAACGCGCGATCTCCAGCGCGCTCTGGTTCTGCTGGCGGATGCGCAGGTGCAACGTCTTCATGCCACGCAGAAGCAGGTACGCAGCCATCGGGTCGAGACAGGCGCCGGTGATCTCGCGGAAGTGGTAGATGGCAGCGATGAGCTCCTTGCGACCGCACGCGACGCCGCCCAGTGCGTCCGCATGGCCACCGAGGAACTTTGTTGCGCTGTGGATGACGAGGTCGGCGCCGAGTCGCAGCGGTTGTTGATTGATCGGCGTAGCGAAGGTGTTGTCGACGATGACCAATGCGTTTTGTCGGTGAGCGGCGGCGCTGAGCCGGGCGAGATCAACGATCTTGTTGGTGGGATTCGTCGGGCTCTCAAGGTAAACGAGCTTACAACCGTGCGCGATGGCGGCCTCGATCGCTTTGTGGTCCGTCGTATCGCACAACGCCACGTTCACGTGAAAGCGTGGCAGGAATTCGACAAAGACCTTATTGGTGCCGCCGTAGGTGTCTTTCACCGAGACCACGCGGTCGCCGGGCGACAGCAGCGTGAACAGCGCGTTGCTGATGGCGGCCATTCCGCTGGAAAAACTCGTCGCGGCTTCGGCGCCTTCGAGGTCGCGCACTTTTTCTTCGAACGCGGCGACGGTCGGGTTCGTATTTCGGCCATAGATGTGGCCATGCTTCGTGCCGCGAGCGACCGCCAGCCATTCTTCGACCGTTTCGTAACCGAACGAGACGCTGTGCGCGACCGGCAGTTGCGTGGAGCCTTGCCAGCCGTTGTTCTCCTCGCCGGCCCAAACGGAGCGCGTGCCCAGCCCGACGGGAGCGGGTGTTTTCTTCTTCGAAGCCAAAGTCTGGTCCTATCCGAACGCTGGGAGACTAACAAGAAATAGCGGCCCCGCCTATCCGGCGAGGCCGCGACAGAACCGAGCTCAGAACACCAGCTTCAGCGACAGTTGCATGGAGCGCGGCGCGCCGATCTGGAACAACGGGTTGAAGCCAGCGAGTCCTCCCGAGACGAACAGGCTGTTCGCCAGCATTGCGGCAGAAGTACCGAATGCACCATTCGACGTGTTCAGGTTGTTGGCGGCAAAACCGAACGCCGGGGTGTTCAAGACGTTGAATATATCGGTACGGAATTGCAGGTTCACGCGCTCCGTCACAGTGAACTGACGCCGGAAGGTCGCGTCGAGCTCATTGAAGCCGAAGCCACGCAAGTGATTACGCGCCAGGTTGCCCTGCGTCCCCGCAGTCGGATTCGTGAATGCGGCCTTGTTCAATCCCCAGCCGCCGGGGCAGGACGCAACCCGGTAGAGCTGCGAGCAACTCGCTCCATACAGGATGAACGGTTGTCCGGCGACGATGTTCGGCCGCTCCGCGATGTTGTTGTTGGGCGCGAACTGCGACCAGTTCACGTTGGTCACAATGTTGATCGGCGGAGCGCTGCGGCCGCGGAACATGAAGTCCGAGCCCCAGCCCGCGAGCACGGCCTTCAGGACTGGGTTCTGCACTGGCGCGGGAATGTTGTAGGTGAGCGCAGCCTGGAAAGAGTGGCGGATGTCGTAGTCCGAGCTGGCGCGCTCGCGCGAGATGGGCTGCACGGCCAGGTTCGGGATCGAAGCCGATTGCACGGAACCGGTATCGATCGAATGCGCGTAGTTGTAGGAGGCCATGGTCTGCAGACCGTGCGATAACCGCCGGTTGAACAATGCCTGCAGCGAGTGGTAATCGGCCGATCCGCTGTTGGTGATGACCTGGAAGCCGCTCGGCAGGTTCGCGTTGGGCGAGGAGAACGTTTCCAGGAGGAACAGGTTTCGGGCCACCGCGCCGGCATAAGTCAGCGTGATGCTCTGCATCGAGCCCAACGACTGCTCCAGCGCAACGTTCATTTCATACGTGTAAGGAAGCCGGACGTGCGGATCCTGGCTCGTGGTGTTGGGCCAGGGAGCCTGGTTGGGATTCGGATTCACGTTGCGCGGGTCCTGCATGCAGGGCGTCGGTGGAAATACCGCTCTTCCGCAGATCGTGGTCGAACTTGCGCCGGTCTGCCCAAAGGTAAAGTTCGAGCCGTTCACCGTGCTCATCGACGCATAGTCGCCGGTGGTGTCGAAGAACAAACCCCATCCAGCGCGGACCACGCGGCCCCACTTCGGGTCGCGCGACAGCTGATACGCGATGCCCAGGCGGGGAGCAAAGGCGTTCTTCTGTGACTCATAGATCGGTGTGCCGATGGGCGCCACTTGCGTAGCAGCGAGGTTATTGCGATCGAATTGCGTGAAGCCGAGGAAGGGAACGTTGTTGATGGTGCCGGGTGGCGGGTTGTACTCCCAGCGCAGACCGTAAGTGAAGGTAAGGCTCGGCGTGATCTTCCAGGTGTCCTGCGCGAAGACGCTGGTTTGGTAATACAGCGTGCCGGTGAGCGGGTTGAACAGGCTCAACACCGCTTGCGGCGTGCCGGCGTTCATCTGCGCGGTCGTCTGGAAGGTGAAGCTCTGCTGATAGGGAGGACGTGCCTGGATGGGCGTGAGACGCCGGAAGTCGACGCCGAACTTCATTTGGTGCGCGCCTTTGGTCCAGCTCAAGGTGTCGATGTAGCCCCACTGATGGGCTTCGTTCTTCGTCTCCTCACCGATGCGCCACGCCACTGCCGGCGTGTAGGTGATGAAGACGCGAGTGTTATTGATGCTCACCTTCTGCCCATCGGGCGTTGTGATGTTGGGGAAGATGATGGGGTCGGTCGTGGAGAAAGGCACGGCCCCGGCGAAGGCGTCGAGCGTGCTGTGCGCATATCCCTTCGCGAACGTGTAGTTGAAGTTGAACGCGTTCAGCACGGTCGGCGTGATCGAGTAGTTGAAGCCGGCAGTGTAGGAGTCCCAGTCGGGCTGGTTGGTGAAGAGCGAGGTCGCATTCGCGCTGCGTGCATTCGATGTAGAAGGAGCATGGACCCAGCGCACGAACATATTCATCTTGCGGCTGATGTTGTAGTCGCCGCGCAGACTGTAATTGTCCTGGTTCACGGTCGCGGGATAGCCCTGGCAGAAGGGACTGAGGAGTGGATCGGTCGAAGGCGCTAGAGCGCTCCCGCATCCGCCGACGGTCGGCAAGGGATAGGCCAGCAGGTAAGGACGCGCCGCTGCGATCGCCGGCTGGGAACCGGTCGGACAGGTCCCGGTACCGCGCTGACAGAGCGAAGGCACGTATTTCAAGATCGGTGTCGGTTGCGTCAGCCGCAGGCCTTCGTACGAGAAGAAAAAGAACGCCTTGTTCTTCCAGATCGGTCCCCCCAGCACGCCGCCGAAATCGTTCTGCCGCTCCGGCGGATGCTGCGGCACTCCGGTGCGCGGCGGAATGCCGTTCAGGAACCAATCATTCGCATCGAAGATATTGTTGCGAAGGTATTCGAAGACGTCGCCGTGAAAAGCATTCGTACCAGATTTGGTCGAGATCGAGATCTGGCCGCCGGGTGTGCGCCCAAACTCCGGCGCGAAGGTCGACGTCTGGATCTTGAACTCCTGGATAGCATCGATCGAAGCCATGTTGCTGAAACCGCCGGAGGCTGTAGAGTGCGTTCCCGAACCAGACGCCGCGGCCAGCACGCTGCCGCCACCGGCCACGCCCACGTTCGCGCTTGCGCCATCCACTGTGAAGTAGTTCGCATCCGGCCGTTGGCCATTGATGCTGAATTGTCCTGAGCTTCCTGAGCTGACGGGCGTCACCACGACGCTGGGCGTCAGTTGGATGAGTGCCTGGATGCTGCGGCCGTTCAGCGGCATATTGGCGACGAAGTCGCGGTCCACAACCATGCCGACGGCCGCGGACTCGCTGTTCACCAGCGGCGCCTCGCCCGTGACGGTGACGGTCTGTTCGGCAGCGCCGAGCTGCAGCGAGAAGTCTTCCTTGAGGCGGTCCTGGGTGTGCAGGACGAGGCCCTCATGCACCGTCTGGCGGAAGCCTGACGCGCGCACGGCAAGCCGGTAGCTGCCGGGACGTAGGTTGGGGAAGACGTACACGCCGGCGTCGTTGGTCTTGACGCTGTTCGCTATGCCGGTGTCCAAGCTGGTGATGGTCACATCGGCGCTGGCAACGACGGCGCCGGAAGGATCGGTGACACGCCCGGAAAGCGTGGCGCTGTCACTCTGACCGAAGACTGTGACGGAAAGGAGAATGCAGACGAACAAAGAGGACGCGAATCGGCGCATGCAATGCCTCCGCGAAAAACTGAGAGACGGCTCGGATTATTGACCTCACGTTAATGTGCGTCCAATTTATAAATCCACTACGTTTTATCGGATTTACCGATGGCAGATCGTGCGTCGCCGGATGTTAGATTGGCGCCGTGCTTCCATTCCTGCTGCTATGGATGATGACGCAGGCAGTCCGTGTCGGCGACCAGCCGATCATCACGCCCGCGAGCAGCCCTACGATCGGCGACAACATCAACGGCCCGTCACTCATCCGCGTGCCGGCGTGGGTGCAGCATCCGCTCGGCAGGTACTACCTCTACTTTGCTCATCATGAGGGCAAGTACATCCGGCTGGCTTACGCTGATCGTTTGACCGGTCCGTGGAAGATCCACGAGCCGGGCACGCTGCGCTTGGAGAACGTGAAGACGTGTTTCGACCACATCGCGTCGCCCGATGTCCATGTGGATGAGGCCGCGAAGCAGATACGGATGTACTTCCATTGCCCGACGCGCCAGCCCAACCAACCGCTGAACACCGGAGAAGGGAAGGGCGTCGATATCACGATCCAGAATTCACTGGTCGCGACGTCGCGCGACGGAGTCGATTTCACGCCGCAAGAGAAGGTACTGGGTGGGCCTTACTTCCGGGTGTTTCAGTGGCGCGGCCAGTATTACGCGATCGCGTGGGGCGGGCATTTGTTCCGCTCGCGCGACGGTATGAGCCCGTTCGAGGCGGGCCCGCAATTGTTCCCCAACGAGAAACGCGGGATGCGGCACAACGCTCCGCTGCTGCGGGGAGACACACTGCGCCTGTACTTCTCGCGCATCAGTGATGAGCCCGAGAGGATCTTGCTATCAGAAATCAAGCTGACATCTGACTGGAGAAAATGGACGCCGTCGGAGCCGCAGACAGTGCTCGAGCCGGAGCGCGGATACGAAGGCGGCAACCTGCCGCTCGCCGAGTCAAAGATCGGCCTGGCGCCAACGCCCGTGCGGCAACTGCGCGATCCGGCGATCTTCGAGGAGAACGGCCACGTATACCTGCTGTACACCGTCGCGGGCGAGCGCGGCATCGGTTTGGCGGAGATCAAATGAGATTGCGTTCGCTGCTACTCATGTTTGTTGGCTCATTTGCGGTCGCCCAGATCACCGTCGGACCGAACGTACAGGTCAGCAAGGCGCGGCCCGATGCCTATCATCGCGAGGTCGTCATCGCCGCCGATCCCAACCACGCCGACCGTCTCATTGCCTGCGCGATGTTTGCCGCGCCGGAAGATGCCATCAACACCGCCTCGTATGTTTCTTTCGACGGAGGCCGCACGTGGTCAGCGGGCGCGGTCGCGCCGGAACACTTTGCCGACGATCCGACGGCGGTGTACGGCACGGACGGCACGGTGTACTTCATCGCGAAGACGGAAACCATTTACCCGCGGCACGGGACGTCAGATTCCGACGCGCTGTTTCTCTACCGCTCGCGCGATGGCGGCAAGACTTGGGACCCGGCGGTGAACCGCATGCTCGCCAACGACCGTCCGTTCATGGCCGTTGATCACACGCAGGGCAAGAATCGCGGCAACATCTATATCGGTTTCAACGAGCACATTCACGGCGAAGAGTCGGCCCATCGACCGGGCGACACCACGCATCCGCACACGATGGATGATTTCCGGAACACGGTGCGGCTCATCACGCTGACGAACCGCGGCGACAACCTGAAATATGTCTACGATCGCGCGCTGATGAACCAGGGCGGGGGTCGGCTGGCGAGTCCGGGCGTGAGCGCGACGCAGGTGTTGGCGGATGGCACGGTCGCGCTGCTGGTGAATCATGCTCAGCGCAGCGCCGATGCCAAGGGTCCGACAGGGAAGCCGCGCGAAGAGAGCGCCTGGCTCGAACTCATGCTTTCGACCGATGGCGGAATGACGCTCGATCCGGCGACTAAGATCGTCGACACGCACTCCACCTATAACCTCGCAAACAGCCGCGGCGTTACCGGCGACATGGCCGTCGACACCGGTACTCACTTCAAGGACCGTATGTATGTAGTGTGGGCCGATACGGCGACGGGGCACGCGCGCATCCTGTTCACGCAGTCCAGCGACCGCGGCCTGCACTGGAGCACACCGAAGGCGATCGATGGCGTCGACGCGGCGAGCGGCGACGATTTCATGCCACAGGTCGCCGTAAACAAAGACGGCATCGTCGGCGCCCAGTGGTACGACCGGCGCGAGAATCCGGACAACAAGGGTTACTACGTGCGTTTCACTGCGTCACGCGATGGCGGCGAGACATGGCTGCCGAGTGTGCGCGTCTCCACCGAGCCTAACGTCGCTCCCGAAAAACCGGCCGCTGGTTTCAGTCTGACGGGTGGCGACACGGCCGGCATCACGGCCGACAGCCAAGGCGTGTTTCACGCCGCGTGGATCGACAACCGCACGGGTGTTCAGCAGGTGTGGACGGCGACCGTGCGGGTCAATCCGTGATCGCCATGGTCCCGTCGTGGACCGAGGGCGTAGTCAGTGGCTTTTCTTGGTGGGGCCGACGCGGTAGGCGACCCAATGAGTCGCGTAACGACCGCCGTTCTCTTCCTTTGGCATGCAGTCGTTCGTGGCGGCGAACTGAAAGCTCCAGATCAGGGTCGGATCAGAAGGATCGAGCACCGACGTTGCGTAGTCACTGGTCGAGACGACCTCGTTCGGTTTGCTCAAGTCGTTCGTCTTGAAGATGTAGGGATAACGCCCCGGAACGGCGCGCGCGAGCGGTCGCAGTCGGCTCGGCGGATCGGTGCGCGAACGACCGGTGACGTACGTCGACGGCGCTTCGGTCGCGGATGATCGCATCGCAATGATGCCGAGATTGCCATTCTTGTCGACCATCACCGAGGGGAAAAGGATGTCGGCTTCGGGATCGGCGAGCTGGCCCTGCTGCTTCACCTTCATCGTCTTGACGTCGATCTCGACCCAGAACGCAGCGGTGTGATTGTTGATCTCGGTCGCCGATATCGTCCAAACACTGCCGTTACGCACGACCGCGTTCACCAAGCGTCCTTCGCCAGCAGTGAGGCCGGGCGAATAGAGCCCGCCGCCCAGCGGTGGCTGCACCGCGCGCGTCGTGGGCTGGATCGGATAATGCGTGCCTAACCCCACGTCGGTCGGCTCGCTGAGTCTCGCCGTCGTCGGCGACGTCCAGGTGATCGTGCGCACCTGGATGATCGTCTCGCCATCAACCTCGGCGCGGTAGCGGTTCACGAAGTACTCGGGAGCAGAGGTTTTTTTCTTCGCGTCAACGTCGAACATGGGCAACATGCCCTCGACGCCGCGCAGCTTGTGGTCGCTCATGCGCGTGAACATCTCGACCGGCAGGCGATTCAGGTGCGCGAGTGACGGTTTAGCATCGCCCTTCCACAGCAGGTCGGATTTCGGGATGGCCAGCAGCGCGCCCTGCGGTGTGTCGCTGCGTGACGCCTCCAGCTCAGTCAGATAGAAACCGTTCCGATCGATACCAAACTTGGCGTTGTCGAGCGTTGTCTTAGCCTCGAAGTCGATCGCCTTCCACGGATGCGTCGGATCGTCGTCGCGGGAAACGCCTATCAATACGTGATCCATGCAGCATGCGCCGCCGTCTTTCGCGAACCGCCACTCGTCGGCAATGGCGAACCAGCGCGAGGTGAGGGGATCGAAAAAGATGCGCGGATCGTAGGGATGGCCAGACGGTTCGCCGCCGCCGGCGTTCTTCAGCGCCGCTTGCCAGAATTGCAGCTGCGTTTGATACGGCGCAAGTTCCTTGCCGTCGGTCTTCGCGCGGATGGTGACACCGCCGTTGATGAAACCAACGAGATGCCGCGGGCCCACGCCGCCCATCGTGTCGACGGAGCGTGCGGGCGAGTCGGCCGGATGAGGCCCGTTCTGGCCAGGAAAAACGTGCACCACCGTCGCGCCGTCAGCGGCAAGCGCCACAGCCGACAAGAGGAGACAAGAAAGAAGTGCATGCTTCATCGTTTTGGCCAAAGCCACTGCGGTTGCGTGAAAGCGCCGTTGCCGGCTGAATCCCACACCGCGAATCGCACCCAGGAGCGGCCAGTCGCGCTGAAGGGGATGGAGAAATGTTTCTTGCCGAATGAACCGAGTTCGGTCGAGCGGATGATCTGCCGATCGACTTGCTTGCCATCACCCCACACGACCTCGACGAACTCGAGGGGGAACGTCCACTCCGCGTCCGCGACGATGGTTCTCTGACTGCCGCTGCCTGCGACGCGATAATCGTTGAACAGGATCTCGCCGGTCGTGCCGAAGCTATCGCCAGCGCGAAGTGCGGTCAGGATGGGCATCCAGTCATCCGCAGGGCCGGGCAGCGGATCGATTTTGATGTAGCTCACCGGGAATTGCGGATACAAGTCGTCTTCCGGCGCTTTGCGATACGTATCGATGTCAGCGAGGAGATACTTCGGGCGCAGGCCGGAGTCGGTGATCGCGTTGTTCATCATGTCGAGCGCGTCAAAGCAGCGCCACTCGCACAAGCGCGCTTCCGACAGATCCATGCCCATACCAGGTTTGAACGCCAGACCGAGATTGTGGTCGTTGCGCACGAACGGTTTGTCGAGGGTCGCATCGGGATAGCCGGTCGAGCCCTTGGTCCGCTGGTGCGCGTAATACCAGTAACCATTCTCGGTGTCGAGGACCCGCTGGAACTCTTCCGGCGTCGTGGCGTGGTAGACCTTGCCATACGGCGGGACATTCTCGGTGAACGGCGCGCCCGGCGCCTTCGTCATGCTCCAGTACACGTTGTGCGGAAAGAGCACGTTGTAGTGGCCGCCGAAGATGTAGCTTTCCTCCCACGGCGTGACGAGGAAGTCTTTGTCAGAAGCCTTGGCGGCAGCGAGCGCGTAATCGTGCTCATCCGGGAAGCGGAGCGGCCCCGGGTCGGTCTGGTGCAAGTCGTCATGAAAGTCGCTGAGGCCGACGATGTTCACCCCCATGCCTTTCATCGCGGCCAACTCTTGCGTGAAGCCGTCAAGCGACCCGTTGCGGCGGATCTGCTCGGTGAACCGCGTGTGCAGATGGTTCACCATCGTCTTGTAGCCGGAGATGGGTTTGAAACGGTCATCGTGCGTGAAGGCGAGCGCGGCCTTTCGCGTGGCTTCGCTCGTTGCGGGTGCTACGTAGAAGTACACTGCCATGCGCTGCCACGTGCCCGGTGGCGCGTTGTAGAGGGCAAAATTCTGCTCGTATTCCCCGGTTTCCTCTCGCTCCGGCTGCCGGACACCGATGCCGAAATGTTTGTCCGAATCCTTGCGATACCAAACGTAGCCGAGGTTGGTCTCGATCTCGCGCGCGAAGAAAAAAGTATGGGGCGGCGGGAACGCCGCGACTGAGCCCTTGGCGCTTTCCGCGATCAGGATGCGATTGCGCGCTCTGACGCCGACACGCGCGTCATTCTTGAGTCCGCCGAAGCGATACTGTTGGGGCTCGTCAGCGGTGTCATGCCAAGTGACGCGCGGTGTCAAATCGGTGGAGAAGCCTTTGAGACCGGCGTCGTATTTGTAAGCGACTGACGGCTCGTCGGTCTTGGCGATGGCTTCCATACGCAGCAGGCTCGTGTCGCGATACACGGTGAAACGCAGGTCGCCGGCAAAAATGCCCATCGATACACCGGGAAACGTGATTTCCAGCCGCGAACCATCGCTCTTCGCTGTACAACCCGTCGCCTGAAAACTTGCTGCGGCCCGCCGTATCTCCTCCGGCTTGCGGGGCAGGTCGAGATTGCGATCGGCCGCTTCTCCTGGTGCGGTGGGCCGCACGCGCGGCGCTGTGCCCGGCACCAGCAGGGGTGCGTCCCAAAACACCTGCCACTTTTCTCTCTCGATCACCTCGGGCGTGATCTGCACGCCGAGTTCTTTCGTCAGGGGAGCGACTTGCTGGTTCGACATGCGGCGGCGTCCGCTCGTGACCTCGAACTCCGGTGTGAGGTTGCGGCCCAGCGTTGTCCATGGCCCACCACGACTGCGCACGGCAAGCTCGCGCACGAGCGGCTGGCCGGCAGCGATGGCAAGCGTAATGCGGAGATCAGCGTTGCCCTCGCCGGTCCAGTTGACCAGTAGACCATCGCCTTGCACCGCCGCCGTGGGGCCCATGCCCGGCTTGAACTGGCTTAGGTCACAGGTCAATGCGGCGTGCGATGCCGTGCCGGCACCGAGCAGCAGTGCCATACACACGATGACGAAGAGACTGACCGGCTGCAGGCGCGCCAGCATGGTGTTCCACTTCATTTCGCACCACCGGTGAGCGCATTGAATCGTACAACATCCTGCTTGATGACTTGATCGAGTGCGGCGAGATGCTGGTCGAGTTCCGCTTTCAACTGCCGGAAGACGGTGTAAGTCTGGTCCGTAGGCCGGGCGTCGGAATTTTGTGCCACGCGCAGTAACGAAGCCAGACGGTTGTTGAGCCTGATGGGCAGTGCCAGTACGTCTTTCGAACTCTGGTTCTTCACCTGGTAGAGCTGTTCTTCGATAGCGCTCAGAGTGCGGTGTAGCGCTTGCGCGGCGTCAGCAACGGCTTTGGTCTTCGCCCCATCGGAGCGCAAAGCAATCTCCTTCTTCAGATCGCGGATGCGGATCACGCCATCATTCGCCGCGCTGACGGCGTCGCGGATCTCTAGGGAGAGTTTGAACTGCTCATCGTAGTCAGCCTGCGAGACATCGCTCAGCCGAGGGTCAGGCACGATGGCGAGGTCACGCGTCTGACTGACGCCATCGGCGGTGAGCCGCACCTGATATTTGCCGGGCACGGCGAGCGGGCCGACTTGCGGATTCGCACTGCGCAGCACCATGCCGGGAAATACTGTCGAACCTGGATAATGCAGGTCCCACTCGACGCGGTGCGCTCCGGCCGTCACAAAACCTGGCCGCGAGAGCCTGGTGGCAACGCCTCCCTTGGCGTCGATGACCTCCAGCGTCACCGTGCGGGCGGGACTTTTGAGGTAATAGTCCAAGCGCGCGGGGTAGGAGCGGCGTACCGCGCTGGCGGGAGCGAAGAGGTACTGATTCGCGGCGGCAACTTCGGGTGTCATCTGCCGGAGTGGCTCGACGTCGTCGAGCACGTAGAACGAGCGCCCGTGCGTCGCAATAATAAGGTCGCGCTCTTCCGCCACCAGGTCAGGTACCTGCGTGTCCGGCAGATTCAGCGACAAGGACTGCCACTGCCGGCCTTCATCGAATGACACGTAAACGCCGTGTTCGGTACCCGCGTAGAGCAGGCCCCGTCGCTTCGGATCTTCGCGGACAGCATGAACGAAGTCGCCCGTGGTGATGCCGGCGGTGATCGAGGTCCACGTCTTGCCGTAGTCGTGCGTCTTCCAGATGTACGGTGCGCGATCGTCGAGTTGATAGCGCTTGCCGGCGACGAAAGCCGTGCCGGGATCGTGCGGCGAGGCCTCGATCAGGCTGACGCGCGTGAATTCTTTCATGTCGGGCGGCGTGATGTTCTGCCAGGTGCGGCCGCCGTCGCGCGTGATGTGGACCAGGCCATCGTCGGAGCCGACCCAGATGGTCTTCGCGTCCTGGCGTGAGGGCGCGATGGTGAAGATGGTGGCATAGAACTCGGGCCCGTTCTGATCTTTCGTGATCGGGCCGCCGGAGTCGCCGAGCGTTTGCGGATCGTGGCGCGTGAGGTCGGGACTGATGCGTTGCCAGGTTTGGCCACCGTTCTCGGTGCGCCACAAGTGTTGTGACGAGGCGTAGACCACATTGGGTTCCGTGGGCGACGTGACGATCGGATACGTCCACTGCCAACGCTCCGGCACGGAACCTGCCGATTCGCCGGAGAAGAGCCGCGGGAACGGCTGCACGTCGCGTGCCTGCCCGGTGCGGCGATCGAAGCGCGTCAGATAGCCCTCCTGGCCGCCGGCAAAGAAGATGTTCGGGTCGGTGGTCGAGGGCGCTATCGTGCCGCTCTCATTGCCGCCGACGGCGTAATACCACGAGCCGGGTCGCAGGGTGTCGTCGACGCGGGCAGGCGGGATCAGGTCACTTTTCACGCACGCGGTGTCGTTGTCCTGCTGCGCGCCGCAAACCTGGTAGGGAAAATCCTTCGTGATGGCGACGTGATACATCTGCGCCGTGGGATACGCTGTGCTGCTCCACGTCTTGCCGCCGTTGGTCGAGATGTTGCCGCCGCCGTCGTGGCCGATGATCAGGCGCTGCGGATCGTTCGGGTCGAGCCACAAGTCGTGATGATCGGCGTGCGTGGTATTCACGCGCGAGAAGGTCTGCGCGCCATCGGTGGACTTCCAGGCATAGAAGTTCAGCACCCAAACGCTGTTGCGGTCCTGCGGATCGGCGTAGAGGCGGCCGAAATAGAACGGGCGCTGCCACAACTCGCGATCGTTGCTAGCACGCTGCCAGGTCGCGCCCCCGTCATCAGAGCGGAACGTGCCGCCATCTTCCGCTTCCACCATCGCGTAGAGCCGCTTGGAGTCGGCGCGCGAGACCGTGACGTTCAGCCGCCCCAGCGTGCCCTTGGGCAAGCCGGGATTGCGCGTGACGTCAGTCCATGTATCACCGCCGTCGGTGGACTTGAACATTCCCGAGCCGGGCCCGCCGTTCCATAGCATCCACGGCTTGCGATAGACCTCCCAGGTGGTCGCGTAGAGCGTGTTGGGATCGTTGTGGTCGATGATGAGGTCGACCACGCCGGCGGCGTTATTGCGAAAGAAGACTTTCTTCCACGTCTTGCCGCCGTCGCGCGTGCGGTAGATGCCGCGTTCTTCATTCTTCCCGAACGGATGACCGAGGGCCGCGACGTACACGATGTCAGGATCCGTGGGATGGATGCGGACGCGCCCGATGGCTTGCGTATCGTCGAGGCCGAGATGCGTCCATGTTTTGCCGGCATCGCTCGACTTGTATACGCCGTCGCCTTGCAGCACGTTGCCGCGCAACTCGACCTCGCCCATGCCGATGTAAACGATGTCAGGCTTGCTCTCGGAGACCTCCACCGCCCCGACCGATGAACTCTTGATCTGGCCGTCGGTGACCGGAGCCCAGGTGACGCCGCCATCGGTCGTCTTCCAGAGGCCGCCACCCGTCGCACCGAAGTAGTACTCGAGCGGGCGGGCCGCGCTGCCTGCGACCGCGATGGAGCGGCCGCCGCGGTTCGGTCCGAGACTGCGCCACTTCAGGTTGGAGAAATAGGCGCTATCAAAGGACTGGCCGGTGGCGCCGGCGGTGATCGTCAGGATGACGGCTGCCAGGAGCGAAGTGCACGTAAGGATCGGCTTTTTTCGCATTGGATCGGTGCGTCGCGGTGCGTAAGAGGCCGTATCATGCGCGGCACTTTTTGTGACTGTCAAGGCGGAACGAAGAGGGCGGCCGGTGCTCTCTACAATATCCGCTCACTGTAATCGTCTATCCCGATAGGTGGACCGCACAGCAGGGCTTGATCTCGAGCTAACCGAGCGCATGGCACGCGAACAGGACCAGCGGATCTCTGAAGTCGTGGCGCGCGAACAGTCGCGGCTGCGCAACTTCATCCGCCGGCGTGTGCCCGACGCGAGTGACGCGGAAGACATCCTGCAGGACGTCTTCTACAAGCTGGTGGAAGCGAACCGCCTGCTGATGCCGATCGACCACGTCGCCGGCTGGCTGTTCCAGGTGGCGCGCAACCGCATCGTCGATTTCTTCCGCAAGCAGCGGCCGCAGAACTTCAGCGACCTGGGAGGCGAAGGATTCGATGACGAGGATGAGTTGCTCGAGTTCGAGGACCTGCTGCCCTCGCCCGATGCGGGGCCGGAGGCGGCCTATGCCCGCAGCGTCCTGCTGGATGAGTTCGAGCGCGCGGTCGCCGAGCTGCCGGTGGAGCAGCGCGAGGTGTTTGTGGCGCACGAGTTCGAGGGCCGCAGTTTTCCAGAGATGGCGGCGGCGCTGGGCGTGAATGTGAACACGCTGCTTTCGCGCAAGCGCTATGCGGTGCTGCGCCTGCGCGCGCGCCTGCAAGAGATCTACTACGAGTACGCGAAAAAGTGAGGACCTGAATATGAGACCCCAAGTTGCAAAAATGCTGTGGTTCGCGCCGCTGGGCATTCTGGCGATGTTCTTGTTCATCTTCCTCGGCGGCGAAGTCGTTCAGCTGCTTTGGAACTGGCTCACGCCACACCTCTTCGGGTGGCCACCGATCACCTTCTGGCAGGCGATAGGCATCATCGGGCTATGTCGCATCCTGTTCGGGAGCTGGGGCGGACGATGCCACGGCGGTCACTATCCGGTCCGCGGCCCGATCATCGATCGGCTCGCCGACCGCATCGGCGAACGCTGGCAAGCGATGACGCCCGAGGAGCGCGACCGCTTCCGCCAGCGCATGCAGGAAAAGTGGGGCTACGGGCCGAACACGGCGAGCGGGAGCCAAGGCAGTGGTCCGGCCGCGCATTGACAAAGCGTGGGACATTCACTACGAATACCGCTCGACTGAGGTCCTCCACGTGAAGCGACTCCGCCGGCTCCTCGCCTTTGTTCTTGTCGTGATGTTCGCGCAGGCTGCGCTTGCGCAGGCCACGTACGACGTCATCATCCGCAATGGCACGGTCTATGACGGTACGGGCGGCCCGCCGCGCCGCGCCGATGTTGGCATCCTGGGCGATCGTGTGGCCGCCATCGGCAGCCTCGCACATGCGAAAGCCAAGACAGAAGTAGACGCCCACGGGCTGGCCGTCGCTCCAGGCTTCATCAACATGCTCTCGCACTCGGAGGGCTCTCTCATTGTCGATCCGCGCTCGCTGGGCGAAGTGAAGCAGGGCGTCACCACGCAGATCTTCGGCGAAGGCTCCATGGGCCCGCTGAATGCAGAAATGAAGCAGCGGCGCCTGGAATCGCAAGGTGACCTTAAGTACGACATCCCGTGGAACACGCTCGCCGAGTATCAGAAATATCTCGAGCAGCGTGGTGTCGCGCAGAACTTCGCGTCCTTCGTGGGCGCGGGCATCGTGCGCGAATATGTCATCGGCCTCGCCGACGTCGCGCCGACTTCCGAACAACTCAAGCAGATGCAGGAACTGGTGCGCAGCGAGATGCGTGCCGGTGCTCTCGGCGTGACGACCGCGCTCATCTATCCGCCGAACTTCTTCGCCAAGACGGACGAACTGATCGCGCTGGCCAAAGTAGCGTCCGAATATCGCGGCAAGTACATCGCGCACATCCGCAGCGAAGCGAATCAGCTGATGGAAGCGGTAGAGGAGACGCTGCGCATCGGTCGCGAAGCGCGCCTGCCGGTCGAGATCTATCACCTGAAAGCGTCGGGCCAGCAGAACTGGCCGAAGATGGACCAGGTGATCGCACTCATCAACCGCGAGCGGCGCAAGGGCGTGAAGGTCACAGCCGACATGTATACCTATACCGCCGGCGCCACGGGACTGGCATCGACCATGCCGCCCTGGGTGCTCGACGGCGGCTACGACGAGCTCTTCAAGCGCCTGCAGGACCCGGCCACGCGGCAGAAGATCGCCACCGAGATGCGCACGCCGACCGATCAGTGGGAGAACATGTTCCTGCTTTCCGGCTCGCCCGACCGCATCCTGCTGGTCGGCTTCAAGAATGACAAGCTCAAGCCGCTCACGGGCAAGACGCTGGCCGAAGTCGCCAAGATGCGCAATCAGGATCCTACCGACGCCGTGATGGATCTCATCCTCGAGGACCGCTCGCGGATCACCACGGTGTATTTCATGATGTCGGAAGAGAACGTGAAGAAGCAGATCGCGCAGCCATGGGTGTCGTTCGGATCAGACGCTGCGTCGATGGCGCCGGAAGGCGCGTTCCTGAAGTCCTCGACGCATCCGCGTGCCTATGGCTGCTTTGCCCGCCTGCTCGGCAAATATGTGCGCGACGAGAAAGTGATCTCGCTCAGCGAGGCGGTCCGCCGCTTGAGCAGCCTGCCCGCGACCAACCTGGGACTCGACTACCGCGGCTTCTTGAAGAAAGGATATTTCGCCGACGTCGTCATCTTCGATCCCGCCACGATCGCGGATCGCGCCACCTTCGAGCAGCCGCATCAATACTCCGTCGGCGTGCAGCATGTCTTTGTGAATGGCGTGCAGGTCCTCAAAGACGGCGAATCAACCCAAGCGAAGCCCGGGCGTGCCCTCTATGGTCCGGGCAAGGTCCAGTAAGCAGGTCAACCTGTTTTAGCGGAAGCGGACGAACTGAACGTTTCGTTTGATTACGCTAAAATGTCTGCCGATCCCTGCGTGGCGGAGCCGACATGGACCTGCACCAGCTAGAGATCTTCGTGGCGGTAGTGGAGACCTCGAGCGTCTCGCAGGCAGCGGAGCGCGTGCACTTATCTCCCGGAGCCGTGAGCCTGCAATTGCAGAACCTGGCGGCCTCGCTCGGTACGGAGTTTTTTGTGCGCTCGGGCAGAAAGCTGTTGCCGACACCTGCCGCACACCGCCTCGCCGATGATGTCAGGCCCATCCTGCGGCAGATGAAACTGGTGCGGCAGGCTTTCGAGAACAAGCCGGGCACGGACACGCGTCCGTTCAACTTTGCGACGGGCGTTACGACGCTCATCTACCGCCTGGGACCGCCGTTACGCCGCCTGCGCCAGCAATACCCGCAGACGCCTCTCCAGGTCACCGTGTCGGTGACGGAAGACATCATCAAGGGACTGCTGAATCGCCGCTTCGATCTCGGGCTGATCTCGCTGCCGGTGCCGGTCGAAGGGCTGCGCGTGATCCCGCTCTACGAAGAGGAACTCCTGTTCCTGCGGCCTGCAGCGACGCGCGTCACGCAACACCACGTCGGGACGGTGCACGTGGAAGAACTGGCGAAGGTGCCATTCCTCCTCTATCCCAAGCACAGCAACATGCGGACGATCATCGATGGCTTCCTGAACGACATCGGCATCGTTCCGCGCGTGGTGATGGAGGCCGAGGATACCGAGGCGATCAAGAGCCTGGTGCAGTCCGGCTTTGGGTACTCCATGCTGCCCGAGCATGCATTGCAACAGCCGGGCTTCTTTCAGGCGCTGCGGCTTCCGAACCGGCACTTGGTGCGGCGCCAGGCGCTGGCGATGCCGGAGACGCCGTATCCGCGGAAGCTCACCAAATCGATCGCCGAGTTCCTGGTGCATGCGCTGGCGGAAAAGAAGCAGGCGCGGCGGGCGGGGAAGGGCAAGAAGCTTACCGCCCGCGCTTAGTGGCAGTCGCGCGGTACGGGAGCGCCACTGCCGCCGGTGAGGAAGTCGAGATCTGCGCCGCGGTCGGCCTGCATCACGTGCTCGTAATACAGCTTGTAGTAGCCGCGATCGTAGACGCGTGCGGGCGCCTGCCACTTTTCGCGCCGCCGCTTTAGCTCGCCATCATCAACGCGCAGATGCAGCCGGCGCGCGGCGGTGTCCAATTCAATGACATCGCCGTTCTGCACGAGCGCGAGGACGCCGCCGGCAGCCGCTTCCGGCGCGACGTGCAGGACCACGGTCCCGTAGGCCGTGCCGCTCATGCGCGCGTCGGAGATGCGAACCATGTCGGTGATGCCGCGGCGAAGGAGCTTCGGCGGCAACGGCATATTGCCGACCTCGGGCATGCCGGGATACCCACGCGGACCGCAGTTCTTGAGCACCATCACCGAGTTCTCGTCGATGGGGAGCGCGGGGTCATCGATGCGTACTTTGAAGTCTTCGATGTTCTCGAAGACGACCGCAGGGCCACTGTGCTGCATGAGCGCGGGAGTCGCCGCCGAAGGTTTGATGATGGCGCCGCTCGGGCAGAGATTCCCACGCAGCACCGTGATGCCGCTCGCCGCCTTGACTGGCTGGGCGAGCGTCGCGATGACGCTCTGGTTGTAGCAAGGGGCAGCCGCGACGTTTTCACCGAGGGTCTTACCGTTGACGGTGAGCGCATCGCGATGCAGCAGCGCGCCGAGTTCGCGCAGCACGACCGGCAAGCCGCCGGCGTAATAGAAGTCCTCCATCAGGAATTCGCCGGCGGGCATGAGGTTGACCAGGCAGGGAACGTCGCGGCCGAGGCGGTCCCAATCGTCGAGCGTAAGTTCGACGCCGATCCTTCCGGCAAGGGCCAGTAGATGGATGACGGCGTTCGTGGAACCACCGACGGCGCTCACTGCGCGCACTGCATTTTCGAACGCGGCACGCGTCAACACCTTCGACATGCGCAGATCTTCGCGCACCATCTCGACGATGCGCCGTCCAGCCATGTGGGCCAGCGCATAGCGACGCGAATCGGCGGCGGGGATGGCGGCATTGCCGGGCAGGCCCATGCCGAGCGCTTCGACAACGCACGCCATCGTGGAAGCCGTTCCCATGGTCATGCAATGGCCGGCGGAACGGCTCATGCAGCCTTCGGCCTCGAAGAATTCGCACTCGGTCATCTGGCCGCTGCGCACCGCTTCACTGAAACGCCAGACGTGCGTTCCCGAACCGATGTTCTCGCCGCGGAACTTGCCGTTCAACATCGGACCGCCGGAGATCATGAGTGACGGCAAATCACAACTGGCGGCGCCCATCAGCAGCGCCGGTGTGGTCTTGTCGCAGCCGGCGAGCAGCACGACCCCGTCGAGCGGATTCGCGCGGATCGATTCCTCCACGTCCATGCTCACCAGGTTGCGGAACATCATGGTGGTGGGGCGCATCAGCGTCTCGCCCAGCGACATCACGGGGAACTCGAGCGGGAAGCCGCCGGCCTCGTACACGCCGCGCTTCACGTAGTCGGCGAGGCGGCGGAAGTGCGAGTTGCACGGCGTCAGCTCTGACCAGGTGTTGCAGATGCCGATGACCGGGCGGCCGTCGAAGAGATGGTCAGGCAGGCCCTGGTTCTTCATCCAGCTGCGATGGATGAAACCGTCGCGGTCAAGCAAACCGAACCATGCGGAGCTACGAAGCTTCATGCGTCAATCCTGTGTTGCGGTCATGGCCGAGGGTATCGCGACCGGCTCGCGCCGACCACCGGCAGCGATCAGAAGTACGGCGCTCATCGCGGCGGCTGCCGAGAGGAACAGCACTCCGGCAGTATTCGAGCCGGTGGTACGCACAAGATAACCGACAACGTACGGTCCCACGAAACCACCGAGGTTGCCGACAGAATTGATGAGACCGATCGTCGCCGCGGCAGCCGTACCCGTGAGGATGGCGGTGGGCAGCATCCAGAACACCGGCAAGTATCCCGAAATACCGAACGACGCGACACAGAACATCGCCAGCGCCAGCGGGAGCGAGTTGCCGAAGGCGACGCTCCCGGCGAGCCCCAGGGCGATGAGCAAGACGCAGGTCACGGTGTGCCAGCGGCGCTCGCCGGTGCGGTCGGACGACCAACCCACGACCAGCAGCGCAACGAAGCCGACGCAGTACGGCAGGGCCGAAAGGAAGGCAGTGGCGCGACTCGAGAGTCCGGACACTCGCTGTAACAACGTAGGCAGCCACAGTTGGAAACCGTAAATGCTGGTCACCACACAGAAATAGCCGGCGACGAGGAGCAAGACCTGGAGAGGCAGGCGCCCGGAACGTGTGGCCCTGCGCGTCTCGATGACCGTGCGCTCGCGCGCGAGAGCCGCCGTCAACCACTCGCGCTCCGCATCGGGCAGCCAGCTTGCCTCGCTGGGTCGGTCGGTCAGATAGAAAAGCGTAACGACGCCTAAGACGACGGCAGGCGCGCCTTCCACGACGAACAGCCAGCGCCAGCCGGGCCAGCCCAGCCAGTGGATGCCCAGCAGCCAGCCTGAAAGAGGGGCGCCGATGATGTTCGAGACCGGCTGTGCCGCCATGAACCACGCCATTGCGCGCGCACGCTCCTCGCGCCGGAACCAATGGCCCATGTACACGATGACGCCGGGAAAGAAGCCCGCCTCGGCAACGCCGAGCAGAAACCGTACCCAGTAGAACTGGTGCGGCGTCTCGATGAAGCCGGCGGCAATGGCCACGATCCCCCACGTGAACATGATGCGCGCGATCCATTTGCGCGCGCTCCAGCGCTCGACCAGGATGCTGCCCGGGATCTCGAGCATGAAGTAGCCCACGAAGAAGATGCCGGCGCCAAAACCGTAGACGTCGGGTCCGAAACCCAGGGCGTGCGTCATTTCCAATGCGGCGTAGCTCACGTTTACGCGATCGAGGTAAGCGATGACGTAGAGCAGGAACAAGTACGGAAGCAAACGCCGCGTGATCCGGTGTCGCGCGCGGCGTGCGATCTCCGTCTCAGAGGACGTGAGGCTCACGGTTTGTAGGTCCGCGCGAGTTGGTTGCGGGAGTTGAAGACGGTGAACCTACCGTCCGGCCAAGCCGTCAGCTTGAGATACTCGCCCGCGCATTTTTCGTCGGGATTAGCGATCAGCTGCTCTGCTGTGTTGTGATCGGCGCCGGCTTCGATCGCGGTGTGCAGCTGCCAGAGGTCCTGCAATCCCGGGGAGGCATGCATCGTCTCCCACGCCTCCGGCTTGCCACCCTTGCGCGCTCCGTTGTTCATGATGATGACGCGCGGGTGCAGCGCATGCACGAGGGCGCGCGCATTCGATTGGTCGAGGCCGTGGTGCGTCGAAAGATAGACGTCGGCGTGCCCGATGAGATTGTTCGGGCAGACGAGTTCGATCTCCTTCTGCTTCGTCAGGTCGCCGAGGTCGATGAACCGGAACTTGCCGAAGGTGAGCAGCGTGCCGAGCGAGCGCGCGTTCTCCGAAGGATCGGCCGGGGCCAGTGGCTCGCCTGCGCACAACGGATTCGACTGACCGGCGCCACGCAGAGGCTGGGCCAGAAGTCTACCCGCCGCACTGACTGCACGGACTTCCACGCCGCGCAACGGCAGCCTATCGCCGGGTGCCATCACGACGTGCTCTGCGTTGTTCAGCAGCTCCTGGTAGGCGCTGTAAATAGAACGGACGGCGTTGGTGTCTTCTTGGTTCGGCCCATGATCGACGAACGTCACGACCTTCATTTTGGAGGCCAGCTGCGGTGCGCCGCCAACGTGATCGCTGTGGTAATGCGTGATGAGGACGTAATCGAGCTGCTTCACGCCCGCGGATGCTGCTGCCGCGGCGATACGAGCGGCGTCCCGCCCATCGAAGCCGGGCCAGCCGGTGTCGATGAGCAGCGACTGGCCGGCGGGCGTCACGATGAGCGTGGCTTGCCCACCCTCGACGTCGACGAAAAAGATCTGCAGCGGCTTGGTCGCCGCGGCGGCTGAGGACACAAGGAGGAGCGCAGAGAGCAGGAGGCGACGAGGTCCGACGGCCAGCATGGCGGAACAGTGAAGCACAAAGCGGTTCAAAAGCGAAGCAGGCGCGCTGGACGGCGTCGAGCCGGCCGCGCTACATTCGCTCCCTCTGTGCCTCCTCTCTTTCTGCGCATTCACGAGCGGGATAACGTAGCCATCATCGTCGCGCCGGAAGGTGTTAAGACCGGCACGGCCACTCCTGCCGGATTCAGTTTTCGCGAAGATATTCAACAGGCGCGCAAGGTCGCGCTGCGCGATGTCGCGGCCGGCGAGGACATCGTTCGGTATGGACATGTCATCGGGTACGCTAACCACCCGATCGCTGCGGGTACCTGGGTCCGTCAGGAAATGCTTCGCCTGCCCGAACCGCCATCACTCGACGATCTGCCACTCGCCACCGCGCCTCCTCCGCCGCAACCGCCGCTTGAGGGCGTTACGTTCGAAGGATTTCGCAATCCGGATGGCAGCGCCGGCACGAAGAACATTCTTGGCATCGTGACGACGGTGCAGTGCACGGCGCCGACGGTGGAATATGCCGCGCGCCGCATCAAGCAGGAGATCCTGCCGCGCTTTGCGAACGTAGACGACGTCGTTGCTATCACGCACGGCTATGGATGCGGGATCGCGATGAACTCGCCCGGTGCCGACGTGCCGCTGCGCACGCTGCGTCATATCGGAATGCACGCCAACCTCGGCGGTTCGCCGCTCGTCGTGGGATTGGGATGCGAGAAAGTACAGCCCGATGTGCTGTTCACGGAAGCCGCGCTGCGCGTGCTCGGAAACAGCGAACGCGTGCGGTTGCAGGACTACAGCGGGTTTGCCGAAAGCGTCAGCGTCATCATGGAGGCTGCGGAGAAGCGCTTGGAGGAACTCGATGGGCGACGGCGTGAGACCGTACCGGCGTCGCAGTTGGTTGTCGGACTGCAGTGCGGAGGCAGTGATGCCTTTTCGGGCGTCACTTGTAATCCGGCGGTCGGATTCGCTGCTGACCTGCTAGTGCGTGCCGGTGCCACGGTGCTCTTTTCCGAGGTGAGCGAGGTGCGCGACGCGATCCACCTGCTGACACCACGCGCTATTAATAAAGATGTGGCCCGCGCGCTGGTGCGCGAGATGCGCTGGTATGACGAGTATCTGGCGCAACACGGCGCCGATCGCAGCGCGAACCCGACGCCGGGGAACCTGCGTGGCGGCATCGCGAACGTGGTCGAAAAGGCGCTAGGCTCGATCGCGAAGGCCGGCAGCACCGCGATCATGGGAGTCGCGACGCACGGCGAGCGCGCCGCAACCAAGGGGCTGGTGTTCGCGGCAACACCTGCGAGCGACTTCATCTGTGGCACGCAGCAGCTCGCCTCCATGAATCTGCACATCTTTACGACGGGGGAGGGCAGCCCGTACGGCCTGGCGATGGTGCCGGTCGTAAAAGTCTCGTCGCGCACGGCGCTAGCGGAGCGCTGGCACGACCTGATCGACATCGATGCCGGGCGGATCGCGACCGGTAGCGCGACGGTCGAGGATGTTGGTTGGGAGAGCTTCCGCTTCGTCCTCGATGTGGCCAGTGGCCGCAAGCAGACGTGGGCCGAGCGTTGGGGCTTGCATAACGATCTGGTGCTCTTCAACCCCGGGGCGATCACGTAAGGCATCGAAATCCGCGCGGGCCTATTTTCTTTTTAGCGCTTCGAGTTCGTCGAGGCTACGCGGCCAATCGGAGCGCAGCAGGCGCGAAAGGCTGCGATCGGCGAGCAATCTGCCGCCGGTCTGGCAGCGTGGGCAGTAGTTCGTCTCGTCGTCGGCGTAGCGTATGCGCTGGATCTTCTCGCCACAGCGCGGGCAGGGCTTGCCGTAGCGGCCATGGACGGCCATGCCTTCGCGAAAGGCCGTCACTTTCTCCGGAAATCCTTTTTTGGCTTCGCTGAGCAAACGCTCGCTCCATGAGTGGAGCGTGCTGCGTGTCGCCGCGAAGAGCCGCTCCCACTCTTCCGGCTTGAGTTTGTGGGTCTGCGCGATGGGCGAGAGCTGCGCGGCGTGCAGGATCTCGTCGGAATAGGCATTGCCGATGCCGCTGACGATGCGCGGATCAGTGAGGGCGCGCTTGAGTGTGCGATTCTCGGCGTGGAGTGCGTCGCGGAATGAATCGAGATCGCCGGTGAGAGCGTCCATGCCGCCGGGATCGAGGGCGCGCAGTCCATCTTCGCCGCGCACGACATGCAGCGATGCGCGGCGCTTCGCCCCGGCTTCGGTGAGGACGAGCGAACCGTGGGGAAAATCGAACGCCGCCAGGTTCTGCCGCCCACCGATCTTGGCGCCGCGCGGGCGCCAGTGCAAACGGCCGGCG
The DNA here is from genome assembly GCA_964460655.1 of uncultured Terriglobales bacterium. Classification (GTDB taxonomy): domain Bacteria; phylum Acidobacteriota; class Terriglobia; order Terriglobales; family Acidobacteriaceae; genus CAVUAF01. The sequence continues at coordinate 98,739 of CAYWSH010000001.1, read as the reverse complement.
ATCATGAGATGGAGCACCAGCCACAGATCTTCATCCACGCCGATGGCGATGCGCTTCCCGATGCGTCGTAGCTCGCGCACGGTATGACCTTCCGTTTCCTTGAGCGAAGGTTCGACAGTGCGCAGTACGAACGGACTCGCCACGCGCACTTGCTCGAGCGGTTGGCCGACTATCCGCGATCCAACCGCGTGGATGTAAGCGGCAATGTCAGGCAGCTCGGGCATGTCACCGCGAAGCGTGCGCCCACTTGTTCCACAGCTTGGGATCGGCGAGCAGCGGAATGTAGACACCGCCGACCACCGAGCGCGCCTGGAAGCCGCGTTGCGTGCCTTCCGTGGTCCAGTACCAATCGGTGAGCGGGACGCGGCTCGTCGATGTATTCACGAAGCGCTGCAACGGCGTAACGAAGCGATCAAAATCTTCGCGTTTGTCGGCGAGCGTCGCCGTCCAAACCTCCCAATCGAGCTTCGTGTAGGCGCTGCGATTATCGAGAGGCAGCCCGAACTTGTTGAGATGCGCTGCGTAGAACTGCATTTCCGTCCGCGCGATCGCCGGCGGGAACACGCGGAGATCGAGGATGCGGTCCCACACCAGGTTGTACTTCTGGCTCCAGGTACCGGGCTTGTCGAAGGCGAGGCGATAGTGATCGCCGTCGGCGGCGAGTTCGACCCAGTGCTGCGCCATCTGTCGCGCGACGTTGTGATACGCGGACGCATCCGCGGCGTGGTTCGTCTTCTCTGCCAGGGATGCAAAAGCGTCGAGCGCGAGGATCGCCTTGATGGAAAGGTTTGCGTTGTGCGCGAGGTGGCCGGCGAAATCGTCGGTCGAGAGCTGGTTAGGCGGATCCATGCCTTGCTGCTTGAGGTACTCGGCCCATTGCTGCAGTTGCGGCCAATAATCGGCAGAGAACTTCGCGTTGCCCTCGACCTTCGCGAGCGCGGCCAGCATGAGCAGCATGTTGCCGCTCTCCTCCACCGGCATCTGGTTCTCTTCGGTGCGCTCGCCACCGCCATAGACCTGGCCGTTCGCCTTGGGATACGTACCGAGATCGTGCGGCGCGAACGGAAAGCGCCAGCGACCGGTGCGCGTGTACTGCAACAGCGGACGCAATTGCGCTTTCAAGAGCTCGGGACTGAAGAGCAGGAAGAACGGCGACGAAGGATAGATGACGTCGACGGTTGCGATACAGCCGTTGCTGAAGTTCTCCTTGGGGAAAAACATCGGCTGGCCGTCGATATCGACCACGAGCTTGTGCCCTGCGATGGTCTGACGGAAGGCAAGCGTGGCGAGCTCCGCGTAGGGTGCGCCGCCGACCTGACGAAGGTCGGCCAGCAGCGCCGCGTCGAAGGCACGCGCGCGGCGATCGACCTCCGCGTACTCGTGATCGGCAGTCTCCAGCAATTGGCCGGCAGTCATGCCGTCCTTGCGCCAGTAAGGCCGCATCCAGCGTTTGAAGTACTCGATGGAGTAGAGATCGTCGTAAGCCAACAGGAGGTGCCGCGAGACCGGTGATGCGCGCAGTTCACCGAGATCGAAAGCCGTAGCCAGCACGGCGGCACTTCGCGCCGGTTGTGGCATGTCGATGTCGTCAGCGGTAAGCGCTCTGCCCGCCGTGAACGCGGAGATCGCGTCATCGGATGATGATGTTGCCGTACTGACGCCTGGTTGGTCAGAGGCGCCGACCAAGAGCGAGCCCCAGTCGATGCGCAGGTTGTCGCCTGTCTTGGTGAGGACCGCCTGCTCGACGCTGGCGGCGCGCAACACCGTCATCGACGCGAGTCGCGAGCGCGACCAGGTGACCTCCTGTGTATTGGTGTTGACCGCGAGCACGCTCGACGCTGTGAACAGCATCTGCACTTTGTGTGGCGTTGCATCCGTGGAAGACGCCGTCATGCTGAGGTACGTGACCGGACGCGACATCAGCGCCAAGTCGGAGGGAATGAGCGGCGAGAGGAAGCTGATCTGCAAGCGGACCCCGGACTGCTCGAACTCATAGTCGGTGCGCGTCGGCGTGAGTTCCAGCTTCGTCTGCTGCATCGCTGCCGCGGATTGCGGCTGCGTGCCCATCCAGCGAAACAACTGCCCATCGATCCGGATGAGGCCGAGCAACGGCTGCGCTGAGCCCGTCCAATGGCGGGTGGGACCATCGGTGAGGTGATCGTTCATCGACCAGATGCTGAAATATGGATCGTGCGTGACGAGCGGCACCGCTGGCGGACGCGACTGCTGCGCGAGCAGAGCGGGAGTCGCAATGACGAGTAGCGCACAGCGCCAAAGGCTACGTCTGCATTTCATGTACACCTCAATGGCTCCGCGGCGGCGCGGTAGATCGCCTCGACCAGCGCCAGGCTGCGGCGCCCCTCGCGGCCGTCGCAGACGACCGGAGCACCCGTCGTGATGGCGTTGACGAAATTCTGCAGCACCGCAGCGTGCGCACTGACGTCGGAGACGACGGGCGAACTGGCACTCTGAACAGACTGCGTGGCCGGCGAGGGTCTGGCGGTCTCTTCCTTGGCTGCGCCATCGCGTAGATCGATGCCAGCGATCAGATCGCCTTCCACGATGACCGTGCCGTTCGTGCCGGTGATCTCCAATCGCCGTGGATAGCCCGGAAATGCCGCGGTCGTCGCCAGCATGGTGCCGACAGCGCCGCTCTCAAATTCCAGCAGTGCCATGGCGGTGTCTTCCGACTCGATCTGGTGCAGCGCCGTGCGGGTGAGCGACTGAACGCGACGCACATCGCCGGCGAGCCAGAGGAGCAGGTCAACCGTGTGAATGGCCTGATTCATCAGCGCGCCGCCGCCGTCGAGTGCCAGCGTGCCGCGCCAGCGCGAATCCGCGTAGTACTCCGGCGGCCGATACCACTTGACCTGCGCGTCGACGTGCAGGAGGCGTCCCAATCGGTTTGCGGCGATCAGCTGCTTCAGGCGCACCAGCTCGGGCTTGCAGCGGTCCTGAAAGAAGACACCGAGCTTCACGGCAGCGCGATCCACCGCCGCGATCAACGCGTCGGCGCGACTCGTCGCAATGTCGATGGGCTTTTCCGTCAGCACGTGCAGACCGTGCTGGGCGGCAGCGATGCCTTGCTCGGCGTGCAATCCTGAGGGACTTCCAATGGCGACGAGTTCCATGGGGCGATGGAGAAGGAAGCTCGCGAAGTCAGCATACGGTGTGGCGCCGAACTCCGACGCGAGTACCTTGACCTTCTGTTCATTGGTACCGAAAACGGCCGCGATAGTCAGGCCGCAGGCGCGCGCGGCCCGGGCGTGCGTACTGGAAATGTTCCCTCCGCCGATGAGGCCGATGTGCATGGGTCAAGGCCGTGGCGGTGGTGCGGTGGAGGGCGGTGTCGGCTGACCGTCGATCGTCTTCGGCTCCATCAATTCGATCCGCGTGCCATCCGGGTCAAACAGATTCACTTGCCGCTTACGATTGCGCCCGGTGCGAACCTCGATGGCGCGTTTGTAGTCGATTGGCGCGGCGCGCTCCTGTAAGACCGCGGCGGACTTTGCGGCATCCGCGATCTCGAGGCAGATGTGGTTCGAGGTTCCGCGACGCTGCGCATCGGGCGGTTCACCGTAGAGCATGAACTCGACGTAGTCGTCGCCATCGGGCACGCGCATGTTGATCCAGCTGAGCACCGTGCCATCAGAGCTGCCGCGCCAGAATTCACGCAAGCCAAGGATGCCGCCATAGAAGCTCATCGCCGCGGCTGCCGAGCGGACCGTGAATCCAGCGTGCATCAAGCGCGGCGAGATGCGCGTTGCCGGCATCTCCTTGCCGCGATGCTGCGCTGTCCAACTTTCAACCTCGTATTGGATGAACTCGACCCGGTGTCCGTCGGGATCGGTCACCGTGAAGTTGCCGTTGCCGGTCCTTCCCTTGGTCACTTCCGCGGGCACCCCGACTCCGCGGGCAGCCAGATAGTCGCGCAAGGCACGTGCATCGTCGGTGTAGAACGCGATGTGAGACAGCTGGCCGTCGTCGCCGGCGGGCTCGGGGACGAGTTCGACGTATTGTTGGTCGTTGATCTTGATGAAGACGCTGCGCTCACTGCCGTCGTCGCGCTTGATCGCGAACGGCTCCGCGAAGCCAAGGAATTGTTCGTAGAACTGTCGCGCCTTGTCCAGATCGCTGACGTAATAAGCGACGTGGGCGACGCCGAGGATGCGCGGCCGCGGCGGCGTGTTCTGGGCGAGCACGGGCTGGCTGAGCAATACGGCCAGCACCGCACCGGCGAAGCGACAAGCTCTGCGGGACCTCATCATCGTCTCAGCGCAGCGCCTGCAAGGTGCCGCGCATGTAGCCGAGTGACTCGGCGATACCCGGCAGCGGGTCGCCGGCCTCGACCTCATACTCCAACTGGACCTCATTCTTATAGCCGGAGCGCACGAGCTCTCGCAGGATGGCGGCGATAGGCATCACACCGGTGCCGACGGGCACGCCCTTCGCCTTGACCTCGTCCGATTCGAGGTCCTTGAAGTGCATGCTGTAGAGGCGCGCGTTCGTCTTCTTGATGTCCTTCACCAGGTCTTCGTGCATGCGGAAGGTGTGGCCGATGTCCATGCAGAGTCCGATCTTGCGGTCGAACGGCTGGACGGCTTCCCAGACCTCCAGCGGCGACGGAAACAGCTTGTCGTTCGGGCCGTGATTGTGAATGGCGGCGCGGAGGTCGTAGCCCTTGATCGCCTTGTCGAGCAGCGGCAGCATCTCGCGGTTCACACCCACGACCGCGACCGAGGCGCCGAGGTCGCGCACATAGTCGAGCGCGTTGCGCATGTTCGCTTCGTCATTCTTCAAGTAGATGACGCCGCAGCTGGTGATCTGCAGGCCCATCTGTTCGGCCTGCTGGCGGAACAGGCGGCGCTCGTCGGCGGAAGAGGTCAGCGGCAGGTGGACCTCCTTGACCGAAAAGTTGCGGACTCCCGCACGCTTGATCATCTGCAGGGCTTTGTCCGCCGGGAACGAACGGACGGAATACGAACAGACGCCGACCTTAAGCCCGCGGAACTGCTTGTCGTCCGCGAGCCCGGATGGTGGTGGGAGCGTCGCCGGAGCCGCTTGCTGCGCCGTGACTGCGAGGGGTGCGAGCGTGGTCTGGGCGGCGACTGCGGCGGCGGTCTTCAGTACCGAGCGGCGAGTAAGGTTCGTCATAAGTGTTTCGCCGCGAACCATAACAGCAATCGCAGCGGTTTTCAAAACGGCGTTTGCGAGGTCTCAGTAGCTGACGGAAATGCCGACACGGCGTGCAGGGACAGTCAGCACGACCGAGCCCTCGGCCGCTGAATACACGAAGTCCGAGACGGCGCGGCCATCAACCACGACTCCAGCCGGCGCACGGTCCACGCCCACGATCGTTAACCTGTATTCACTCCACCACGGCTTGTAGCTGCCCACCGCGTCGGCGATCTGCACCTTGACGCCGGCGGCCGTGGCCTCGCAGGTGATCGCGGTCCGCTGAAAGACACCGCGCTGGTAGGCGAAGGTCTCGCCGTCGTCGGCGTAGATGGCGCCGCGGCAGTCCGGTCCGGGATACACGCGCAGCTCCAGCGGCCCAGTGGGGACCTCGCTCGTGCTTTGCACTACCGGCTGCTGGGGAATGATGCTGCCGGCGCGGACGAATACCGGCACTTCATCGAGTGCCGGCTTCACGTCGAGATTCTTTCCGCCTTGGACGCGCTTTCCCGTCCAGTAGTCGAACCAGACGCCGGAGGGCAAGCGCACCTGCACGGGATCGAGCGTCTCGGTAAGTTTGGGCGCGACGAGCAGTGCAGGCCCGAACATGAACTCGTCTTCGTTGGTCTCGAGGCTGCGATCGGCAGGGAACTCCAGGAACATCGGCCGCATCAGCGGCACGCCGGTGCGCGAGGTCTCCTCCATCCCGGTGTAGATGTAGGGAAGGAGGCGATAGCGCAATTCGATGTAGCGGCGGCGGATGGCTTCATGGACAGAGCCGTGGACCCACGGTTCCTGGTCGAGCGTGCCTTTCGCGGTGTGATTGCGATACAGCGGATTGAAAACACCCAGCTCGAGCCAGCGAGTGAGCAGGTCGGGCGGTGGGCTGCCGGCAAAGCCGCCAATGTCGTCGCCGATGAACGCATATCCGGAAAGGCCGAGGTTGAGCAGTGTCGGCACGCTCAGGCGATAGTGGTTCCACGTACTGCTGTTGTCGCCGGTCCAACTGGCGGCGTAGCGCTGCGTTCCGGCGAACGCGGCTCGAGTGAGCACGAAGGGGCGTTGGTCGGGAGCGAGCTTGAGCAATCCTTCGTAAGTGCCGCGTACGTTCTGCATGCCGAAGACATTGTGGATCTCGTGATGCGACGCGGTCTTATTCCCATCGAGGCGGTGCACGACGTCGAGCGGCATCGTCTTCTGCGGATAGACGAAGACCGCGGGTTCGTTCATGTCATTCCAGAAGCCACGTATGCCCTTTTGCACGAAGTCGCGGTAGAGCGTGCCCCACCATGCGCGTGCCGGCGTCAAGGTGAAGTCGGGAAAGACGCTTGGCCCGGGCCAGACCGGCCCGACATAGAGCGAGCCGTCGGCGTTGTGCACGAACAGATCGCGGCGCTTGCCTTCGTCGTAGGGCGCATAGCCATCCTGTGCCCACAAGTGCAGGTCGGTGATGGCGACAACCTTGAAGTTCTGCGCGGCGAGGTCGCGAATCATCCCTTCGAAGTTCGGGAAGCGCTCGCGGTTCACCGTGAATGGGCGGTTGTCCTGCTGATAATCGATGTCGAGATAGATGACGTCGGCCGGGATCTTGCGCGTGCGAAATCCTTGCGCGATCTGCCGCACGCGGGCTTCGGGAAAGTAAGAGTAACGGCACTGTTGGTAGCCGAGTGCGAAGAGCGGCGGCAGGGGCGTGCGGCCGACGAGCGCGGTGTAATCGCTGATCACCTTCCTCGGATCGGGACCATAGAAGAAGTAGTAGTCGAGTTCACCGCCATCGCTGCCGAAGGTGAAGAAGTCGCGCGACGTCTTGCCGAAGTCGAACGTCGTACGCCACGTGTTGTCGAGGTAGACGCCGTAGGCGCGGCCATGCCGCGCGCCGAGAAAGAAGGGAATGCTCTTATATAAAGGATCGGTGCCTTCCTGCCAGCCATAGGCGTCGGTGTTCCAGTTCACAAAAGCCTGGCCGCGATGGTCGAGCGGACCCGCCTTGTCTCCCAATCCGAAGTAGCGTTCATCCTCCGGCATGCTCTCCGAGACTTGGAACTCGTCGCCGTTGAAAGCGACGGGGTGGCGCGAATCCTCCTGCAGAATGGGTTGGCTGGCACTATCGAGGAAGACGATGCGCAGCGGCGACTTCTCGATGCGCACCCGCAACTCACTGGTCGAGAGTTGCAGGGCCGCGGGAGAATCCTCGATCTGCATAGCGGGAGCCTGCCAAGGCTGCGGGTTGATCACGGCCCACGATGCGTCGGCGGGAAACGTTCCTGCGGGCGCGTAGCGTACGCGGACCACCGATGGACTCAGCGCGACAACGCGAATGCGTGCGTCACCGGCCTGTACCTCGACTCCTTTGGCGAAAGGCTGGAAGCCCGTCACGGAGCCGAGCGAATGCCAGCCCTGTGCCCATGACACGGAGCAATAGAGCAGCAGTAAGACGACACGCAACCGACGAAAGCATGAGCTGCGGAGTTCCATCTCGGCGCGACATCGTACCCTCGCCTTCCGGCGTTCGCCAGTGATGAGCAGAGCCGACCGCGACGAACGTGGCGCGCCATCTCACATGCTGAAACGTGCTCTCGTATCGTGCTTGACAGTCACGGCACGCGGTGCCAAGCTTCGACCCGGCTTTAACAAAGTCTTAACGAAGTCTTTAGCCTGGCTAAAACATCTCGGAGGCGAAGATGCGCACCCACCTGCGGCTCCTTGCGACCTTACTGTCCCTCACACTTTTCCTCGTCCCGCTGCAGCTCCAAGGGCAAGCGGTGAACGCCACGCTGGTCGGCACGGTAAGCGACCCCAGCGGCGCAGTGCTGACCAATGCGAACGTCACCATCACCGAAGTCAGCACTGGCTTGACGCGCAGCGCCAAGACGAATGACAGCGGGAACTACGTGTTCCCGAATCTTCCGCCGGGAACCTACAAAGTGAGCATCGAGTCGCAAGGTTTCAAGCGGGCGGAGCGCTCCGGCGCCGTGCTGGACATCAACAGCACGGTGCGCGTGGACGTGACCCTCGTACCGGGCGCAGCGAGCGAAGTGGTGAACGTCACCGAGACGACCGCGATCTTGCAGACCGAGCGCGCCGATGTCGGCCAGAAGATCGAGGCCGCTCAGCTGGCGGAGCTGCCGGTCGGCGGCCCAGTGCGGAACTTCCAGGGCCTGCTGGGGCTGGTACCGGGCACGGTGCGGCCGCATCGTGACCACTCGGAGTTCTTCAACTCGCAGGACAGCCTGTCGAGCGAGGTCAATGGGCAATCGCGCGAGTTCAACCAGCTCTCCATCGAGGGCGTGAACAACGACGAGCGCACGGGATTGTTGCAGATCTACATCCCGCCGTCCGAAGCCATCCAAACGGTCGATATCACTACGAGCAACTACACGGCCGAGTTCGGCCGCGCGGCGGGCGCGGTAACGAACGTGGTACTGAAGTCGGGTAGCAACCAGTTCCACGGGTCGGCGTATGAATACAACCGCGTGAGTGCCCTCGCCGCCCGGGCTTGGGCCAACCGTGCCCCTAACCCTGTGCCGCGCACTACCTATAACTATTACGGGGCGAGCATCGGCGGGCCGATCATCAAGAACAAGACGTTCTTCTTCTTCGACATCCTGCACATCAGCGACGTGCGCGGCCAGTTCAATCTCTTCAGCGTGCCGACGGTCGCGATGCGTGGCGGTGACCTCTCGGCGAGCACAAGCCCCATCTACAACCCGTACAGCGGCGCGTCGGATGGTAGCGGGCGCGTACGCTTCCAGTGCGACGCGGCCGGCAATCCGCTCACGCCGAATGCAGCGGGCATACAACCGGCAGGCACAGCCTGTAACAAGATCCCGGCGCAGTTGATCAGCCCGATCACGGCGAAGATCCTGGCACTCGTTCCGGCGGCGCAATCGACGGCGCTGACCAATAATCTGTCGGTCAACACACAACTGCGGAAGACGCCGACATCGTTCGACGTCAAGGTCGACCACAACTGGACGGCCAGTGACCGGCTGGCATTCCGCTTCAGCCGCTCCGTGCAGGACGTATTCCAGCAGCCGGCGTTCGGCATCGCCGGCGGACCGGCGAACGGCGGCTTCCAGGGCACCGGACTGCAGCACGAGCAGAGCGGCGCCCTCAACGAGACCCACATCTTCTCGCCGACTCTTGTCATGGAACTGCGCGGCGGCATCAGCCACTACCGCAACATCGCACAACAGTCGGACTACGGGACCGACGCAGCCGCCAAACTCGGCATCACCGGAGCCAACCTGGATAACGGCTTCACCAGCGGCATGGCGTCCATCGATGTGCAGGGCGGTATCTCCAGCCCGCTCGTCGGTTATTCGGCCTCGCAGCCGTGGGACCGCGGCGAAGTGAACCTGAACGTGGTCAACACCTGGACCAAGGTCCACGGCAACCACACCTTCAAGTGGGGCGCTGATATCCGTCGCCTGCGCGACGAGCTGGTGCAAGGCCAGAGCTTCAGCCCACGCGGACTGTTCCGTTTTGGCAGCGGCACGACCCAACTCGCGGGTCAATCCACCAGCATCTCCAACAACATCGCGGCTCTCCTGCTTGATTTCCCGACGGAAGTCGGGCGCGATATCGCGCCCATCTCCGGTTCCTGGCGTGAGACCGAGATGTTCTTCTTCGGTCAGGACACTTGGCATGCCACCAGCAAGCTGACGGTGGACGCCGGGTTGCGTTGGGAACTCTACCGTCCGCCGACGCCGAGCAAGCCGGGCCGCTGGTCGAATTACGATCCATCGCGCAACGTGCTGGTGCAGGCTGGGATCGAGAACAATCCGCTGAACCTGGGCCGCGAGTTCTACAAGAACAATTTCGCGCCGCGCCTCGGCCTGGCCTATCGCGTGGGTGACAAGATGGTGGTGCGCGCGGGCTTCGGCATCAGTTACGCGCCGTTCACCAACAACCAGTACGCGTTCAACTATCCGCTCCGCTCCAACCAGGATTCCACTACCGTGAACGCCACGGCGCTGCCCTTCCTGCAAGGCGTGCAGGTGAGGATGGCTACCGGCATTCCGGCCGCGCCGACGATCGCCGTGCTGCCCGGTGGCCTGGTAACGCCACGCCCGGCCGAGGCGTACAACGTCATCGACAAGCACTTCCAGCAGCCGTATGTGGAGTCCTACAACCTGTCGGTGCAGCGTAGCCTGCCGTGGAAGTTCGTGCTCGACATGGCGTATGTGGGGAACCATGGCGTGCGCATCCCGGTGGCCTACGATCTGAACGCCATCTGCGCGGTGGTGATGGCGAACGAAACCACCGCGTGCGCCAACCACGTGAGTCCGGCAGTGAACACAACCACGGGAGCGGTCTTGCCGACTTGCCAATTCCGGTTGCTGTGCAATCAGCTCCCCAGCTCAACGACTGCAGCCGATCCTGCTTTCGGTGCGTTTGGGCGCACGGCTGGCACGACTTTCTTGTTCAAGCCGACTACGTCGAATTACAACGCACTGCAGGTCAAGCTGGACCGCAGGTTCACGGGCGGACTACTGCTCAAGACCGCCTACACCTTCGGTAAGCAGATCGCGTTCCGCGCTGATGCCGGCGCCGACGACGGTGGAGGCGACCGGAATTACCTCGACTTCGCCCGCAACCGCTCCATCCTGAGTCGCAACCGCATGCATACCTTTGTCCAGAGCTTCGTCTATGAACTGCCGTTCGGGCAAGGCAAGCGTTGGGCGACGTCGGGTCCGGCGAATTGGGTGTTTGGGAACTGGGGTCTGAGCGGCATCATCACGCGGATGAGCGGTGTGCCGTTGCACTTCACCGCCAGCGGGACCTCGTTGAACTCGACGGGGACTTTCCAAACGCCGATCCAGGTCGCTCCGTTCCATATCCTCAGCGGCATCGGGGGCATCAACAGCAGCAGCTTCTGGTTCGATACCTCGGCATTCTGCCCGGTACAGACCACGGCTGCGACGACCCTCGCCAACGGCACGCCGGTGAATTCGGCTTGCACCGGTGCGGGTGGCGGCGACTTTACCGCCGCGATCGCGGGCAAGCTGGGCAACATGCCGCGCTATGCGTTCCATGGTCCGGGTTTCTTCAACTTCGACGCTGCGGTATTCCGTCGCTTCCCGATCCGCGAAAAAGTCGGTCTGGAATTCAGGCTGGAGGCGTTCGGTGTGACGAATACGCCGCAGTACAACAACCCGAACACCGACATCACCAGCTCGAACTTCGGCAAGATCACCAATGCTGATACCGGCGCCCGCTCGCTGGAGATGAGCGCCCGCATCACGTTCTGACGGTAACGCCAAGGAGGCTGCTCCAGCCCGGAACAGCCTCCTTTATTCTGTTGTACGAAACCATCGGCCGATTATCGAGGATCGCCTGCCATGTCTTCGTATTCCCGTCGTGAGTTTGTGAAACGTGCGGTAGCAGGCTCGGCCGCCGTGGCGGCAATCCCCCAGGTGTTGCGAGCGGCAGGGAAGCCTCCTTTCCGCGTCGCCGTCATCAACGACGAGATCGGCGATGATTTCGGCCACGTGCTCGAAGTGCTGACGAAGGAGTTCGGCCTGCACTGGGTCGAGCTGCGCAGCATGTGGAAGAAGAACGTCCTCAAGCTTGACGACAAAGAGATCGAAGAGTCGAAAAAGCTCCTGGCGCGCTTCCAGGTCCAGGTGACTGACATCGCCAGCCCGTTGTTCAAGGTGGATTGGCCGGGTGCGCCGATGTCCAAGCATCGGGAAACACGTGATCGGTTCGGCGATGACTCCGCTTTCAAGCAGCAGGATGAGGTGCTCGAGCACTCACTCGAACTGGCGCACATCTTTGGCACAGACCGTGTCCGCTGCTTCGACTTCTGGCGGCTCGACGATCAGCAACCGTATCGCAAGGCGATGGACGACAAGTTGCGCGAGGCTGCCGAAAAGGCCGGCAAGAAGAAGGTCATCCTGGTGCTCGAGAACGAGATGTCGTGCAACACCGGGAACGGCGCCGAGCTGGCGCGCACGCTGGCGGCGGTGCCGTCGCGCTGGATGATGGGGAACTGGGACCCGGGCAACGCAGCGATGCTCGGCGAGAAGCCGTATCCCGATGGGTATGCGAAGTTGCCGATAAAACGCATCGGACATTGCCATTGCAAGGACGTGCAACAGAAAGCCGGCAGCGACAAGCAGGAATGGGCGCCGATGGCCGGCGGGACGATCGATTGGCTCGGCCAGTTCCGCGCACTGAAGCGCGATGGTTACAGGTACGCCGTGAGCCTGGAAACGCACTGGAAGGGTGGCGGCACGCCAGAAGAATCGTCACGGCAAAGCTGGGCGGGAATGAAGAAGGAATTGCAGCAAGCGGGCGCGCTCTAAGGAGGACCTATGGCGCAGAACGGATTGGACCGGCGGGAATTCATCGGCAGTGTGGCGTTGGGGACGGCAGCGGTGCTGGCCGATCCGCAGCGTGTGCTCGGTGCGAACGAGCGCGTACGCGTGGGCATGATCGGTTGCGGCGGCCGCGGACAGGAACTGTTGAAGCAGGTCCTTGCCGTGCCGAATGTCGACGTCGTCGGCCTGGCCGATGTCTACACGCGCCGGCACGAGGAAGTCCGTCGCGTCGTCCCGAACATACGCGTGGTCACGGACCATCGTGCGCTGCTCGACATGAAAGACATCGACGCCGTCATCATCGCCAGTCCGCTCCATCTGCACGCGCGGCATTTCCTCGATGCGGTGGCCGCCGGCAAGGACCTCTACTGCGAAAAGACGATGACATATTCCATCGAGGAAGCCGAGCAGTGTCTCGCCGCCGCGAAGAGATCGAAGCAGGTGGTCGGCATCGGGTTGCAGTGGACGAGCTTCGGCTCGGTCGTCGATGCGCGGAATTGGGTCAAACAAGGCCTGGTCGGCAAGGTGTGCCAGATCGATGCTTGGATGAGCCGCAACACGCCGCACGGCAAAGGGCAGTGGGTCCGCAGCGTGCCGCAGGATTGCGTTGCCGCCAACGTCCATGATTGGAACGCTTTCCTGAACGGTCGGGCGCAACGTGCGTTCGATCCTTACAAGTTCATTAATTGGCGGCTGTTCTGGGAGTTTTCCGGCGGCAATGTCACGGAGAACATGGTCCATCAGGTCTCGTGGGTGATGAGCGTGCTCGACTTGCCGCTGCCGACGTCGGCCTACATGTCGGGCGGCGTCTTCTCGGAGAAGGACGGACGCGAAGTGCCGGACACGATCACCGTGACGCTCGATTTTCCCAACGAAGTCGTGATGTCGTGGAGCTCGCGCTTCAACAACAGCTTCTTCGGCCTCGGCGAGCGCGTGCTGGGCAGCGATGGCGCGATCGAGCACGTGATGGGCGCGACCGACATGGTGACGGGCCGCTCGAAAGCGTCGGTGCGTTATGCGCCGGAGAAGGTGAATCGTCCGGATGGCGTCGCGCTGACGGGCGAGACGCCGGACAGCGACCACATGGCGAATTTCATCGACTGCGTGCATTCGCGCAAGACGCCGAATGCTTCGGTGGAGATCGGCTACAAGAGCGCTGTTGCCGGCCACATGGCCAATGCCGCGTTCCGGCACCAGACACGCGTGACTGAGCAATCGGCCAAGGTGCTGGAGAGCCAGCAGAACCGCTTCGCCTAGCGCGCGTCACTTCAGCGCGAAGCGCAAGTGCATACCGCCGACGCTGACCTCGAAGTCACCCGGCTCCAGCGTCGGCTTGTTGTCCGCGCCGATGAATGACAGGTCGTTCCGATCCAGCGTGAAGGCGAGCAGCTCGCTTTTGCCCGGCTGCAGGGATATCCTGGCGTATCGCACCAGACGCTTGGCGGGCGGCGCGATCGAAGCGACTAGGTCCGCCAAGTAGACCTGCACGACCTCGCTGCCCACACGCGTACCGGTGTTCGTTACCTTCACCGCGACTCGTACCGTGCCGCTGGCTTCGACAACCGTGGGCGCAACGATCAGGTCGGAATAGGCGAATGTCGTATAGCTCAAGCCGGCGCCGAACTCGAACTGCGGCTGCGAGCCGCGCCCGCCGTTCGCTACCTCAGACTCCTTGCGGTCGTAGGTGAACAACGAGTCCGCATTCCGGGGATAAGTGATGGGCAGGCGGCCGCTCGGGTTGACCTCGCCGAACAGCACGTTTGCGATCGCCTGCCCGCCCTCATTGCTGGGGTTGTAAGCCATCACGATCGCGGGGACCTGATCGGCGATGCGGCTGATGATTCGGGGACGTCCTTCGATCAGCACGAGCACCACGGGCTTGCCGGTGGCGGTCATCGCCTCTGCCAGACGCAATTGCGGCTCGCTCAGCGTGAGGTCGTTGATGTTGCCGGGCGTCTCGGTATATGACGACTCACCAAGCGCGAGCACAATGACGTCGGCATTCTCGGCTGCGGTACGTGCAGCAGCGATGTCGAGCTCCTTATCGAAGTCGACTCCGGGGACGTAGCTGAAGTTCTGCTCTCCTGCGCGTTGCTGGAGCGCCTGCCGCAGCGTTGGCCGGTCCTTGGGATACGTCGCGACCCGATTCCCCTGCCAGGTGTACGTCCAGCCGTTGTTGAGCGAGATCAGCGTGTCGGCGGTCGGCCCGGTGAGCAGCACGCGCGTGCCGGTATGCAGCGGCAAGACGTTGCCGTTGTTCTTCAAGAGCGTAATGGCTTCGCGCGCCGCCTGCAGGCTGACCTGTCGCGCTGCTCCCGTACCGATACGTGCGTGCAGCTTCTCGTCGGTGCTGGGACGCTCGAATAGGCCCAGGCGATATTTCATTCGCAGGATGCGGCGCGTGGCTTCGTCGATGCGCGTCATGGGCACGCTGCCTTCCTCGACGAGTTGGGTCAGCAGGTCGGCAAAGCTGTAATCGAGCGGCACCATGCTCATGTCGATGCCGGCCATCACCGCCATGCGCGTTGCATCCTTCTCCGTGGCGGCGACACGGTGGAGCGTCACGAGCTTCTTGATGTCCTCCCAATCGGAAACGACGACGCCGTCAAAGCCCAGCTCAGTGCGGAGAACGTCCGTCAGCAAGTAACGGTTCGCATGCCCTGGCACGCCGTTGACCTCACCCGAGTTGACCATCACGGAGAGCGCGCCCGCTTGCACCGCGGCGCGGAACGTCGGCAAGTAGTACTCGCGCAACGTGTTCTCAGGGATCAGGGCAGGCGTGCGGTCGTGTCCAGTCGTGGGGCCACTGTAGCCGATGTAGTGCTTCAGGCAGGCGGCAATGCGGCGGTCGTCGGAGGGATCATCGCCCTGATATCCGCGTACGACGGCGACACCCATGGTCTGCGCGAGGTGCGGATCCTCACCGTAAGTCTCGTAAAGCCGCGGCCAGAGCGGCTGGCGGCCGATGTCAAGCACCGGCGAAAAGCTCCACGGGATGCCGGCCGCGCGCGTCTCTTCTGCGGTGATGCGGCTCGCCTCCAGCAGCAAAGGCGGGTCCCATGTCGCCGCCATCGCGAGCGGCTGCGGGAACAGCGTGGCCCCCTGAACATAGTTGGCGCCGTGGATGGAATCGATACCGTAGAGCACGGGGATCTGCAGACGCGTCCGCCTGGCGGCAGCCTGAATCTCGCCGAGCAGTTTGTGCCACGCGGCGGGCGGCAGCGCTTCGTCGTGCACGTTCAGGATGGAGCCGACGCCGTAGTCGACGACCGCCTTTTGCAGCTTGGCGGGATCGATCGTGATCGATTGGTCCATGCCGTTGGTGATCATCTGCACGGTCAGCTGCGTCATCTGGCCGACCTTCTCGCGTAGCGTCATACGCGCGAGCAGTTGGTCGATGTCCTTTTCGTGGTCCTTGAACTTGGAATGACGCTCGGCGCGCTGCAAGAACTCAGCGCTATCGCGAAGACCGGCCGCTGCGGTCGTCGGCGATGCATCTTGCGCGCCCGACTGAACCACAAAGAGAAGCCAGACGAACACCGCGCGGCGGAGCTTGCGTGTTGCCTTCATGATCGCCACCCCAGGATGAGTGAGAGCGGACGACAGTGTACCGGCAGCGCCGGCCGCAGCCGTCAAAAAAGGGCAGCGATGGCAACAGTGATATAAGAGTGAGCTTTTATTGCACGGTGGAGGTGCGCGCAATGTCCGCTTGCCGCGTGCTGGTGACGCTGCTCCTGTTGACGGCGGGTGCCGTCGCTCAGGCTGTGCTCCCGTATCAGAGTCCGGCTACGCCCATTGACGAGCGCGTGAAGGACCTGCTGGGACGCATGACGCTCGAAGAAAAAGTCGCACAGATGGGCTCGACCTGGCAGAACGTCGGTTTCGTACCGCCGGCGGGGTACTACTTCGACGCCAATGGGCAACTCGACGAGGCGAAGGCTCGCGCGTTGTTGAAGAACGGACTCGGGCAGATGGCGCGGCCCAGTGAACGCCGCGACGCCGCCGGGATGGCGGATCTGACGAATCGTCTGCAGAAGATCGCGTTGGAAAGCACACGCTGGCACATCCCGCTTATCTTTCACGAGGAGTGCCTGCACGGCCTCGCTGCCCGGCAGGGAACCTCGTATCCGCAGCCGATCGCGCTCGCGAGCACGTTCGATACCGCGCTGGTGAAGCAGATATTCGACTCGACGGCGCAGGAAGTGCGCGGCCGCGGTGCGCACGAGTGCCTGATGCCGGTGGTTGACGTGGCCCGCGATCCGCGTTGGGGGCGGACCGAGGAAACGTACGGCGAGGACCCGTACCTTGTCAGTCGCATGGGCGTCGCCGCGGTGCAGGGTTTGCAAGGGACCGGCGCCTCGATCGACAGCAACCACGTGATGGCAACGCTGAAGCACTTCGCCGTGCACAGCCAGTCGCAAAGCGGGACGAACGTTGGTCCCGCCGATCTTTCCGAGCGTACGGTGCGTGAAGTCTTCCTTGCGCCCTTCGAAGCGGCCGTGCAGGAGGCGCATGTGCGCGCCATCATGCCGTCGTACAACGAGCTCAACGGCATCCCGAACCACAGCAACACCTGGCTACTGCGCGATATCCTGCGCGGCGAGTGGAAGTACTCCGGGCTCGTGGTCTCGGATTACTTCGCCATTCATCAACTGCAGGACATTCACCGTGTCGCGACTGATTGCCGCCAGGCCGCGCGCTGGGCAGTGCAAGCCGGCGTGGACATCGAGCTGCCCGCCACCGACTGCTACGCCGCGCTGCCGGAGCTGGTGCGCACCGGCGAAGTGCCCGAGTCGTTGATCAACGAGGCTGCGGGACGCATGCTGCGCGCCAAGTTCGAACTCGGACTCTTCGATCATCCCTACATCGATCCGCGGCGCGTGCAGGCCAGTTCTACGCCTGAACATCGCCAGTTGGCGCTGCAGGCGGCGCGGGAATCCATCATCCTGCTGAAGAACGAAGGTCCGACGCTGCCGCTCGACATCGCCAGGATCCGGCGGATCGCGGTCATCGGGCCTAACGCCGGCGAGCCGCATCTCGGCGGCTACAGCGGTGTTCCCGAGCATGCGGTCAGCGTGCTGCAGGGTATTCGCGACAAAGTGAGCAGTCGCGCGGAAGTGTTGTACGCCGAAGGCTGTCGCATCACCGAGACGAAGCCCGATTGGGATGCCGACGTAGTCATCAAAGCCGACGCCGAGCTCGACGAACATCGCATCGCGGACGCGGTGAAGGTGATGGAGCAGGCCGACGTCGGCATCGTGGTCGTCGGCGAGAACGAGCAGACATCGCGCGAAGAGTGGTCGCCGGGGCACCCTGGCGATCGCGACGATCTTGATCTGCTCGGACGGCAGGACGAGTTGATACGCCGCTTGCGGTCAGTCGGCAAGCCGCTCGTCGTCGTGCTCTTGCATGGCCGGCCGAATTCGATCGATTACATCGCGCAGAAAGCCACCGCCATCCTGGATGGCTGGTATCTCGGGCAGGAAGGCGGAACGGCGCTCGCCGACGTAATCTTCGGCGACTATAACCCCGCGGGCCGACTGCCCATCACTGTGCCACGCTCGGTCGGCCAGCTGCCGGTCTTCTACTATCAAAAGCCGAGCGCCCGTCGCGGCTACCTCTTCACCAGCAAAGAACCGTTGTTCCCGTTCGGCTTCGGGTTGAGCTACACGAGGTTTCGCTACGCCAACCTGCGGCTGATGAATGCGAGCATCGAAGCCTCAGGATCCACGACTGCGCAGGTCGAGGTGACGAACGTCGGCGAGCGTGCCGGCGATGAAGTCGTGCAGATGTACGTGGGCGCGGAGAGCAGCCTGGTCACACGCCCGATCAAGCTGCTGAAGGGATTTCAGCGCGTCACGCTGCGTCCGGGCGAGACCAGGACGGTCGAGTTCAAGATCGGTGCAGCGGAGCTGGCGTATCTCGACCGGCAGCTGAAGCGGGTCGTAGAAGTGGGAACGTACAACATCATGGTGGGCAGCGATTCGGTCAACCTGATGCGAACGCAGTTGAAAGTCACGGCGGCGAGGTAGCTATGCGCGCAAAATACGTTGCTGCTGTCTTTGTCCTGATCGCTTCCACTGCAGCAGCACAGGAAACACCTTGGACCGCACAGCTGCGCGGCTCGTGGGTGCGTGCTAGCGCTCCACTACCAGGCGATGTGGTACTCGCAGCGAAGGGAAGCGGTTGCGAGATCGTCGTCGCGGCCGACGAGAACCCAGCCGTCCAGCAGGCAGCGCAATTCCTCGCCGGCGATATCGAGAAGATCAGCGGCCATCGTCCGCCCCTGGTGCAGCAGCCGGCCAGCAACCGCGTCGCGATCCGGTTGATAACCTTGGGACATGGCGCTATCCCGCGCGATATCGATGTTGCGGGAATGCAAGGACAGTGGGAGAGCTACCGCATCGTTTCCGCGAGCGACACGGTATGGCTCGTGGGCGCAAACCCGCGCGGCACGGCATTTGCCGCATACACGCTGGCGGAGCGATTAGGGATCGATCCACTCTACCTGTGGAGTGGCTACGTGGCGGAGCATCACGATCCGTTAGTCTTAAAGACGACGCGATTCGCCTCTGCGCCGCCGACATTCCGCTATCGCGGCCTGTTTCACGACGACGAGGACATCCTGCCGCGGCCGTTCGACGAACGTGGCTACCCGCTCCAGACGGGCGATGTCCCGCTCGATTGGTACAAGCGGTTCTTCGAGACGGCGCTCCGCTTGCGCATGAATATGGTAGCGCCGTACGTGCGCGTGCATCGGCGCTTTGAGGTCCAGAAGCTGGCGAGCGATTGGGGCCTGTACTTCACGTCGCACCATTACGACATCCTGTTGTCGAATCCGTTTGGGCTTACGCGCTTCAATCTCGCCGAGCAGCGCGGTGTGCGTCCGGAATGGAACTGGTTCACCAACCGCGACGGCATGCTCAAGTACTGGCGCGACGGCGTGCTGGAGAACCGCGAGCTGGACACGATCTGGCCGGTGGGCATGCGCGGCACCGAAGACCGCCCATTCGTCTTTCCGCCCGGCACTACCGACGCCGACAAAGCGAAGACTTTCCGCGAAGTCATTCGCCTGCAGGTAGAGGCGGTGCACGAGCTGGCGCCGAAGGACAAGGCGCAGCTCTTCCACTTCACGATGTTCAACGAGATGCTGCCGCAGTATCAGCGCGATCCGGCTGCATTCGACCTGCCGCCGGACGTCATGATCATCTGGCCCGACGACAACGACGGTCACATGCGTGGGCTGCCGACCGATGCCGGCAAGTGGAAGCACGGCGTTTACTACCACCTTGCTTTTCTGGGCGGGCGGCTGACGAAGCAGGTGACCCACACGGTGACACCCGCGACGATCGCTGCGCAGTTCCAGAACATCGTCGAAGCGGGCGCGACCGAGTTCGTGTTGGTCAATGTGTCGGAGTTACGCGAGTACGTCATGGGCACACGCATGATCGCTGACGGCGCTTGGCATGCGCCGGCAGCATTCAGCGCACCTGATGCCGCCGACCGCTTCACGCAGTGGTGGACGCGGGAATACTTCGGTGCGCAGCCGAGCGGCGACGCGCAAGCAGCTTATGCGCGCCATTTCGCAATGCTCGATACGCCCGAGAAGCTTTGGCTGGCCTCGGACGCCATCGAAGACCTGTTGGAGCGGCTCTATCACAAGGCGAAGGGCGAGGCGTTCGAGCCGTTGTCCGCGGATACAGCGGCCTATTTGAAGGCGCGACTGCCGCAGCTCGAGTCTGCTGTGGCGACCGAGGCTCGTGCCGAGGGCCCAATGACGCAGGAGCAGAAACGCTTCTTCCACGAAGACGTGGCACTCGGGCTGCTGATCGACCAACTGCAAACGCGGGCTGCGCTTGATCTGCAGCAGGCTCTGACTGCGCCGAACGCCGAGGGGATGTGGCGGTCCATTGACGAAGCGAGGATGCCGCTCGAGCAGCTCGAACTCGAGTTGTTGCGCGCGGAATACCCTCCGTTCGAGCGCTGGTACCACGAGACGTGGATCCGCTCGGCACTCAGCCGTTCGAATCCGCACCGGGCGTACAACCAACTGCGTGCTTTCATCGCGTCGGACGGGCGTGGGCACCTGGAACACGCACCGCGTCAGTAGGCGACTTGCAAAGCGCGACCTACTCTGCGTAGGCTTCCACCTCCATTGACGATTCTTTGATCGAGTCGAATCGCATGACGCAGCGTTACCTTCTCGGCATTGACGTTGGTACCGGCGGCACGCGCGCGCTCATCGCCGACGGTTCCGGGCGAGTCGTTGCGGCGGCGACAGAGGAGCACGCACCGTTTGCTTCGCCGCAGATCGGATGGGCGGAGCAACATCCCGACGACTGGTGGCGCGCCACACAACTGGCGATCCGCAGTGCGCTCCAGCGCGTACAGCTGCGCGGCGAGCAGATCGCATGTGTCGGCTTCTCCGGCCAGATGCATGGCGCGGTCATGCTCGACGCGGCCGACCGCGTCGTGCGGCCCGCGCTCATCTGGTGCGATGTGCGCACGCAGAAACAATGCGAGGAACTGAACGAATGGCTCGGCGCTGAGCGGCTGCTGCAGCTGACATGTAATCCGGCGCTGGTCAACTTCACCCTGACGAAGTTTCTCTGGGTGCGGGAGCATGAGCCGCAGAACTGGGAGCGCGTGCGCTCGGTGATGCTGCCCAAAGACTACGTGCGCTTCCGCCTCACGGGCGAGAGGGCCATCGATGTTGCCGATGCCTCCGGAACGCTGCTGCTCGACGTCGCGCGGCGAAAGTGGTCGGAGGAAGTGTTGCAGGCGGCGAAGATCGAGCGCGCTCTGCTGCCGTCGTTGCATGAATCACCCGACGTGTGCGGCAAGGTCACTCCTGACGCGGCGGCGGCGACCGGATTGGCGACAGGTACGCCGGTCGTTGCCGGCGCCGGCGACCAAGCTGCAGGTGCGACGGGGATGGGCATCGTCGCGGCGGGCGCCGTGAGCGCGACGATCGGGACATCGGGCGTCGTGTTTGGAGCCACAGACCGGCCGGCCCTCGATCCCAAGGGACGGCTGCACACGTTCTGTCACGCCATTCCCGGACGATGGCACGTCATGGGCGTCACGCAGGCCGCGGGGCTTTCCCTGCGCTGGTTCCGCGATCAGTTCGGCGTCGGCGGTGCGAAGGAAGGAGGAGATCCCTACGAGCTGCTTACTCTGGAGGCCGAGAAGGTCGCGTCAGGCGCGGATGGCTTGCTGTGGGCGCCGTATTTGATGGGTGAACGCACGCCGCATCTCGACCCAAGCGCACGTGGCGCGCTGGTGGGGCTGACTGCGTCGCACACGCGCGGACATGTGGTGCGCGCGATCCTGGAGGGTGTGGCGTTCAGCCTGCAGGACAGCTTCACACTCTTTGCGCAGATGGGAGTACCGGTGAAGCAGATCCGCCTGGGTGGTGGCGGTGCCCGCTCGGCGTTGTGGCGGCAGATCCAGGCAGATGTTTACGGACATGAGGTCGAGATCGTCGAAGCCGAAGAAGGGGCGGCCTACGGCGCGGCACTGCTGGCCGGAGTGGGCGCGGGGATCTGGCGATCGGTAGATGAGGCTTGTGACTCAGCGGTGCGTGTCGCGGAGCGAGTGGCGCCGCTCCCGCGGAATGTCGCCGTGATGCAGGCACGCTACCAGGCATTCACGCGGATGTATCCCGCGATCAAGAGCGTGTTTCCCGATGCGAGCTAGACAGAAGAGCGCGGCCAGAACGTATACCGTGATCGCGCTGCTCGTCCTGTGCGTGAACGGCGCCGCGCAGGCGCCGCAGCCGCCACTTGCCGTCGATGCGCTGACCGCGCCCTCGCTGTACCGATCGTTGGCGCAGTACTTTCCGATCGGCGCCGCGGTCGAGCCGCGCGAACTGGAAGGCGTGCATGGCGATGTGCTGGTGCGCCATTTCAACAGCATCGTCGCGGAGAACGACATGAAGTGGGCGCGCATCCATCCGGCGGAAGACACATTCGATTTTCAGCGTGCCGACGAATTAGTAGCGTTCGCGCGCACGCATCACCTCCTGATGCGCGGCCATACGCTGGTATGGCACCAGCAGGTGCCCGGGTGGGTGTTCCGCGATGAAAGCGGCAAAGCGCTGGAGGCGACGGCGGCAAACAAAGCGTTGCTTCTGGCCCGCCTCGAGAAACACATCCGCGCAGTGGTCGGGCGTTATCGCGACGACGTCTATGCCTGGGACGTTGTGAACGAAGTCATAGACACAGGTGCTGCGGATGGTTTTCGCCGCAGCCCGTGG
Organism: uncultured Terriglobales bacterium; assembly: GCA_964460655.1. Classification (GTDB taxonomy): domain Bacteria; phylum Acidobacteriota; class Terriglobia; order Terriglobales; family Acidobacteriaceae; genus CAVUAF01. The sequence goes on along the minus strand of CAYWSH010000001.1, from coordinate 75,978 downwards.
TTCCTCATCGCCGGTACCGACTACATCGAGGCGGCGTTTCGCGTGGCGCACGATGTCGCACCGAAGGCGAAGTTGTACATCAATGACTACGACACCACCGATCCGGTCAAGCGGCAGTACCTTCTCAACCTGGTGCGCGACCTCAAGCGGCGTGGCGTGCCGGTGGATGGCGTGGGTCATCAGATGCATACGAATGTGAACAGCCCTGCCGTCGCCGACTTTGTCGAGACGGTGAACCTGTTCGCGGAACTCGGCGTCGAGCAGCAGGTAACCGAACTCGACATGAGCATCTATCACAACGGCACCGATTCCTATTCCTCGCCGCATCCCGAGGCGTTGGCGCGCCAGGCAACGCGTTACCGCGACTTCTTCGCGGCGTTCCGTAGCCTGAAGGGCAAGTTAACGTCGGTCACATTCTGGGGTGTGACCGACGACCGCACCTGGCTGAAGCGTTTTCCGATTGCGCGCAACGACCAGCCGCTGCTCTTCGACGAGTCGCTGCATACCAAGCCGGCATTCTGGGCGATCGTCGACCCTCGGCGTCTGACGGGGATGAAGCCGTGAGACGGCTGACAGCCACTGGCATTGCGATGGTACTTGCCTTCGTGTGCCTCGCCGCTCGCGCCGAGACCGGCCACGACGGTTGGCTACGCTATGCGCCACTGACCGGCGCGCAACGCGGGCAGTATTCCACGCTGCCTGCGACCCTTGTCGTGCTGGGGGATTCGCCGTTGCTTGGCAGCGCGCGCGACGAGATGATTCGCGGCGTGCACGGCATGCTGGGTCGAACCCTGCGCGTGGCCACGCAGGTTCCGGACGACGGCGCCATCGTGATCGGGACCATCGCGAGTCTGCGGGCGCTCAACGTCGCGTTACCGGCGAACACCGCACCCGATGGCTTCGTGATCGGTCACAGAAGGCCCCACTCATCCGCCGCGGCGAGGCTCATCACGGAGCGCGGTCTCGATTCACTTATCGTAGCCGGCACGACGGAGCGCGGTGCGTTGTACGGCGCTTTTGCTTTGCTCAGCCGGATCGCTCGCGGTGTTCCGCTCGCCGCCGACATCATCGAACAACCCTACGCGCCGATCCGCTGGATCGATCAATGGGACAACCTCGATGGCAGCATCGAGCGCGGTTATGCGGGCCGGTCCATCTTCTTCGAGAACGGCCACGTGCGCGCTGATCTCTCTCGCGTGACCCAATACGCACGGTTGCTCGCGTCACTTGGTATCGATGGCTGCAACATCAACAACGTGAATGCCGACGTCCACGTGCTCGATGCCGACTTTCTCGCCGAACTCGCGCGCGTTGCCGATGCGTTTCGCCCCTGGGGTGTTCGCATGTCGCTTTCCATCGATCTGAGCACGCCGCGGCAGGTCGCGGGCCTCGACACCTTTGATCCCCTGGACCCGAAGGTCGCACAGTGGTGGGTCGACAAAGCCGCGAGCGTTTACCAGCGGATCCCCGATCTCGGCGGGTTCACGATCAAGGCGGATTCGGAAGGGCGGCTGGGACCCGCTGTGTACGGGCGAACGCCTGCCGATGCGGCGAATATGATCGCGCGCGCGCTCAAGCCGCACGGCGGCATCGTGTTCTATCGCGCGTTCGTCTACAACCATCACCTCGACTGGAACGATCTGAAAGCCGACCGCGCCAAAGCTGCGGTGGAGAACTTCGCACCGCTCGATGGCAAGTTCGACGACAACGTGATCATCCAGATCAAACACGGCCCCATCGATTTCCAGGTGCGCGAGCCAGCGTCGCCGCTGTTCGCGGCACTGCGCCACACGAACCAGGCGATCGAGTTGCAGATCACGCAGGAGTACCTCGGGCAGCAGCGGCATCTCGTCTACATCCCGCCGATGTGGAAAGAAGTCCTCGACTTCGACATGCACGCCGGTGCGCAGCCGACGCTCGTGCGCGATCTGGTTGCGGGGCGTACGTTCCATCGGCCGCTGGGCGGATCTGTGGGTGTAGCGAATGTGGGTCTGGATGAGAACTGGCTCGCGCATCCGCTGGCGATGAGCAACCTGTACGGGTTCGGCAGGCTCGCGTGGGACCCCAGGCTCAGCGCGGCAACGATCGCTGGCGAATGGACGCAGCTGACATTCGGGCGAGATCCGCGGATCGCGCGGACGCTGCCTGCGATGTTGCTCTCGTCATGGAACACCTACGAGAGTTATACGGGCGTGCTCGGGTTGCAGACGCTGACCGACATCACCGGAACACATTATGGGCCGGGCATTGAAGCGGCAGAGCGCAACGGTTGGGGCCAATGGATCCGTGCGGACCAGAAAGGCATCGGCATGGACCGCACAGTGGCGACCGGTACAGGTTATGCCGGGCAGTATCCTCTGGCGGTCGCGAAGATGTATGAAGCGGTGACGACGACGCCCGAGGAGCTCCTGCTGTGGTTCCATCACTTGCCGTACGACTATCGCTTACGCTCCGGAAAGACGATCGTGCAGTACGTTTACGATGCGCACTACACCGGTGCGGCGCGCGCGGCACAATATGTCGAAGCATGGCGAGGGTTGCGCGGCCTCATCGATGACGCGCGCTACCGCCGCGTGCTGGAGTTGCTGGAGTATCAGGCCGGACACGCGATCGTGTGGCGTGACGCGGTTTGCGCTTGGTTCCAGAAAATGTCAGGGATCGCCGACGCGCGGGGCAGGGTAGGGCATTACCCGGGCCGGATCGAGGCCGAAGCGATGCAGCTGACGGGCTACCGACCGATCGCGATCACCCCGCCGGAGAATGCATCCGGTGGCGCCGCGATCGAGTGTGCAGCAGAGAGTTGCAGCACGACCTGGCGATCCGACCGCGCGAGTGGGCGTTATGACCTCGAAGTCGAATACTACGACATGCCGAACGGGACGGCGGAGTACACGGTGTTCATCAACGACAAAGCAGTAGGGCACTGGGCCGCCGATCGGCGATTGCCCGCACGACATCTGGGCGGCGACAGTTCCGTACGGCAGCGCATCCGTGATGTCACGTTGCGCACCGGTGATGAGATCAGGATCATCGGTAAGCCGGACCAGCAGGATCCTGCGGCGCTGGATTACATAGAGATCAGCCGCATCGCGACCGCGTCGGCGAAGCCCTCTGTGCAACGCTCCAAGGAAAGCAAATGAAACATCTGCGACGGATAGCGTGGATAGCGTGCTGTGTGGTGAGCGTCGCGGCGGGGCAGACGAACCGCACGCCGGGCATGGCGCAACTGGAACGTCGGGGGAGCACCATCCAGTTGAACGTCGATGGACAACCGTTGCTCGTTCTCGGCGGCGAGCTGCGCAACTCGAGTTCGTCGAGCCTCGCCTACATGGAACCGGTCTGGCCGCGGCTGGCGGCCATGCACTTGAATACCGTGCTGACGCCGGTGGCCTGGGAGTCGATCGAGCCCGAGGAAGGGAAGTTCGACTTCACTCTGGTGGACGGCTTGTTGCGGGGTGCGCGCGACCACAAGCTACGCCTCGTGCTGCTGTGGTTCGGCAGCTGGAAGAATACCTATTCGAGTTATGTGCCGGCGTGGGTGAAGCGCGACCTCAACCGCTTTCCTCGTGTGCAACTGCGCGACGGCCGCGGCACGGAACGCCTGTCGCCGTTCGCTACCGCCGGGCGCGACGCCGATGCGCGCGCGTTTGCCGCGCTGATGCGGCATGTGCGCGAGGTCGATGGCACGGACCACACGGTCATCATGGTGCAAGTGGAGAACGAGGTCGGCGTCATCCCCGAGTCGCGCGACCATTCTGCGGTGGCCGAGGCGGCATTCAGTGCGGCCGTGCCGAGAGAATTGATGCAGTATCTGCAGCAGCACGCCGCGACGTTGCATCCGGTCGTGCGCGCGGCCTGGGAAGCAGCCGGCAGAAAAACCAGCGGCAACTGGACGGAGGCCTTCGGGACCGGCGCGCTGACCGACGATCTGTTCATGGCGTGGCAATGCGCACGTTACATCGACGTCGTCGCGGCGGCGGGCAAAGCGGAATACCGCCTGCCGATGTTCGCAAATGCCGCGCTCATCCGTCCGAACTATCTGCCGGGTCAGTACAACAGTGGCGGGCCACTGCCGCACTCGCGCGACCTGTGGCGCGCCGCTGCGCCGAGCCTCGACTTCATTGCGCCTGACGTCTACTTCGACAACTTCGTCGCCTGGGCGGAACAGTACGATTTCGCCGGTAACCCTCTGTTCGTCCCCGAGGCGCTCGGGACGGCGTCCGCGGCGAACGCGCTGTATGCGGTCGGACAGTTGCGGGCGATCGGCTTTTCGCCGTTCGCGGTGGACGATGAACCCGGCCGCGATCCGCAGTATCCGCCGCCGACCGCGGAGACGGCTGCCGTGTATGCAGCGCTCGACCATCTGGCGCCGCTCATCCTGCAGAAACAGGCGAATGGCGATATCGGCGCGGCCATTCTGGAGTCGGATGCGCAAACCTCGGCGCGCTTGCAGTTGGGCGACTACATGCTCATGCTCACTCGTACCGGACGTGATGCTGCCGGCACACGCACAGCAGTGTTGTGCCTACGCGTCGGTGCGGATGAGTACATCGTGTTGGGCAATGCGAACGCCGTGGTCACTTTTGCACCGGCAAGCACGGAAATGCCGATCGCGGGTATCGCGACCATCGATGAAGAAGTCTTTCGTGGTGGGAAGTGGATGATGGGGCGGCGCCTGAACGGCGACGAGAACGGCCAGGGCCAAGTGCTGCGGATCCCGGCCGCGCGCGAGCCGGCAGCCGCGATCTTTCATGTAAAGCTGTATCGCTACCGCTGAACCGCTTGGGTCTCGCTTCCAAAATACATGCTTGACGGAATCGCAAAGCGGGGCATATAGTTCGCGCCGCGAATTAAGGATGCGTTTCGGATTGTGGTACGAGCATCCGATGGGCGGATTTGTTAGGTTTTGCGGCCATGTTAGTTCGGGCAGCAAATTAAATGCGCCGAATCGACTTCACTAATACGCAAGTCGCCTCCAGCGAGACGGCGCGCGACATCAATCGCGGCGTCGTGCTGAATCTCATCCGCCGCCGCCAACCCATCTCCCGCGCCGACCTGGCGCGCGTCTCCGGTCTGCAACGCAGCACGATCTCGCTGATCACGGAACAACTCATCGACGAGAAATGGGTCATCTACGGGCCCACCGGGCGATTGCCGCGCGGCCGGCGTCCGCGCTTCTTACGGTTGAACGACCGGCGGGCCATGCTGGTGGCCGATCTGCGCCCTGCCCAGACTCGGGTCGGCGCCGCCGACGTGAATGCGCATTTCCTTTCCGAGCACACTATGCCGACGCCGTCCACTCCGGCCGCTACCGTCCGCGAGTTGACGGCTGCCTTCACCAAGCTGCGGCAGACGCATGCGGACCGGACCTTCGAAGGCATCGGCATCAGCTTGCCGGGTCGCTTTGACGAGCGCTCGCAGCGCGTGGTGTTTGCGCCGAACCTGAAGTGGAACGATTTCGATTTCAAGGGCGCACTTGAGCGGGCGACGGGACTGCGTGTCGAGTTGGAGAACGCCGCCAACGCCTGTGTGCTCGCCGAGGTCTGGTTCGGCCACACCGAGAAGGTCCGCGACCTGGTCGTCATCACGGTCTCTGAGGGCGTGGGTGTGGGGATCTTCGTGAACGGACAACTGGCGCGCGGGCTGCACGGGATGGCCGGCGAGTTCGGGCACGTGTCGCTCGATCCCGAGGGTCCGGAGTGTTCCTGCGGCAATCGCGGATGCTGGGAGGTGTACGCCTCGCACCGCGCAGCCCTGCGCTATTACCACGAAGCGAGCACGACCGACCTCAAGTTCAGCGACTTGCTGGCGCTCGCCGATGCCGGCGATCCGCTGGCGCTGAAGGCGCTCGATCGCATGGCCCACGCCGTCGGCCGCGGGACGCGGATGATCCTTGCCGGACTGGCGCCGGAAGAGATCGTCATCGTGGGTGAATTCACCCGCCTGTGGCACCGCTACGGTCCGGCGATCGAGGCGGAGGTGGAGCAAGCGATGCTGGTCGGCAAACCGCCGCGCGTTCGTCCAGCCGAGGGCAGGGAAGCCCGCTTGCGCGGTACGGTGGCGCTGGTACTACAGAAACACTTTGGCCCGCTACGCGGAGCCGACCACGAGGATTACGTAGAGCAGCAAAGAACCCAAGCTTCTTCGGCCTAAGAAAACCATTTGGTCCGCCGGAGGGTCCGGCACAACAACATGCATTCTCGGAGGAGATATCTCATGCCGAACTTAATGCAACCTCGGTGGACACGGATCATCACGCTGGCCTGCGTGTTCTGGATGCTCGCGGGTCTCGCACAAGCGCAGGTGCTCTATGGCACGCTGACCGGCAACGTGAGCGACCAGACCGGCGCGTTCTTGCCGAACGCGCAGGTCGAAGCGCTGAACGTCGGTACCGGCCTCGCGCAGACGGCGACGTCCGACGCGAGCGGCGACTACCGTTTCGCCGCGCTGCAGGCCGGCAACTACCGGATCACGGTGAAGGCTTCCGGCTTCGGCAACGCGGTGTTCGACAACGTGCGCGTCGACGCCAACACCGTTCGCCGTGTGGATGTGAAGCTGGCAGTCGCCAAGACCGAGCAATCGGTCGAAGTCACGGGCGAAGCCGCTCTCCTGCAGACCGACAAGGCTGACGTCCACACCGATCTCAGCGCCCAGCAGGTCGAGAACCTGCCCATTGCGGGATCGCAAGGCAGGAATTTCCAGTCGCTGCTGCGCATCATTCCCGGCGTGGGACTTACGGCGGAGACAAACTCGCTCGCCGGCAATCCGCAGCGCGCCATCAATGCGAACGTCAATGGCCAATCGAACCAGGGAAACAACACGCGCCTCGACGGCGCGCAAGACCTTTACCCGTGGCTGCCCGCCAACGTCGCGTATGTGCCCCCCGCGGACGCCATCGAGACGGTCAACGTCGTGACCAACTCATTCGACGCAGAGCAGGGCATGGCGGGCGGAGCGGCGGTGAATGTACAGATCAAGTCGGGGACGAACAATTATCACGGCAGCGGCCACTGGTACCACACCGACCAGAATTTTGCCGCGCGCAACTACTTCCAGACCGACGCGACCATCTTCCCGCACAAGAACCGGAACAACCAGAACCAGTTGGGCGGCACCATCGGCGGCCCGATCGTGAAGAACAAGTTGTTCTTCTTCGGCGACTATGAGCGGACCACGCAGCGGCAGAAGGCAGGACCGGTGGTGCTCACGCTGCCCCTGGCGCAGATGATCACTGGCGACTTCCGCAACCTGCCCGGCAATCCGATCATTTACGACCCGATGACGGGCGACAACCACGGCGTCGGCAAGCAGCAGATCGCCTGCAACGGCGTGCTGAACACCATCTGCTCCAGCCGCTTTGATCCGGCCGCGAACAAGCTGATCGCCCTGATCCAGCCCTTCGTCTCCCAGGAGTTCGCCACGGCGAACGGGCTGAGCAACTTCCAGACCAGCAGTACCGCATTGTTCAATCGCGATAACACCGACATCAAGATCAACTACGTCCCGAGCCAGAAGAGCACGGTCTTCGGGCGCTACAGCTTTTCGCGCAGTCTGGCGTTCGATCCGCCGGTGCTCGGCACGGCGGGTGGCGGCGCTACCGGCGGCGGACAACTCGGCAATGCTCCCGGCCTGATCCAGAGTATCGGCCTGGGCACCACTTACACGTTTACACCTTCTTTGCTGCTGGATTGGAACTTCGGCTTCACCCGCCAGCGGCTGGGAGCCACCTTCGATCTGGACAAGGCAAGAGGCATCGACGAGCTCGGTATTCCCGGCACGAACGGCTCCGGCTTCCCCGGCGACGCGACGCTCTACAACGGCTTGCCGTGGTTCAACTTCAACCCTACGGGTTCAACGCCGCTGGCGTTGGGCAACAACAACACCGGTAATCCGTTCACGTTCCGTGACCAGCAGTGGGTGACGGGCGCGAACCTGAGTTGGAACAAGGGCAAACACGCGATCCGCGGCGGCGTGGAGTGGAACCGCGGTCAATTGAATCACTTCCAACCGCAGGGCGGTACGTTCCAGACGCCGCGGGGAACGCTGCAGTTCAATGGAGGCGTCACGTCGCTGCGTGGCGCGACCACCAACTGGTTCAATTCGTTTGCCGATTTCCTGCTCGGCCTGTCGAGTGGTACCGGCAAAGCAGGCGCGCTTTTCAATCCCACGGCACTGCGCTGGTCGCAATACGCCTGGTACCTGCGCGACCAGTGGCAACTGCGTCCGGACCTGACGGTCACGCTCGGTCTGCGCTGGGAGTACTACCCGTTCGGCGTGAGCGACAACGGCAAGGGCCTCCGCTACTTCGACATGAAGAGCGGCAACGTATTGATCGGCGGCTACGGCAGCATTCCGCGTGATGACGGTATCGACGTCGGACATGGCCTGTTCCTGCCGCGCGTGGGCGTCGCCTGGCGCGCACGCCCCTCGACGGTCGTCCGCGCCGGTTATGGCATGAGCGCCGATCCGAACAACTGGCGCTATTTCCGCAACGCTTATCCTTCGGCGATCCTCATCGCCAACACCATCACGAACGGCGATGCGGTCGCAGTCGCCAGCCTTACCGGCAAGAATGCCACCGGCCTCGGTGGCGGCAGCTATCAGGTGCCGACCGGCATCGTGCTGACGCCCATCCCCGACTTGAGTTCGGGCGTCATCCCATTGCCGACGAACATCGGTACGACGACCATCCCGAATCCCTTCAAGCGCGGGTACATCAACTCGTTCAACCTGATGTTCGAGCAAGAGTGGAAGGGCATCGTGCTGGAGACGGGTTACGTGGGCGCGCGCGGTGTGCGGCCGCTGGTCAACATGAACGCGAATGCCTCACCGCCTGGAACCGGCAGCGCGGGCGGTTTGCTGAGTGTCGCCCTGGGCAAGAACTACACCGGCGGCATCAATCAGGAGATCCCATTCAAGAACAACCAATACGACTCGCTCCAGACCAAGCTCACGCGGCGCTTCAAGCAGGGCACGCTCGCCGGACTGGTGTGGACGTGGTCGAAATCCATTGACTACCAGGGCAATGAGGAGCTTTCTGCCATACGGTTCCCCTACCCGACATTCTGGGAGCGGAATCGCGCCGTGTCTGACTTTGACCGCTCGCATAACGTCAAGATTTACGGCGTGTTCCTGCCGCCCTTCGGCAAGGGACAGCGGTGGGCCACGAGCGGCATCGCCAGCCACATCCTTGGTGGGTGGCAGATCAACCCGGTGATCAGCCGTCTTACCGGCCTTCCGTTCACGGTCGGCGCGGGCGGCAGCCTGAACGCGAATGGTTCCGGGCAGATCGCGGACCTGGTCGGCAAGTACGTTCTGACCGGCGGGAAGCCGCCGCGCACCGGCGTGACTTGTGCTCAGACCGATCCCTCGTGTCACTACTTCGAGCCGGCAGCATTCGCCGCTCCCTTGATCACGAGTAACGCAAACGCGCACTATGGCAACGTCAGTCGCAATGAATTCCGCGGACCGGGTTATTTCCAGACAGATCTCAGCCTGGCGCGTGAGTTCAGGATCACGGAGCGGGTGAACTTCCAGCTGCGCGCGGAAGCGTTCAGCCTGACGAACACGCCACACTTCGCGAATCCGAGTCTGTCCTGCCCAGGAAGCGCCACCACGCCGGGTCCGGTGGCGACCAGCGGCCAATTGTGCAATACGGGCAGCAACAACAACTTTGGCGTCATCACCGGCACGCTGCAACCCGGCGGCTTCTTCGGTCCTGATCCTGGCAACCGGAGTATATGGCTGGCGGCGAAGGTCACGTTCTAAGGGATGAGCGCGGGTCGTCGGGCCTCCGAGAGCCCGTCAAGTCGCAAGCGGACCTGACGGGATGGATCGACGACCCGCTCTCTGCTTCCCCTCTAAGGCATGAAGCAACGCCATAAGCCGTGGCGTGGTTGGTTCGCGTTCGTGGTCGTGTGCGCGTCGGCCACGGCTGCGCAGAACAACGCCACCTGGGTCGGAACCTGGGCTTCGGCGCAGCAGTTGGTCGAACCGGCCAACGTGCTTCCCGCAGAGAACGCTGGCGACATCACCTTGCGTCAAGTCGTGCATCTGTCGCTCGGTGGAAGGTCGCTGCGGATCCGCGTCTCCAATCGCCATGGTGGCGCGCCGCTGCACTTCACCGCGGTCCACATCGCGCGTCCCGTGTCGGCAGCATCCAGCAGCATCGATCCTGCGACGGACACGCCGGTGAGCTTTTCCGGCCGGCCTGAAGTCACGGTGCCGGCGGGCGCCGACTACGCCTCCGATCCGGTCGCGTTCGCCGCCACACCGCTCTCGGATCTGAGTATCACGCTGCATCTGAGTGCGCTGCCGGCACGCCAGACCGGCCATCCCGGTTCGCGCGCAACCTCCTATTGGGTCGTCGGCGACCATGTATCCGCCGCTGAGTTTTCCGACGCCGCGAAGATCGTCCACTGGTATTTCATCGCGGGCGTGGACGTCGCGGCTGATGCGCGCGCCGCCGCGATCGTCACGCTGGGTGATTCGATCACGGATGGCCACGGCGCCACCACGGATGGCAACGATCGCTGGCCCGATGTGCTCGCCAAGCGGCTGCAAGAAAGTGCAGTGACGCGTAACCTCGCGGTGCTCAATCAGGGGATCGGTGGCAACCGTCTATTGCTGGATGGGCTCGGCCCGAACGCGGTCGCGCGCCTCGATCATGATGTCTTGGCGCCGCCCGGAGTGCGCTACCTGATAGTGCTCGAGGGCATCAACGACATCGGCGGTTTTTCGCGCACCGGCGATCCGCCGGCGGCTGATCGTGCGGAGCTGGTCCAGCGTTTGATCGCGGCGTATGAGCAGATCATCGCGCGCGCGCATGCGCACGGCATTCGTGTGATCGGTGCGACGATCCTGCCGTTCGTCGGCTCCGATTACTACCACCCGTCGCCGCTCACCGATGCGGACCGGCAGGCAGTGAACCAATGGATCCGCAACGCGGGCCGCTTTGATGCCGTGGTCGACCTCGACCAGGTGACGCGCGACCCGGCGCATCCGGAGCGCCTGCTGCCGCAATACGACTCCGGCGACCATCTGCATCCGTCACCGGCGGGCTATGCCGCGATGGCAGGCGCGATACCGCTCTCCTTATTTAATGGGGTCGCCACGAAAGGCGCGGCACCGGCAAAGCGTAAGCGGCCCTGATCACGGGATCGGATCGAGGATGCATGGGACATCCGGGATTGGACCTGACGGGCAAGACCGCAGTCGTGGTTGGCGGAACGTCGGGCATCGGCCTCGCGTTGGCGAACGGTCTGGCCATCGCGGGCGCCGACGTGGTCCCGACCGGCCGGCGGATAGACCTGGTGCGCGCCGCCGTCAGCGAGATCGCGAGTCATGGCAGGCGCTCACTCGAGATCGCGTGCGACGTCACCGATCGTGGAACCATCGAAGCGCTGCTCGAGAAGACGTGGGCCGCATTCGGCAAGGTCGACATCCTCGTCAACGCCGCCGGGATCACGCAGCGGAGTCCCATCCTGGAGATCGCCGAATCCGACTGGGCCCGGATCTTCGATACCAATGTCACCGGCACGCTGCGCGCGTGCCAGATCTTCGGCCGGCGGATGGTCGAACGGCGATACGGCCGTATCGTCAACATTGCATCGCTGGCCTCCTTTCTGGGAATGTATGAGGTCGCCGGCTACACGTGCAGCAAGGCTGCTGTGGCCGCGCTGACGAAGTCGCTGGCGGTGGAGTGGTCCGGTCACGGCGTGTGCGTGAACGCCATTGTTCCGGGAGTGTTCCGCACTGAGCTGAATGCCAAGCTGCTGGACGGCACGCCGCGTGCACAGGAATTCCTGCTGCGCACGCCGATGCGACGGTTCGGGCAGGTGGAGGAGTTGGTCGGCGCGGCGGTCTTCTTGGCGTCGGACAGCGCCAGCTTTGTGACCGGACATCTGCTGGCCGTCGATGGCGGTTTTCTGGCCAGCGGTGTGAATCAGTAGGGAAGTCCGTGGGAGGACAATGGCGATGAGCAAGCGGCGGCAGTTGGGCGTGTGCTTCGTGTTTCTGCTCGTGGGAGTGGCGTCGTTCGCCCAGGCCTCACGTCCGCTTTATCTCGACCCGAGTGCGCCTCTCGAGCGCCGCGTCGACGACCTGATCGGCCGCATGACGCTCGAAGAGAAGATCTCGCAGATGCAGGACGTCGCGCCAGCGATCGAACGCCTGAACATTCCCGCGTACAACTGGTGGAACGAGGGCTTGCACGGCGTGGCCCGCGCCGGCTATGCCACGGTATTTCCTCAGGCGATCGGTTTGGCCGCGACGTGGAACGCGCCTCTGATCCACGACGTTGCAGACGTCATTTCCACGGAGGCGCGCGCCAAGTATCACGATGCCATCGCGCACGGAAATCGCACCCGGTACTACGGCCTGACGTTCTGGTCGCCCAACATCAACATCTTCCGCGATCCGCGGTGGGGACGCGGCCAGGAAACCTTCGGCGAAGATCCTTTCCTTACCGGGCGGCTCGGCGTTGCCTTCGTGCGCGGCTTGCAAGGCGACGATCCCAAGTACTTCAAGACGATCGCCACGCCCAAGCACTACGCCGTGCACAGCGGGCCTGAGGTGCTGCGTCACCAGTTCAACGTTCCCGTCTCGGCGCACGACCTGATGGATACCTACACGCCCGCCTTCCGCGCGACGGTGGTGGAGGGCCATGCCCAGTCCATCATGTGCGCGTATAACGCCGTCTCGGGAGCGCCGGCGTGCGCGAACGAGAAGCTGCTCGATCTGCTGCGCAAGCAGTGGAGGTTTGATGGCTACGTCGTCTCCGATTGCGGCGCCATCGGCGATATCTACGCGGGCCATCGCTATGTGCTCACCATCGAGCAGGCCTCGGCACTTGCGGTGAAGAGCGGCACTGACCTGAGCTGTGGGGATGAATACAGCTACCTGCGCGAAGCTGCACGTAATCGCCAGCTCTCCGCTGCCGACCTCAACACTTCGCTGCGCCGGCTATTCACGGCGCGGTTTCGCCTCGGGATGTTCGATCCGCCCGAATCGGTCCCCTATGCGCGTATTCCGATGGCGGAGAACGACTCGGCGGAGCATCGGCAGCTGGCGCTGCGGTCGGCGCGCGAGTCCATCGTGTTGTTGAAGAACGAAGCCGGATTCCTGCCGCTCGGAAGCAAGTACAAACGGATCGCGGTCGTCGGACCGAACGCCGATTCGCTCGACATCCTGCTGGGCAATTACAACGGCACGCCATCGCATCCGGTCACGCCGCTCGGGGGGATGATGAAGCGCTTCGGCGACGCGAACATCACCTACGCGCCGGGTAGTCTGCTCAGCGAGACCTCGGCGGTAGAGGTGCCAGCGTCTTTGTTGCGCACGCCGCAGGGTGCTTCTGGCGTGATGGTAGAGTACTTCGCGAATCCATCGCTGACCGGCACGCCGGTGCTCGCGCGGAGCGAGCCAAGACTGCTTTACGATTTCGTCGCGCCGCCATCCGAGGAACTACGTTCCAACTTCTCCGTTCGCTGGACCGCAACCCTTACCCCGACCGAGACGGCCGACTACCGGCTCGGTGTGGCCGCGCGCGATGGTGTGCGTTTGTCCCTTGATGGCAGTCTCCTGATCGACGATTGGCTGCGTCATCCGGCGCGCACAGTTACCGCGCCTGTCCACCTGGAGGCGGGGCGCGCATATCACATCCTCGTCGAGCACTACCAGGCGCGTGACGATTCCTCGGTACGCCTGGTGTGGGCCCCGCCAAGCCTGCTCGCGCCGGCGGTCGCCGCCGCGCGCAATGCGGATGTCGTGGTCGCATTCGTCGGTATCTCGCCGCAACTCGAAGGTGAAGAGATGACGGACGTGAGCGCGCCCGGATTCTTCGGTGGCGATCGCGTGGATCTCGACTTGCCGCGCACCCAGCAGGAGATGCTGGAAGCGGTGGCAGCGACCGGCAAGCCGCTCGTCGTGGTGCTGCTCAACGGCAGTGCGGTCGCCGTGAACTGGGCACAACAGCATGCGACTGCCATCCTCGATGCGTGGTATCCCGGCGGTGAGGGCGGTACGGCGATCGCCGACGTGCTCGCCGGCGATTACAACCCTGCCGGCCGCTTGCCGCTCACGTTCTACAAGTCCATCGCGCAGCTGCCGCCGTTCGGCAGCTACTCGATGGCCGGGCGGACGTATCGTTACTTCCGCGGCGAGCCGCTCTATGAGTTTGGTTTTGGCCTGAGTTATTCACGCTTCCAATACGGCGACCTGCAGGTGAGCACTGCGAGCCCGCAAGCCGGCCAGGCGCTCGACGTGAGGGTGACGGTGAAGAATGCGAGCACGGTCGCCGGTGATGAGGTGGTCGAACTCTATCTCGATCGTGCGCCATCACCGCCGGGATTGCCGTTCCGCACCCTGCAGGGATTTCAACGTGTGCACTTGAACGCCGGCGAGAGCAAGACCGTAAGCTTCAGCCTGACTTCACGCCAACTTGCGTTTGTGGATGCAGACGGCAAGCTAGTTGCTTCGCCGGGAGATTACACGATCAGTGTCGGCGGGCGGCAGCCGAGCCGGAGCGCACTCGCGTCCGGGTCGGTCGTGCAGCAGGTGATCAAGGTCGGTGGCACTGCCGTCACGCTGGAGCCGTGACGCGCTGCGCTTTTCGCGCTCGCTGCTTCGATCCCGAGCCGTCATGTGGCGAAGGTGGCGGCGGCACTTCGATCGTCCCGACTTCCGCAATGAACGCGATCGCGGCGCGCGACAGAGTCTTACCGCTGCGGACCACAACACCCAGTTCGCGATGACTCGGCTCGGCGTCCACGTCGAGGATGCTGAGCGTCCCGTTGCCGACTTCGCTCTCGACGAATCTCCGGCTGATCATCGAGATGCCGAGCCCTGCCGCAACGAACTTCTTCACTAATTCCGCACTCGTGAGTTCCATGTTCACGAGCAGGTGGTTGCGATGCGGGCGAAGCTGGCGCTCCATCAGGTGCCGCATCGACCCCGTCTTGTGCAGGATCAATCCCTGTTCTGCCAGCTCGGCCAGAGGGATCGCCTGGCGATCGACCAAAGGACTCGTCGCCGGTGCGATCCACACGAGTTGGTCGCGGAATACCGGCGTGCTCTCCAGCAGTGGCGAGCGGACGGGCAGAGTGACGACGCCGACCTCGACCTGATCGTCTTCCACCTTTTGCAGCACTTTGTGGCTGAAATTGCGGTACACGCTCACGCGGACGCGCGGATTCGCCTTGTGATAACGCGACAGGATCTCTGGCAGGACATACAGAAAAGTAGTCTCATTCGCGCCAACCGATAAGACGCCCCGCACTTCGCTGTCAGAATCAGCGACCGCGCGCAAGGAGTCATCGCGCGCCGCGATCAAGCGCCGCGCATGCTCCAGTAGCAGCCTTCCGGCGGGCGTGAGATTAGCGGCCTTCTTCGTACGGTCGAACAGCCGGGCACCGTACTCATCTTCGAGCTGCCGGATCTGCGCGCTGACCGCCGACTGCGAGCGGAACACGCGCTCGCCCGCGCGCGAGAAATTCCCCAGCTCTGCGACTGCAACAAACGTGTTGAGTTGATCGAAGTCCATCTCGGTTAGATAAAATGTCGCCGAAATCGCTGCAGAAAGATACGTCTTCGTCTCACAGCGTGAAATCGAAGCCAGGGCTGGGTGCTGACAGCCCTGGCTGACGTTGTCGTGGGATCATCGGCCCGTGCCGTTCGCCGCCCGGAGTTCTGCCTTCGCGCGACCGGCTCTTGCGTCCACGGGAAACCGGTATAGGCGTGCTGTCCCAGGAAAATACAGCCCGGTGATGGCAGCCTCGCCGGCGGCATCGCGACCTAATTCCACGTACGGGCGCTCGGATGCGTCGCGCACTCCCTCGCTGCCCGGGATCGACAAGACAAAGGTCGCCGGTCCAGGTTTGCTGGATTCGCGCACCGTGAACAGCCCTTGCTGGTTGAGCTTGATGACCTCATAAGTCCCCGGTGTGAGCGATTGTCCGCCGAGGCTCACGCGCCGATTGACTTTGAGTTCGAGTCGCTCCGGATCCTGCGCCAGCAGGGGTGCAGACAGCAGCAACAGCAGGAACGCCGAGACGCTTGCGGAGAACAGTTTCTTCAACATACGGCTCCTCTCCTCGAGTGGTAGAAGGGCGCCTTGCAACGCCGTTGGTGGTTGGTGGAAAGCCGCGCGTCCCGCGGGACCGCGCGTCGCGCTACTTCAGTCGAATGCTTGCGCTCTTCGCTGAACTTGTGGCGATGTTAGGAAGTACGGTGGGTCAAGTCCAACGCAAAGACCTGCTGCGTAGGATTCGAAATTCCGGCAGATTCACGTCAGCGTAACAATTCCTCGAGGCGCGTCCGGGTGTCGGTCCGCTCGTCGCGATACTTCACGATCACAGGTGTGTACAGAGAGAGCCCCCAGTCCTTGCCAGGCCCGTGCGTCACACTTCGTGCGCCGCCCACCACCACAGCGCCTTCTGGGATAACGAGCGGTTGGTCATTCTCGGCGCGGTGGATCGTGTTGCGCACGAGATCGTAGACCGAGGTGGAGCGATTCAGCACGGTCCCGCTGCCGAGCACCGCGCCCTGTTTCACGATCGTGCCCTCATAGACACCGCAGTTGCCGCCGACCAGCACTCTATCCTCGATGATGACGGGCATCGCGCCGACGGGCTCGAGCACGCCGCCGAGTTGCGCGGCAGCAGAGATATGGCACTTGCGGCCGACTTGCGCACAACTTCCCACCAGGGCGTGCGAGTCGATCATCGTCTCTTCGCCGACGTAGGCGCCGGCGTTGATGAACATCGGCGGCATGCAGACGACACCGCGACCGATGAAGCTGCCGTCACGGATGCTGGAGCCACCCGGCACAATGCGCACGCCGTCATCAGCGGTGAATCGCCGTACGGGATAAGTCGACTTGTCGAGGAACGGGAGTCCTTCGGCGTTACCTGACATGTCGACGATCTCGCCCATGCGGAATCCCAACAGGATCCCCTGCTTGACCCACGGGTTGACGCGCCAGCCCGTAGGGAGCGATGGATCGGGCTGGGCGGCCCGCACCTTACCCGCATTCAACGCGCGCTTGAAGCGCGTGAACAGTTCGAAGTGAGCGCGCGTGTAAGACGTTGGTGGCGAATCGAACAGCTGCTCGATCTCAAGCTGCATGTGCGGATTGTCCCGCAATCAGCCCCAGGGATGCGAGGACACTCTTGATGCGCTGCCGGCTTGCGTCGGTCGGCGGGACCAGTGGCAGCCGCCACACGGGCTCGATGAGTCCCATCATGGCCATCGCCGCTTTCACGGGCAACGGGCTCGATTCGATGAAGTTCACTTCCATCAGTGGCAGGTAGCGCCGCTGTAGTTCGCGCGCCCGCTCAAAGTCGCCGCGCAGGGCGGCCTGCGTAAGCTCCGTCATCTCGGCCGGGATCTCATTCGACGCCACCGAGATCACGCCCCGGCCGCCGAGCGCGATGACGGGCAGCGTGATAGCGTCATCGCCCGAGAGGACAGTGAACTCGCGCGGCACTTGGTGGATCACCTGGCCGATCTGCGACACATTTCCCGAGGCCTCTTTGATACCCGCGATGTGCTCGATCGTCGCCAGCCGCTTCACCGTAGCCGGCTCAATGTTCACGCCCGTCCGCCCCGGCACGTTGTAGACGATGATCGGCAGCTGCACGGCACGTGCGATCGCAGCGTAATGCTGCACCAAGCCTTCCTGCGTCGGCTTGTTGTAGTAGGGCGTGACGGAGAGGATGCCGTCAGCACCCAGCTCTTTCCAAACGAGCGCTTGTTCGATGACTTCGTGCGTGTTGTACCCGCCCGCTCCTGCGAGCACGGGCACACGTCCGCGTGCTTCCTCGAGGGTGATCTCTACTACGCGGCGTCGCTCCGCGGATGTGAGTGTTGGGACCTCGCCCGTAGTGCCGCAGGGAACAAGGAAGTTGATGCCAGACTCGATCTGGCGCTGCACGAGTGTGCGGAATGTCGGTTCGTCGAACGAGCCGTCTTGGCGGAAGGGGGTGACTAGCGCGGTACCGCAACCTGTGAACATGGTTCTCCTCCAAAGAGAATCTCACTGAACTCGTAAAAGCCCTGGCGCCCAATGATCCATTGCGCTGCTTTCAGCGCGCCGCGGGCAAAGCCTTCGCGCGAACGCGCGGTGTGCCGCAGTGTGATGGTATCGGCCGCCGAGTCAAAACCGATCTCGTGCGTGCCGGGAACGCTGCCAGCGCGGTTCGACGCGGTGTCGATTTCCGCTGTGTAGCCGGCCTTGCGCATCGCCTCGACCAGCTTCAACAGCGTCCCCGAGGGCGCGTCCTTTTTCGCGCGATGATGCATCTCCCACGCCCACGCTCCGTACGCGTGCTCATCCTTCAGCAAGCGAGCCGCTGTCTCCACCGCGCGAGTGAAGACGTTGACTCCGATAGAGAAATTCGGACTCCAGACCACGCCGACGTTCTTCGCCGCGGCGATCTCGCGCACCTTGTCGAGCTGGTCGAGCCATCCCGTGGTGCCGATGACGACTGGAATGCCGGCAGTCGCGAGCTTCTCGACATTCGCGACGACTGCATCGGCGACCGAGAACTCCACGGCGACCCCCGCACCGCGCAGCGGTTCTTCGCGCTGCGAGCCGACTCGTGCGGTGACCGTAAGTCCGTACTCGGGCGCAAGCTGCTCGATCATGCGCCCCATCTTTCCGTATCCGACGATAGCGAGCTTAGGCAGAAGCATCCTCCGCATGCAGATTCGTGTGCGACAGCCGGCGTATGCCGGTGTACGCGACTGATCTGCGTCGTTCCAAACAGAATGTTCTGGGAGCAGAAACAGGAGGCGGGCCGCGCAACCAGCGCGGTGCAGGCATCCAATAGCGCTCCACCCATGTCTCGGGTGACAGTACGCAGGTGTTAGCCGTGCGTCCCAACCGCCGAGGCCTGTTCCCTCCTCAGCGATTTCGGCGGAACGATGTTGCTGCCCCTTTCAGCGGCACTCCGGGAGAACACCGGAACCCTGTGCGCTTACTGGTGGCGTCCGCGCCTCTATCAGAACCCCACGAGGATAACCAAAAGCGCCGGAAGAAACAAATCACAGCGCAACCGGATGTTTCACCTATCGAAACCGTAAGGCTTCGCCCGGCGATGCGCGCCCTGCCGTGCAGTAGACTCATCAACGCATTCCAGCGCGAGGAGGGGATTTGATCCACCCGGTACGGCGGGCAGCGGCAGTCATCCTGGTGTTCATTGCTGCGACGGCAGCGGCGCAGAGACCCTGGTCCGCGCGCATGGCGCAAAGCATCATCACGCGCTGGCCCGACGGGCAGATCATGCGCGGCAGCGACAAGCTGCGCGACTGGGCGTATGACAAGAATGTGTTGCTCGCGGGTTTCGCCGATATCTGGCAGAACACCGCCGACCCGCAGTACTACCGCTACATCCAGCGCGCGATGGACCGCATGATCTCAGCCGACGGCGCTATCAATGATTATCGTGCCGACGAGATCAGCCTCGACGAGGTCGCGCTTGGTCGCGAGCTGTTGCTGCTGTACGGACGCACGCGCAACCCCAAGTATTACAAAGCGGCCGCGGTGATCCGGCATCAGCTGGACGTACAGACGCGCACGCCGTCCGGCGGTTTCTGGCACAAGCAGCGTTATCCGAACCAGATGTGGCTCGACGGCCTGTACATGGCGGAGCCGTTCTACGCGCAATACGCCGCGATGTTCCAGCAGCCGGAGGCGTTCGCCGACATTGCCCGCCAGTTCACGTTGAGCGAGTCACACACGCGCGATGCAAGAACCGGCCTGCTGTACCACGCGTGGGACGAATCCAAGGAACAGGCGTGGGCCAACAAAACGACCGGTACGTCGCCGCACGTCTGGGGACGCGCGATGGGTTGGTATGCCATGGCGCTCGTCGATACGCTGCCGTGGTTTCCCGCCGACCACCCGGGGCGCGCGGAACTCATCAACATCCTGCAACGTGAAGCAGCGGCGATCGCCCGCGTGCAGGACGCGCAGACGGGTTTGTGGTACCAGGTGCTCGACCGTCCCAAAGCGCCGGGCAACTACTTCGAATCGTCGGCTTCCTGCATGTTCGCCTACGCGCTGGCGAAAGGCGTGCGGCTCGGCTATCTCGATCCCAAGTACCAGAAGAACGCGACGCGTGCGTGGCAGGGGATATTGCAACGCTTTGTGAAGGCAGACCCCGACGGCACGCCGCATCTCACGGACACGGTCTACGGCGCTGGGCTCGGCGGCACGCCATATCGGGACGGCAGTTACGAGTACTACATCCACGAGAAAGTCGGACCCGACGACGCGAAGGGCATCGGTGCGTTCCTGCTGGCTGCGGCCGAGATGGACCTCGCTCCCACCGCGACGTTAGCCCGTGGCAAGACGGTGCTGCTCGACGCCTGGTTCAACAGCCAGAAACGCGAAGACGCCTCCGGCCACAGCAACTACTTCCACTACAAATGGAGCGATTACGCCGACAGCGGCTTCAGCACGTTCGGCCACGTTTTCCGCAGCTACGGTGCACGCACCGAAATGCTCTATACCGCGCCGCGACTGCCTGACCTTCAACGCGCGCAGGTTTACATCATCGTTTCGCCCGACATCCCGGCGCGCAATCCGCAGCCGCACTACATGCAAGCGGAAGACGCCGAGCAGATCGCCGCATGGGTGCGGGGTGGTGGCGTCCTCCTGATCCTGCAGAACGATTCGACGAACTCGGAATTCGAGCACTTCAATCAGCTCTCCGAGAAGTTTGGTATCCACTACAACGCCGTGCGCCTTAACGAGGTGGAAGGCACGAAGTGGGAACAGGGCAGGGTGGCGATCCCCGCCGGTACCGGTCCGTTCAGCCATGCGCACACGGCGTATATGAAGGAGATCAGCAGCATCACGTCGAGCGCACCAGCCCGCACGCTTTTCAGCCACAACAGCCAGGGAGCAATGGCGATGGCGCGCTTTGGGCGTGGCCTGGTGTTGGCCCTCGTCGACCCGTGGCTCTACAACGAGTACACCGATGGTCTGAAGCTACCGCCTGAATACGACCAATACGCAGCCGGCCAAGAATTGGCACGCTGGCTGTTGCAAGCGGCGTCGTCGGCACGCGCATCAGCGGGTGAGCGCACGGTTCCGTGACCTGCTTCAATGTGCTGCAGCCGCCAGCGTTGCATGGTGCTGCGCTGGTCCGACCGAGAACGTGCGCTCGACACGCGAGATGTTGCCCGCATTATCCTTGATCGCCACGACGATGCGGCCTTGCGGCAGGTCGCGCAGCGGCTTGGCCAGGACCAATCCCCAAACACCCTGCGACTTCGGCTTGAACTTTGCAGCGAGGTTCGTTCCCGGCGCATTGCCATCGAGCGCGAAATCGGCGGTCACTGCGAAGCTACTCAGGTTCAGGCCGCTGTCGTAGTCGTGCATGCCGACCAGGATGCGCGTTAAGCCCTCGTTCTTGCCGACGCGCGGTTCGGTGACGACCAGGGTCGGACGGTTGTCATCTTCCATCCACCCGTGACCATGCGCGTCAGGGTGTTGTGGATCGAAATCCAGATCGATGGGGCAACCGAGGTCGATCCAGCGTGTGATGGTCCGTCGATCTTCGTCGCTGAGCGGTTGTACCTTGATGGTCTTGCCGTCAGGGGCGACGTAACGTCCCGCTACGGCTTCCGGCGGCGGCATCGCCGTACCGCTGAAAGCCAGGTTGATGAACGGCGCCTTCGGCAATGCCTGCCGCAGGTCAGTGCCGGTTATCCCGTATGGCTCGCCGTGGTAGACGATGCTGCTGGGATCGCCGGCGACTGTTTCGTGGGCGAAGTCGTCATCGCGGAAGCCATCAAGCCGCCGGCCATAGATCTTCCAGGCCAGCAGGCTGCGGCGCGACTGGAAGTA
Source organism: uncultured Terriglobales bacterium (assembly GCA_964460655.1). Lineage (GTDB taxonomy): Bacteria > Acidobacteriota > Terriglobia > Terriglobales > Acidobacteriaceae > CAVUAF01. Next base: position 54,122 of record CAYWSH010000001.1, on the reverse strand, counting down.
GCGCACATACCGTGAGGCTTGCGGCACCGACCAGGCCTGGTTGCCGATCTTGAGGATCGTATTTCCCCAACGCGCGCGCGGATCGAGCGCGAGCCGCAAATACGTTCCTGGCACTTTGCCCGGCACGTCCGCGCCATAGACGGTAAGCAGGTTTTCATCGGCAGCTGCCAGCTGTTCATCATCGAGCACCAGATTGCCCGCCGGCTTGGACCACTTCTGCGTATGGCACGCCACGCAACTGCGCTCGAGGATCGGCTTGATGTCGCGATAGAACTCCGCCGTCTTGACGGACTTCTGGAAGCGCAGCCCCGTCTCGTTCTTGTCGTCCCACTGTTTGTTCGATTGATCGTTGGCCTTCGCTGTCAGCAGTGACGTGTAACGGGTGAGGTCGAAGACGGGATAATCGCGCTTCGCGGCGGCAGTCGCCTCGAATTTCGTCGGCGTCTGGCTGTGCGCGTGGCAGCCGCCGCAGTCGGTGCGCGTTTCTCCCGGGCGGATCTGGTGCCACGTTTCCGCCATATTCAGCACCATGCCGTTCTTGTCGAGCGTCTGGAAAGTCCAGGCGACGTCAGCCGGGATCTTTACCAGAAAGCTCGTGTCTGGATTGCCGTCGGGATCGAGCGGCTGCTTGCCGTTCTTGAATTTGCGCACCGGGATCTCGCCGAGGATGCGGAAGCGCTCGTTCGCGATGTTCCACCAGCGACGTGCGTCCTTGCCGGCCAGCGCGGGATCGGTGGTCGGTTCGGTGATAAGGATGCGGATGGCATGGACGTCGTCGTTCGTGTACTTGCCATCGTCCGCGCCCTGCATGAACCAGTTGCCGTACGGATACGGATTGAAGAGTGCGCCGAGGTTCTCAAATGGGTCAGTCTTCTTTGCAGGCTCGGCGGCGCCGCCGCCGGGAAAGAGCACGCGGTCCCCGCCGCCTGGAAACTGCGCCGTGACTTTGCCCGCAGGGACTTCGCCGAAGGGATAGGTTTCGCGCTTGTAAAGGCTCGATGTGCCGACCAATCCGTACGGCGAACCTGCCGCCAGATGCGGCGACGACTTTCCGTCATTCGCTCGTGACGATAAGAGCTTGGGCTCAGGAACGCCGTAGATGCGCTGATAAGAGACCACGGCGCGCGGCCACTGTTCGTTGTAGCGTGGGTCATTCTTGATGAGCAGCATCTCGCCGGGGCCTTCGGTCCGCTTGCCGCCCTTGATGAGGTAGATGCCACTATCGGCTGCCGGCTCGCCGAATCGGGTGCCGCCCAGGAATCCGTGCACCGGCCCCGGCGACCACACCGCCAGCAGATGATTGTCAGGCGCGGCCGAAGGATGCGTCACGCGGCCGACGCGCTGCGACTTCGGGTCGCGATAATCGGAAAGATAGGCGTGGCCGTTCTGCGGCAGCGCCCAGGGTGTGATCAGTTCCAGGCCGGAAGGCGAAAAGGGCTTTGCCCCCAGCGCCGCAATGTCCGCGGTCACATCGATGTTGCGCGCATCCGTGCGGGACGCCGAGCCAAAGAAGGCATATCCCTCGGGTGCGTTCGCGTTCATCTTGTAGAAGGTGCCGAAGCCCAGCGTTTGCTCGAAGTAATATTCCTCCCAGATCACCTTCTCGTCCGAGAGTTGCGTCATGAAGTGGTCGGCGGTGTCGGCGTTCGGGCCGAGGGCGCTGACGAACGGCGCCCAGTTCGTCCCGTCAGGACTCATCGCCCAGATGCCCCACATGCGCACGTCGCGCAAGCCTTCGGACTCGAAGGTCGAGAACGCGATGCGGCCGTCCTTCAGGATCGTCGGATGCAGCGCTCCGTTGATGTTCAGGAACCCGACCTCTTCGACATTGCTGCCGTCGTCGTTCATCACGAACATCTGCAGGTCGGGAGCGTTGGTGTACTCCTGCCCTTCCGGATGGTCGCCCAGCTTGCGATAACTCTTGGTCGCGATGAAGCCGTTGCGATTGCTGGTGAAGATCAGTCTGCCGCCCGGTAGCGGACACGGCGCCGTATTGAATACGCCCGCCACCGGCAGCTTTGCGTCAGCAACGCCGGTATTCGGCGTGAATTCCTGGTGCGTGAGCTGCACGACCTTGCGCGTCGCGAGGTTGAGCTTGAAGATGTCAGCACTGAACGACTGCAGCTTGCCATCATGGCGCGGCAGGTTGTGCGCCAGCGTGTAGTAGACCCATTGGGCGTCGAAGCTGACGAACGGATCGGCCACTGAATCCTGCCCGGCCCTCACCAACACCTCTTCGCTGCCATCGGGATGGAGGAGGATCAGGTCAGAACCGGGTTCGAAGCGCGTGGGCATGAACACGTCAGCCCATTGGATCTGTGTCGTATCGCCCTTCCGCGGCGCCCGTACATACACGATGTCGTAGTCGTAGCGCACCGAAGCGTCGCTCGCGATCGGCTTTGGGTTCATGGGATAGAGCTTCTTGGGCTGCCGCTCATTCCCCAGTTCCACCAGCGATTTCTGTTGCGCCCACAGCACGAACGCCGGCAATAGGCCGGCAAGCAGCACGATCACGACCTGCAGGGCACGACGCCTCACGCAAACCTCCGCGCTATCAGTTCGCCAGTTTCAACTTCGCCACAAAGCTCTTGTAGACCGCATCCAGCGCCTTCGCATCGGGTGCCTGGCCTCCGCTGCGCGTGATGGGATGGATGAACGCGTCCATCGCGCGATCGATCTGGTTCCAGGTTTCCGCGTCGCGCTTGTGCAGGCCGTCTTCTGCCGTGTCCCAGGCCGTCTCGAGGTCGCTGCAGATGTTGGTGGCCCTTTCCATGTTGTGCTGAGAAACGGCCGCCATGGCGTCCGCCGCCATCGCTTCGTACTTCGCCATCTTGCCGCCGGTCAGGGTCAATGCCGGACGGGCCGCAGGTGAGGCCTCCGCCGCGGTCGCGGGAGTGGCAGCCCGCTTGGTGGCGATGAACTGGCGCCGGATGTCGGTGGTGATGTCGAGGTGGTCGGGAGACGCGAGCTTGACCATCATCTGCGCGGGTTCGCCGCCGCGGTTTGTGTATTTGAACCACCCCTCGTCGCCGCGGACACTGCCTTCGAGGAATGGCTTCTTGGTGGGAAGGCCGTCGTACCTGGCTACGCCCGACACGTGTTGGGCGCGCGCCTGTTCGAGCTCCGAATCAATGAAGGCGCCTTCCAGCTTTTCGCCATTGACCTTCAATTGCAGGTCGATGCGCGGCGGCACAAATGCCCACTCGCCGTCGAGCGGATTCGGCCCCGTGGGCGTGTTGGCCTTGCGGACCGCCTTGTAGCCGTTGAAGTGCAGTTCCTCCGTGATCTCGAGGTGGTCGGGCGTGATGAAACCGGTGTAGTACGCCTCATGACCGGAGAATGAGAAGTATCCATTCTCGAATTTCCCATTCGTGAACTTCACCTCGCCGGCTGCGATGCCCGAGAACGAATCGGGACCCGTGACATGGAACGTGAACGGACGCTGGCTGCCTCCGCCGGGTAAGCGCGAAGTCCAGGTGCCCTCCAGCGACTCGATCTTGGAACTGGTAGCGTTCGGGTTTTGGGCAAGAGCTACAACGGCGAGCAGGAGGACCAAGCAGGCGAATGCGCCCCCGCGGGACCTGGACATGGGTTCTTTCTCCTCGATCGGCGGTTTCGACGACATACAAAAGAGATATTTCCACAGGGTAGGCCTTTTGTCTCCCTGCGGCTCAGAACATCAGTTTCAATGCGAACTGGAACGACCGCGGCCCGCCCAGCTGATACAGCTGATTCATGCCACCGATCGAGCGATTGAGCATCGATGTCGGCTCGCCGAACGTGGCGGACGTGAGGTTTGCCTGGCTCGATGAGATCGTTCCATTCAGTGATGAACCGAACCCGAAATTGGGGTGATTGAAAAGGTTGAACGCTTCCGCACGGAATTGCAGCTTCAGCCTTTCACGGATCGGGAACTCGCGCCGGAGCGCATAGTCCAGCTGCCACGCTCCTTGTCCGCGCACTTGATTGCGCCCCAATGTTCCCGATTGGCCGGCCGCCGGATTGGAGAATGCTGCCGGATTGACGCGCACTCCGCCCGGACAAATGACGGGCCCGGTCACACCGTTGATCGTCTGGATATTGCTCGCCGTACACGCCGAGCCGTGTAAGTACCACGGCACGCCGGCATTCACATTCGGCCGCACACTGATCGTTCCACCGGTCGTCGGATCGATGATCGTGGCGGAAGAGATATCGATCGGTGGCGCGGTCTGTGCATGGAAGGTGGTGTCGGTCGACCAGTAGCCAAAGACCGCACGGGCGAATCGGTTCGACGGCTTGGGCAGGTCATACGTGATCGCGGTCGATAGGATATGGCGGACATCGAATGCCGCATTGCCACGTTTGGCCACGCGGCCGGTGTTGCTGTCGGAGTCGTCATCGAGTGCGTGCGACCACGTGTACGAGGCCAGTGCTTGCAGACCATGCGACAGTCGACGCTGGAACTGGACTTGGAGCGAATCGTAGTCCGATGTCGAGTGGTTGGTGGTCAGTTGGATGGTGGCGCCCGCGGCAAAGTTGGGATTGCTGATCGGCGCACTCGCCATCGGCGTCGTCACGGCCTGCAGCAACTTACGTCCGGCGGAAGCGACATAGGAGACCGAGAGCTTCTGGTCGGCGCCCAGCGCCTGTTCCACAGCGGCGTTCCACTGCCAGCTGTACGGCAGCTTGAGGTTGGGATCGAACATGGTCAGGCCCGTGGGATAGGGCGGCGCCACCGTAAGGGGCAACGCTGTCGGTTGGATGAGCGCCGAATTCAATGGATAACTGAGGTTTGCGATCGTGCGCTGGAACGCCCACGGATAACGACCGGAGTTCTGCGTGCTCCGATCATTACCGGTGTCGTAAAAGAGGCCAAAGCCGCCGCGCAGGACGGTCTCATGTCCCGCGGACTGGCGCAGCTGGTACGCCGCACCGAAGCGCGGCGCAAAGTTTGCCTGCGGCGCGTTCCACTCCGGTGTTCCCGTAGCGGCCAGCTTGAGCGTGGAGAGATTCGTGATCTGCGTGGGGGCGGCGCCGAAGTGGTCATTGCGCTCGCCCGGCGGGGGCAGATAGTCCCAGCGCAGGCCGTAGTTCAACGTCAAGCGATGCGTCACCTTCCACGTGTCCTGCGCGAACCACGCGTATTGATCAAAGATCGGATACGAGGGCAGGTTCGACTGCTGGATGCTTAGCGCCGCGGTCCCGTTCTGAATGCCCGCCAGCGACGTGAACTGACCGATGAAAAGGTAGGCATTATTGGCTGCGGCCGGCGTGCTATGCCGATAGCTACCGCCGAACTTCAGTTGGTGTGTCCCGACGACCCAAGACAGGGTGTCGTTCACGTTGAACTGGTAGTTGCTGGCATCGATCAAGCCCGGAGCACTCAGCGACGGGAACAGCAGCTGCGTCGCGCCAGGCAGCCCGGAAAGCACCGCATTCGCCTGCGTGGGCTTGTTATCGAGGTCAGAAGGAATGAGGGCCCCGCGGGCCACCGGTACAGCGCCGCCGAGCGTGGTCTGCGTGCTGGTACCAAACGTCTGGTTGCTGCTGTAGTTGATGCGGAAGTCGTTCGTCAATTGTGGTGTAAAGGTCGCAGTCGCGCCGGCGGTGAATGTCCAGGTGTTGAGGCCACTAGGACTCACGACCGCCAGGTTCGATCCGGACCGCGTTATCTGGTCCGAGGGCGAGTTGTTGTAGCGCGCAAAGACGCTTAGCCGTGGGCCGAAGTTGTGGTCCACACGAATGCTCGTTGTATCCACATCCGACGGGTTCGAGAATGACAGGAAATACTCTGCGAGGCCGTTCGCGGCGCCGTTCGGCTGTTTTTCCGCGATTCCGTTCGGCAGGGGAAAAGCATTCAGGATCGGAAGCATCGCCGCGACGGCCGGCTTGTCGACCACGCCGGCCACGGTCGGCAAGCAGCTGCCCATCCCGCGGATGCACAGGGACGGAACGTTCGATCCCACGAACTGCGGCAGCCGCAGACGCAGGCCCTCATAGGAGAAGAAAAAGAAGGTCTTGTCTTTGCCGCTATAGAGGCCGGGGATCCACACCGGTCCGCCGAGTGTTCCGCCGAAATCGCTCTGGCGCTCGGGAGGTTTGGGTGTCTTGAGACGGTCAGCGAACCAGTCGTTGGCGTCGAGCACGTCGTTGCGCAGGTAGTCGAACGCCGACCCGTGGAACGTATTGGTACCGCCGCGCGTCACGATGGAGACTTGTGCGCCCGGTTGCGGTCCGAACTCGGCGTTGTAGGTGGAGGTCTGGACCTTGAATTCCTGGATGGCATCCACCGATGCCAGCGTTTGCGTCGTTCCGAGCACGCTGAAGCCTGGCAGATTTCCGCTCGTTTGGAAGTTATTGAACGAGCCGGGCGACGCGGCGAAGTTCGCATTCACGCCGTCCACCGAGAAGCCATTCGATGCCGGGCGCATGCCGTTCACCGCGAAGCTGCCGCCGCTATTCGTCCCTTGTATGTTGACGACCGGCGTGATGCCCGGCGTCAACAGCAGCAACGACTGGATGCTGCGGCCGTTCAGCGGCATGTTCTCTACGAATTGGCGGTCGACCGTGGTCGCCACGGTTGCCGACTCGGTGTTGACGTGCGCCGCGTCGGCGGTCACCGTGATGGTCTCGCCCGTGACCCCGATCTGCATGGTGAGCGTCAAGGTGAGCTGGTCGCGCGCGTGCAGCACGATGTCGCGGACCTGCTCTACGCGGAATCCGCCGGCGCGCGCTTCGATGTTGTAAGTCCCGGGCGGGAGCGAGACCAGCGTGAACGTCCCTTGCGCTCCGGTTGTGGTCTCACGCCGAACGCCGGTGGCGACGTTAGTGGCCACGACGCTGACGTTCGGCAGCACGGCGCCGGAGCTGTCCACAGCCGTTCCCGTTATGGTGCCCGTCTCCTGCGCGCCGCAGCGAAGGGGCACAGCCAGCAGGAGTGTCAGCAAAAAGAGCCCGGACAGGACCTTGTAGGAGCGCAGCATCGTCGCCTCCGGAGTCAGCCAGTACGGCAAGAAGGAAGGCCAGAGCACAGGAGTCGCTATCACAAGATCGGCCCGGCATCCCCTTCGCGACAGACCTCTCCCACCCGCCTTTAACCGTTATTTCCGCGGCCGGCCCGAATCTTCTCCCGGCCGGGACGCTGTTTTCGCGGCCGAACGCCGGTGCAACCGGAGGGTTCCGACGTCGCTTGTTCCGAAAACCGAACATCCTTGGCGACATCGTGTGCGGATTCTCATTTTGGGACTACTTACTCTCAAACGGCATGCGCAGGCAGGGAACGCGCACCGTTGCTGGGTTTGCTGCAAGCAGGGATCACCCGGCGTCACGCCGTGATGTTCCGATTTCGGAACAAAAACAAATTATTTTCTGAGCAGTAGCTCTCATCCGCTACAACACGCGGTCGCTCTCCAAGAGGTGAGTCCGCGTGACAGAAGATCGTCGTACGAGCCGGTTCGTCATCTTCGCCAAACAGCAGTTCAGCATCGGAATCCTGATGGTCCTGACGATGGGTGTTGGCTGCGTGTATGCCCAATCGCCGGCGCCCCGAGTCCTGTTGCCTTACGACGCGCAGCGTCTCGTCTTCGAAGAGAACCGTGGACAATCGGACAACCAGGTCGATTACGTCGCGCGCGGCCGCGGATACCGCGTCTTTCTTTCGCCGCAGGACTCGGTCTTATCGCTTCACCGGGCCGCGGCCGCGACCGATCCGGGAAACGGTCAAGACCCAGGCTCGCCAACGCCACCCGGACGGGGCGCTCTGCCGACGATGTTGGCGGACGCTCCGTTACGCGTGAAGTTCATCGGCGCGAAGCCGCATCCCCAGGCCGTCGGAACCGACCCGCTGCCGGGAAAGACAAACTACTTCCTCGGCAATCGACCCTCGAAGTGGCTGACCGACATCACTGAGTGGAGCAGGGTCGTTTACCAGGACATCTATCCGAACATCGACTTGGCGTATTACGGCGACCGCAAAGTCCTGGAGTACGACGTGATAGTGCGTCCGGGTGGCGATCCCACGGCGATCCGGCTGGGTCTGGTCGGCGTCAAGGACTTGAACATCGACACCCGCGGCAATCTTGTCCTTACCGTCGACGATCAGACGGTCACGATGGCGCGGCCGATCGCTTATCAAGACATCAACGGGCAACGGCGTAACGTCGAGGCACACTACATCCTCAGGAACAAGGCGGACATACGCATCGCGGTTGATGCCTACGACCACACGCAACCGCTCGTCATCGACCCGACGCTGCTGTATTCGACTTACTTGGGCGGTGGCGACAGCGACCGCGGCAACGGTATCGCCGTCGATAACAACGGCAACGTCTTCGTGGTCGGGAACACTTGCAGCTCCGATTTCCCGGTCCTGAATCCGATCCAATCGACGCCGCCGGCGTCGTGTAGCGCCTTCATCTCGAAATTCAGCCCAACGGGCGCGCGCTTGGCATCGACGTATTTCGGCGGCAGCAGCGGAAGTGATTCGGCCACGGGTGTAGCGGTGGATTCATCAGGGAATATCTACATCGTGGGGAGTACCGCGAGCACGGATTTTCCGACCGTGAGCGCGGCACAGACGACATACGGCGGGTACACCTCCGATGCGTTCGTGACGAAGTTCAATAACACGCTCTCTTCGATCGTGTATTCGACTTACGTGGGCGGCACGGCCGCAGATAATGGCACCAGCATCGCGGTGGACTCTGCCGGCAGCGCTTACATCGCGGGCTACACGCGGATGGGCAATTTCCCGGTAGTGAATGCCATCCAACCTACGCGGCCGACGCAGGGTTATTACTCGTTCGACGCCTTTGTTACGAAGCTCGCACCGAATGGCGCGTCATTGCTCTACTCCACTTACTTGGGTGGAAATGTCGATGACATTGCCAACGGCATTGCAGTTGATAGCGCCGGCAACGCATATGTGACCGGATACACGACGTCGAACAATTTCCCGACGGTAAATCCGATCTCGCCGTACATGGGCGGCCACAGTGCGCAAAACATCTTCGTCAGCAAGATCAATCCGAGTGGAAGCGCCTTGGTGCAGTCCGGTTATTTCGGCGGGAACTGGGTCGAGACTTCTTACGGCATCGCCGTAGATAGCGCCGGTGCCGTGTGGGTAACGGGTTATACCCTAGGTAGCTCTACGGCAAACGATTTCCCTGTCACTGCGGGGGCACCGCAAGCCAGCTGCATTACGTGGTCGCCGGACATTTTCATCTCCAAACTGGATCTTACGACCCAGACAGTCTTGTTCTCGACTTGCCTCGGCACGCCCGCAACACCTGGTGGCTCGCAGTACAACTCAAATTACGGATTTGCGATCGCGGTCGACGCTCTGGGCAATGCCTATGTGGGAGGTGAATCGAACAATTCTCTTCTTCCTGTAGTCAACGGCGGTGGGATTCAAGGGAATTACGTCGGCATCCCGTATGCGCGGGACGGTTACGTCGTCTCCTTAAGCTCGTCGGGCGCCATCCAATTCGCCTCCTACCTCGGCGGCAGCGCCGATGACAGCGCAGCGGCGATCGCGGTCAGCCCGGGCGGCACCGCCTATGTGACCGGCTACACGTCTTCGTCTAACTTCCCGACAATCAATGCCTCGCAGTCACAGCTGAGTGGCGACGCCAACTCTTGGCCACGCGACGCATTCGTGGCGAAGATCGGCGCCGTCTCGGGGACGACCACATCGTCGGTGAGCCTGAGCGCTTCACCAACTGCTCCGACGTGCGGCCAGACGGTTACGTTCAGCAGCACCGTCACCGGCTCGGGCGGCACGCCGACCGGCAGGCTCACCTTCAGCGACGGCACTACGCAGCTCACGTCCGTCACGCTGGCGTCAGGCAGTGCCAGCTTCGCGACGTCGTCCCTGACGCCCGGCACACACAACATCATCGCCGCCTACTCCGGCGACAATGTTTTCGCGCCGAGTGTTTCATCGACGTTGTCCCTCACGATCGCGCAGCCGTGCCCAACAACGACCCAACTCAACTTCCCTTACACCTGGAAGCCGGGCGGGACGAATTCCCCGTTCGACATCACCGCGACTGTGACGTCGAACTTTGGCACTCCGACCGGCACCTTCACTTTGACGATGGGCAGCACGACCATCGGCACCGCAACACTGAACAGCCAGGGCGCCGCGACCTTCACCGTGCCAGGCCAGCAGCCGGGCGTCTACAACTTCTCGGGAAGTTATTCCGGCAGCGCCACGAAGGCGGCCAGCAGTGGGACGACGGTGCGGTCGATTTACGGGCTGAACGTCGCCACCGATCACCCGCGTGTAGTACCCACGCAAGATGCGACCTTCACCACGACATTTGTGGACCCGACTGGTTATCAGACTCCACCGACGGGCACCACCAGTTGGGTAGTCAACGGTGGCTCGTACACGATCCACTGCCCCGAACCGCTTGGTTCCACGGCAGTAAACATGTCGTTGAGTGGTGTGCAGTGTAGTCATAGCTGGAGCGGGCCGACGACAACGACGGTGTTCAGCACCTACTCCGGTGATGCTGGCTATCCGTTCGACCCAACGTCGTGGTATCCCGCTCTCACGTCGCCATCAATCACGCAAGTCGTCGCTTACAAAGCGACAACCGGTACCAGCCTGGCGGCTAATCCCAATCCAGTTGTGCTCGGAGCGGCGATAACCTTGACCGCGACGGTCACGACCGCCGAACCCACTGCTTTAGGGACAGTCCTCTTCGAGGAGGGTTCGACGGTGCTGGGCTCCGCCAATCTGGCCGGCAATTCCGGAACGAGCACTGCTTCGTTCTCGACCTCGTCACTCAGCCTCGGCAGCCACACCATCTTCGCTGTGTACCAGGGCGACACCGATCACGAAGCGAGCACCTCCGGCAACCTGTCGGTGTCCGTCATCCAGACGCCCGCCTCCATCATGTCGCCGATGACTACAACGACGAGTTGGACGGTAACGAACACAAGTCCCTCGGTTATCCAAGACGTGTCGATCACAGGGACCCTTACTCGTGGCACCGTGTCACACGGCTTCTCGGCAGACGTGAAGGCGGCGGAAGGTGCATACGCCTTTACCGACAACGGCACAGAGATGGTTGTGGTGAATGGTGCGGCTGGGAGTGCCAGAGCGCTCCTGCCGAATGGCACGCGGCAGTTCCTCCGCGTGCCACCGGGCGCGGCGCTCAGCGTGCGTGGACTCATCGTCCCCTTTGTGAACGCGATCCCAGCGTGGAACGATGCGAGTGTAACGACCACCGTTCTCACACCGCAGACGATCAATGGAGTGCTCTGCGACGGCGTGCGCATCGTGCCGAGCGTTGCTGCCAATGATCCGTTGGGCGACGTCCGGCGGCTGCTGGCGCCGATCGTGTTGTGGATCGCTCGCGACACCCATCTGCCTTACCAGGCTGACTACTTCCGTATAGCGGGCGATAACCAGGGCGTGGCTGTACAGCACAGTGTCCGGTTCTCTGATTACCGACCGCTAACGGTCGGCACCAACACGCTGCAGGTCCCGTGGCACCTCGATGAGATGCTCGATGGGAACGTCATGTACTCACTGCAATTTAGCAACCTCACCGTGAACAACGGACTCTCGATCATGCACTTTTCAGTCAGCGACAGGATGGGACGATGAATCGACTCCGACTCACTGTACTTGTGTTCGCCACGGGCGCTTGCTTGTCTTTGTGGGCGCAGTCGGCGCCTCCCACGCAGATCACCCCGAGCAACGACACGGGCGTGCGCGCTCTGCAGACCTATTCTGGGACGCACGAGAACATCAACCTCGCGAATGGGAACCTTGATCTCGATATTCCCATCGTTTCGCTGCCGGGCCGCAATGGGCTGGGCCTCCACCTCTCGCTGCAATACGACAGCAAGATCTGGATGCCGCACGCTACCTACAGCCTGACCGGCAGTGATCTCACGTACGCCTGGCGATCGGAAAGACGCGATCCTGGGATCGGCGATCTCGGTTGGCGCCTGGGATTGCCGGTGATCAACCGCGGCGACATCGTCGCCGACAGTTACGGCAACGTGACGGGGCGACAAGACACGATCGTCACCCTGGCGGATGGCGGCAAACACAGCTTCGGGGGAGCACGTACCGGCACATCTGGCGTATCGAATCCGATCATGGATTCCGAGGACGGCTCCTTCGCCACGCTCGACCGCTCGAATCCGGTCGACATTGTCGTGCGCCAGAAGGACGGGACCGCGATCCACTTTGCCGACGAAGACGGTCTCGCGACAAAGGTCGAGGATACCAACGGCAACTACATCAGCATCTCGAGCAGCGTCCTGACCGACACGCTCGGCCGCCGGATCACGATCACCGACGATCTCCCCAATAACCGGACGACCATCAGTTACAACGGGTCCGATGGCGCCGCGCGGAACGTGATCCTGAATTACCAGACAGTGGTTCTTTTTTCGACCACAGCGGGCCCCACCTACACAGGCGCCATTCCGTTCGCCAAACCCGCTCAGACCGGCCCTTGCGGTCGCATCTGCTACAACTTCTTGTGGGTCAGCCAACCGGCGCCGAACCGCGCATTCCGCTTGCTGAGCAGCATTACGCTGCCGAACGGCACCGCCTATTCGTTCGAATACAACGGCTACGGTGAGCTCACCAAGGTCACCTATCCGACGGGCGGTTACACGCGCTACGACTACGTCGCCAAGACGCACCACGAGGGCTTTTGGTCGAACGTCGCCATGAACATCGACGCCGACTTCCGCGAGGTTGCGGCCAAACACGTCTCGCCCTGCGGCAGTGCGGCCTGCGAAGAGACGACAACGTACGACGCGACCGTTGGCCCCAATGCCGCCAACAACATCTATGCCGCCAACAACACCAATGTCGTCGTGACCGATCCGCTTGGTTTCAGGACCGAGTACGTCTTCTCTGATTATCACGAGGATGACTGGATGTCGCGCTACCACGCGCCGCGGGAGCTGCAGCGCACCATCTACAAGGCGGATGGCGTCAATCCGCTAAAGAAGGTTGAGACGACATACACTCAGCTCGACGACGGCTCGGGGACCAACCAGGCCGGGGGCATTCTTCCGTTGTACTTGCCCACTAGCGTCACGACCACGCTTTACGATGGCTCCACGCCGCTCGTTTCCAAAACGGCGACCCAGTATGACTCCTTCACCGCAACCGTCCTGTGGCGTGTAGATGCCGACATTCAGAATTGGTCGATCGCGTCGCGCCCGCGATTCATCGACAACGCGACCAGTGTGACCGAGTATCACTACGGCGCATCCTCGCCAGGTGCTGCGGCGCGGACTCACGCGACAACGTGGATGAACAACACGCTCAATGCAACGTTGTGGGCAGCCCACATTTGGGACCGCGTCAAGCAGCAGGACGTCGTCGATCCGGCAACGGGAACGGCCGCAAGCACGACGTTCGAATACGACTCCTACACCGAGGGTCTTACCGCCTCAGGCGCCGTGCAGCATGACAGCGCGTATTCCACCGGCAACACGGTTCGCGGCAATCTGACGGCAACGACTCACTGGCGCAACAAGTCCACGCCCGGCGGGAACGACACGAGCTATCTGGTCACGCGCAACCAGTACGATGACGCCGGTAACATCCGCAAGACGACCGATCCTGGCGGCCACGCGACGACAGTCAGCTACGCTGACGTTTGGAACAGCAGCGGCAACAATTGCCAGCCGACCGGCGGAGCGGCAGCGGCTTATCCAACGTCGGTGACCAACGCACTCGGTCACGTCACGCAGAAGGCTTATAACTCGTGCTCGGGCACGGTGGCGTGGGAAAAAGACACGAACAACCAACAGACCACATTCTCCTATGCCGATCCGCTCGACCGCCTGACCTCTACCGGGCGGCCTGACGGTGGCACGACGAGTGTCACGTACGCGAGCAGCGGCTATTCGCCGGTTGAGACCTACCAGTCGATCGATGCTACCCACACCCTGCACACGACCGCCGTGCTCGACGGTCTCGGGCGTAACACCCAGAGCATTCTGGCCTCGGCGGCGACCTCGCCCTCGCAGGAAACGACGTACGACGGCGCCGGGCGTGTTCTGTGTGTTACGAACTGGCATTTAGCAGGTACGTCCACCGACGGGCAGACCTGTTACTCCTACGACCAGCTGGATCGCATCACGCAGATCTTGCGTCAGGACGGCAGCCACGTGGATGCTGCATTCGGTGCCGACGCGACGACCGCGCAGCTCACCGTCACCGATGAGGCCGGCAAGAAGCGCAAGTACGCGACCGACGCACTCGGGCGCCTGCGCACGGTGTGGGAAGACCCGACGGGAGGGAATTACGAGACCGACTACGGCTACGACATTCTCGGCAATCTGACGAGCGTCGCGCAGAAGGGTTCGGATGCTACGAAGGCGCGTAACCGCAGTTTTGTCTACAACTCGCTCTCGCAGCTGCTGCGCTCACAGAATCCTGAAGCCGGCCAGATCGATTACAGCTACGACGCCGATGGCAACGTGCTGACGAGGCTCGATCCGCGCAGCATCACCACAACCTACGGATACGACGCGCTGCACCGGGTCACCGGCAAGACGTACTCGAACGGCAACGCGGCCGTTGCCTATTACTACGACGAGACAAACTGTCTCGGACCGCCGTCCTGCTTGAACAAAGGCCTGCGCACCAGCATGACTGATGCCGCCGGCAGCACGGCCTGGAGCCGTGCCCTGACCGCCAGCGTCGGCTGGAAGTCAGCCGAGCAACGTACGACCAACAACGTCACGAAGACGATCACCACGCAGCTGAACCAGGGCGGCAGTGTTGCTTCGTTGACGTATCCGAGCGGCCGTGTCGTCACCTTCACGCCGGACAATGCCGGGCGGCCATATTCAGCTGTCGATTCCGCCAGCGGCGGCGCGAATTATGCGACGACCGCGGCCTACACAGCTGGGGGCTTACTAGCAAGCGTGATCATGGGGCAGAGCGCCACTTTTGGCGGCATCACGCTGTCACAGACTTACAACTCGCGTTTGCAGCCGGCGACGATCACGAGCAGCTCTGCTGCCGGCACGCCGATGAGCCTGACGTACGGCTTCATTGACGGGCAGAACAATGGGAACATCCAATCCATCACTAACAACCTTACGGCTGCACGCTCACAGTCGTTCACCTACGACGAATTGAATCGCGTTAAGACAGCCTTGACGCAAGCGACGACCGGAACATACGCCTGGGGTCTGAACTTTGGCCACGATGCGTGGGGAAACCTGCAGTCGGCGGGCGTGACGCAGGGCAGCGCCCCGTCACTCAATCTGGGTCCGATGACGACACTCAACCGGATCGATACCAACCTGAACCCTGGTTTCAGCTACGACACTGCTGGCAATCAAACGAGTGACGGGACCAATGCCTTCCAGTACGATGCCGAGAATCGCATCACGACCGCTGCCGGCGTGACCTACGCATATGACGGCGACGGGCGGCGCGTCTCCAAGTCAAACGGCAAGCTGTATTGGTATGGCGAGGGCCCGGATGTATTGGTCGAGACCGACGGCAGTGGGAATGCGCCAGTGGAGTATGTCTTCTTTGGCGGCCAGCGGATTGCGCGCCGCGATGCGGCCGGCGCCGTCACCTACACGATGGGCGATCATCTCGGCAGCGCGCGCGTGGTGCTCAACGCCACGGGAGGCGTGTTAGACGATTCCGATTTCTATCCGTTCGGCGGCGAGCGGCCGGTTTCATCCGCCAGCGGCAATACGTATAAGTTCACCGGCAAGGAACGCGACATCGAGAGCGGCCTCGATTACTTCGGCGCGCGTTACTACGCCAATACGATGGGCTGTTGGCTCTCACCGGATTGGAGCGCCACGCCGCAGGCCATCCCCTACGCCGACCTGACCGACCCGCAGACGCTGAATCTGTACGGGTATGTGAGGGGAAACCCGTTGAGTCGGGCGGATGCGGATGGGCATGGGGTTTACGTACCGACGTCGGTGCCAAGCTACGAATCATCGGAACAGGGCATCGATATCATGGTTGGAGTTGGCAAAGAGCTAATTAACACCGTCACATCGGCGATAAATCTGGTCAGTTATTTCAATGGCGTGCCGACGGACATACCTCAGATGGAGGCGAGCAATCCGACTCAATCAATCGCAATGTCGGCCACGATGGCAGTCGGGATGCTTATTGGAGGCGGCGAAGCTAAGGCCGCGACGAAGGCCCCGACAGCGGCTGAAGCGCTCGTCGGCGCATTGGAACGGACCGCAGTCAAAGCCGGGGAAGGGGTTGGCCCGGAGTTCGGCACAAGAGCGCACGCGATCTTGAAAAAAGAGATAACGGCTCTAGGCAGGAACGACCTTCACGGTGAGGTGTCCTATCTAAACGGTGAAGTCGTGAGATATGGCACGCCAGGCTCTGTAAGACTGGATACCGTCGAGGGCTTAAAGGAAGCGCCGACGGCGGTTGGAGATCTTAAGACCGGCGGTTCACAATTGACTGCGGCCCGTGTCGCGGAGATTCGAGCCCATCTACCCGAGGCTTCCCGCAATGTCCCGGTTACGAGACTGAGACTCAAGAAATGAGCACTAATGCGACTTCGATTAGATCCCTTATCAGAACCGTGGTCTGTAGGCTTCCGCAATTCGTAGCAAAGGGCCGAATGATCTACCTTTTGCCGGTTGGCACGCTCCTGCGCGGCGTGGTGTTTGACAGCTCGGCTTTCTCAGCGACGGATTTTGACCCTACTGTTTTTGTGCAACCGTTGTATCTGCCAAAAACTTACATCTCCTATACGTTTGGAGGGCGCCTTCGCGCAGCCGATGGCAGGGCGTTTGACCTAGGTGAGAACGAGCGCATCATGGATGATGTGCTATCAGCAATAACCGGCCAAGCCCTTCCGTTCCTAAATCGGATTCAAACACCTACGGAGTTGGCAGTCGCTTGTGACGAGCCGCGACGCTTCAGCGAGCAGTTTACGTGGCGCGAGGACGACATAAACGTCTTGGAGGTCGCCGCATATTCTTGGTTGCTGGCGAATCAAGATTGCAAAGCCCGCCACAAGCTCGACCAGATTGACATGCGAGTAAGGCTCGGGAACGATGATCGTGATTGGATACTTGAGTTAGGCGAGCGAGCAAGACGTATGAGTCGTTTGATCAGGCTGGACAGGATTGCTGCGATTGCTCAGCTGACCGAGTGGTCAAGCTCGTCAGCACGTTCCCTAGGACTAAAAAGCCTCTAAGCACTCCAGTTACGGCGGGACGTCAACTGCGGCGGGAGGTTAAGTGCCGTTGTGCGTCTTCAATCTCCGGCCGTGGGCGTGAGCCTAACTCCGCGTTCTTCTACAGCTACCACTTGCAGCCTCGCATCCGCTCTCGACGAAGACCAACGGCGAGACCTTCCAGCAGTCGTCCAGCGGCGCGAACAATCGTATCGACGGCTGGTGCTATGACGCGGGCAGGGAATCTGCTGCATCAGGGCGCGTGCGGCACGGCGGATTACACGTGGGACGCAGAGAACCGTATCACCACGACCGCGGGCGTCACCTACGGTTACGACGGCGATGGCGAGCGCGTGTCGAAGTCGAGCGGGACTCTCTACTGGGGCAGCGGGCCTCTCGCTGAGTCCGACGCCAGCGGGAACATCACCGCCGAGTACATCTTCTTCGGCGGGAAGCGGATCGCGCGGCGCGACGCCAACGGCACGGTTCACTACTACTTCGCCGACCACCTCGGCTCCGCCGATGTCGTGACGAGCGCGACCGGCACGATCGAGAACGAATCGGATTACTACCCGTGGGGCGGCGAGCGTCCGGTCGTCCAGAGTCTCGCCGACCAGCACTACAAATTCACCGGCAAAGAGCGCGACACCGAAAGCGGCCTCGATTATTTCGGCGCGCGCTATTACGCCAACCCGATGGGCCGCTGGCTGAGCCCCGACTGGAGTGCCACGCCTCAAGCCGTCCCTTACGCCGATCTGACCGACCCGCAGACGCTGAACCTGTACGGATATGTGCGAGGGAACCCGCTGAACCGGGCGGATATCGACGGACACGGCTGGTGGCAGGACATCAAGACGGCGGCAATCAACACGTTCAACAATGTCGGAACTGGGTTTGTGACGCTAGTACTGGAGCCAGATCAAGCTCTCAGAGGTGCAGCTGAATCCTTCAAGAATGCAGCGCAGACCTACGGTACCAGTGAAGGGAGAGCCCAACTTGGCGGCGTCGACCGGGAAATGGTCCTTGAATCGGTGATGACGTCAACTGCCTCGGTTGCGCCGGGCAGTTTGGGCGCGGCCGCTGGTGGTAACTTAACAACCCTTGGTGTATCTGCGACGGAAGATGTTGCGGCTGCACCCGCCGAGGCCACTGTCGCAGGAACGAATCAGACGCGGCAGTTGACAAGTCGCAGTAGCCTGCGTGAGGGCACTGTTCAGGCCGCTTGGGATAATGCACCGGAAGGACCGAATGGTGGCAGACTGTGTCCGACATGCAGTAGGGAAGTTCATGGGAATCCGGGTGCTGGCGAGGCAAGGGGCGGCCAATGGGATGTCCATCATGATCCACATTGGACAGAGCGGCAGTTTTCGCCGAATGCATCAAGGCAGCAGGTCATCGATAACTACCAGGAAGGAACGAGCCTTCGCTGTGTGAGATGTAATCGCAGCGACAACCAACCACACCCACCGAAATGACTACGCCACCACTGATTACGCATATGGAAGCCCAATTTGGACGGATTCTTCGTGGCTGGACTCCGTCAGAATGGGTAGATCCCGCAATCCAAGTGGTCGAGTTCAACAATGGCAGCGTTCCCGACGTGAGTGTATGCAGCACTCTAGGCGTCAGCGACTTCGAATTGCAATCACCAGTCAGTCCCAAACGCATCCGTCAGGAATTGTTCTTTATGTTTCGTCCCTCTCAATTCGATTCGAGGCTGCCCGCAGTTCTCGACCAGATCGCACGCGAAGCGGTTCGAAACGATCGAGCGGTCGTTAGAGGAAGCGTGGTCGAGAAATTGGGCCTCATCCTACCGGGCCGCGCCTTCACAGCCATTTATCCGACATTGCCCATCTATTATCCGAAGGGATTCTGGACGCTTGACGCTTCGGAACGCGGGATCGCTATGTGTTGGCTCCTTTTGATAACTGACGCTGAAAGGAGACACGTGCAAGATCATGGTTGGACAACATTCGAAACTCTCCTAGATAGCGCCTCCTTCGACCTGTTCGATCTTGATCGCCCCAGTCTCGTCTAGCAGCCTAGCAGGAGAGATTCTCCTGCATCAGGGTGCCTGCGGCATCGTCGATTACACCTGGGACGCGGAAAGCCGCATCATCGCGACCGCAGGCGTCACGTACGGCTACGACGGCGACGGCGAGCGTGTCTCGAAGTCGAGCGGGACTTGATTTCTCGCCTTCTCTCTGTAAGCGCTTACAATGGCGTCCCTTGTCCGCCTCGGCCTCAGCCCGACCTGACACCTCTACTCGCTGGCGCGTTGCCCTTATGGTCAGCGCGGCTATCGCTATCAGCTATCTCGACCGGCAGACGCTGCCCGTCGCGGTGAAGGCGATCAGCCGCGACATCCCGCTCTCGAACGAGCAATTCTCCACGCTGCAGTCGGCGTTCCTGCTCGCCTACGCGCTGATGTACGCCGGCGGCGGCCGCCTGGCGGACGCGCTCGGCACGCGGCGCGGATTCCTCTTGATCATGCTGTTCTGGTCGGCGGCGTGCGGCAGCCATGCCTTCGCGGTCGGGTTTTTGTCGCTTGCGGCCGCACGCTTTTTCCTTGGAGTCGGGGAAGGCGGCGGATTTCCTGCTGCGACGCGTGCCGTTGCGGAATGGTTCCGCGCCAGTGAGCGCGCCACGGCCATGGGGATCATCAACGCCGGGACAGCGGTGGGCGCTGTCGCGGCTCCGCCGCTCATCGCCATCATTCTTAGTTACGCCAGCTGGCGTTGGATCTTTGTTGTGACCGGCGTGGTCGGCCTCGCGTGGGCCGTATGGTGGTGGCGTTCGTATTCGCCTCCGGCTGAAACGGTCGAGGCGGATCGCTCACGCCACGACTCGGCCGCGTCCGCCGTCGCCTGGACAGATCTGCTGCGCATCCGCCAGGCTTGGGGACTCGTGCTGGCAAAATTCCTGAGCGATGCGGCGTGGTACTTCTATCTGCTCTGGCTGCCGAAGTATCTGTACGACGCGCGCGGCTTCGACATCAAGGCGGTGGGCGCGTTCGCCTGGATGCCGAGTGCCGCCGCCGGTGTAGGTTGCCTGCTCGGCGGTTGGTTCTCGAGTGCGCTGGTGCGCCGCCAGTTCTCACTGAATGCCGCGCGCAAGATCGCACTTGGGCTGAGCGCCGCGGTAATGCCGTTCATTATCCTGGTGCCGCGCGCGCCGGTCGGCTGGGCGATCGCGCTGTTCTGCGTGGCGTACTTCGGGCAGCAGTCGTGGTCCACGCTGGTCATGGTGCTGCCGGCAGACTTGTTTCCCGCCGAGGTCGTCGGTTCGGTCGCGGGGCTGGTCGGCTTCGGTGGCGCCATGGGCGGCATCGTCTTCGGGCAAGTCGTCGGCTACCTGCTCGACCACGGCTTCGGTTACGCCACAGTCTTTTATCTGGCGGGAAGTTTTCATATCGTTGCGTTCCTGGTGATCCTTGCGGCGGTCCCATCCGTGCGGCCGCTCCTCGCGGAGGGCGCGCTTCGTTACCAAGGAGCTTCATGAAGATCAAGGAAGTCCGTACCCGGTTCGTGAGTTGGCGCGGCCGAACAACGCCGCTGCCGCCGCACTTCTGCACGAATCCGATGGACCTGCTCGCGATGCCGGAAGCCTCCATGCCCACCTTCACCTTCCATGGCTGGCTCATCGTAGAGATCTTTACCGACGCCGGCCTCGTCGGCATCGGGAACGCGGCGCTGTCGCCGCTCGTGACCAAGCAGGTGATCGATTCCTATCTCGCCCCGCTGCTCGTCGGCCAGGACCCGTGGGATACCGAGTTCCTGTGGCAGCAGATGTATCGCAAGACGATGGCGTTCGGCCGCAAGGGCATCGGGATGGTCGCCATCAGTGCGGTGGATATCGCGCTGTGGGACATCCTCGGCAAATCGGCGAAGCAGCCCGTGTATCGCCTGCTCGGCGGCAAGACGAAGCAGCGCATCCCGGTCTATGCATCGCGCCTGTACAGCGGTGACCTGCGCGAGCTCGCGGCAGAAGCGAAGCGCTACCGGGACGAAGGCTATCGCGCCATGAAGCTGCGCTTCGGCTGGGGACCGATGGATGGCGCTGCCGGCATGCAGCGCAATGTCGAACTCGTTCGCACCGTGCGCGAGACCGTCGGTGCGGAGGTCGATGTGATGGCCGACGCCTACATGGGCTGGACGCTCGATTACGCCAAGCGCATGCTCCCGCTACTGGAACCGTTCCACCTGCGCTGGCTGGAAGAGCCCGTCATTCCCGACGACATCCACGGCTACGCCGAACTCAAGGCGTGCGGGCGTATCCCCATCGCCGGCGGCGAGCACGAGTTCACGCTCTATGGTTTTCGCGAGCTGCTCGCCGCGCGCGCGCTCGACTACATACAGTTCGACACGAACCGTGTCGGCGGCATCTCGCAGGCGAGGAAGATCGCCGCGCTCGCTGAAGCGCATTCCGTGCCGGTCATTCCGCACGCCGGCCAGATGCACAATTACCACATCGTGATGGCGAGCCTGAATTCACCGATGGCGGAGTATTTTCCGCCGGTCGACGTGGAGGTGGGGAACGAGTTGTTCTGGTACATCTTCAAGGGTGAACCGCGCGCCAAGGATGGCTACATCGATCTCGATGAGAACACTCCCGGCCTCGGGCTCACGATCGACGAAGCGGCACTAGCACAGTTTGAAGTGATCGGCTGAACATGCGACTCATACAGCTTGGCAACGGTGACGAGCGCAGGGTGGCGATCGTGGAAGAGCCGTACCTGCGCCTGCTCGCTTGCGCTTCCATCTATGAACTCGCCAACGCTTCGATTGCAGCAGGGAGGAAGCTCAGTGAGCTGGCACGCGCGCACGCGACCTCTGACACGTTGGAATATGACGCTGTCTACGACGGCACGTCAGCGTGGCGCATCCTGCCCGCGATCGATCACCCCATCGAGCCTGCGCGCTGTCTGGTCTCAGGCACAGGCCTGACGCACACGGGCAGCGCGGCCGCACGCCAGGCGATGCATGCCGATACTGCCGACCTGACCGACAGCATGAAGATGTTTCGTTGGGGCGCGGAGGGCGGTCGGCCCGCTGCGGATTGCATCGGCACATCGCCCGAGTGGTTCCACAAGGGCACCGGCAGCAACGTCCGCGCACACGGCCAGCCGCTCACGATCCCGCCGTATGCGCTTGATGGCGGCGAAGAAGCCGAACTCGCCGGTGTTTACGTCGTCGCTGCCGATGGCACTCCCTTCCGCATCGGTATGACCGTGGGCAACGAGTTCTCCGACCACTGCTTCGAGAAGCAGAACTACCTCTATCTGGCGAGTTCGAAGCTGCGGGAGTGCGCCATCGGGCCGGAACTGACCCTCGATCCGGACTATTCCTCGGTCACGGCTCGCGTGGCCATCGAACGGACAGGCAAGAACCTATGGTCGCAGGAGTTCCGCACTGGTGACGCTGCCATGTGCCACAGCCTGCAGAATATCGAGCATCATCACTTCAAATTCGCGGCGCATCGCCGGCCAGGCGACGTCCATGTCCACTTCTTCGGCACGGACCGCCTCAGCTTCAGCGACAACGTCCGGCTGGAAGACGGGGACATCATGCAGATCGCGTTCGAAGGATTCGGACGGCCGCTGCGCAATCCGGTGAAGGTCGAGGCGAAGACTCAGGAGCCTGTGCGCGTGAGGTCCCTATGAGCAACACCACTGGTTCCAAACTTCGCGTGGCCTTGCTGGGCCTCGGCAACATGGGTGCGGGCATGGCCGGGCGCCTGCTCAGCGCAGGTTTTCCGACGACGCTGTACAACCGCGATCGCGCGAAGGCGGATGCGTTGGCTCAGCGCGGAGCCGTGGTTGCGTCGTCGCCACGTGAGGCCGCCACGAATGCCGGCGTCGTCATCAGCATGGTCGCCGATGACAGCGCATCACGGCAGGTCTGGCTCGGCGAGAACGGCGCCCTGGCCGCAGCGCCGCGCGGAGCAGTGCTCATCGAGTGCAGCACGCTGTCCGTTGACTGGGTAAGGGAACTGGGCACGGCTGCCACACCACGCGGTTGTGAGTTGCTCGACGCGCCCGTCACCGGCAGTAAGCCGCAAGCTGCGGCCGGCGAATTGTTGTTCCTCGTGGGCGGCTCCGCTGTGGCGCTCGAGCGCGCGCGTCCCGTGCTTGCGATTCTTGGTCGCGACGCGATCCACCTCGGACCCGCCGGCAGCGGCGCAGCGCTGAAGCTCATCAACAATTTCCTGTGCGGCGTGCAGGCTGCTTCGATCGCTGAAGCGCTGGCATGGATCGACGCGGCTGGCCTGGATCGAGCTAAGGCCGTGGCCATACTTGGCGCCGGTGCTCCCGGTAGTCCGGTGACGCGCCGCATCGCCGAGCGCGCTCTGCAGAACGATTTCGCCACGGCATTTTCGCTTCGCCTGATGGCGAAGGACCTCACTTACGCGCTGCGCGAAGCGTCGGCGCGCGGGGTTGAACTGCAGACCGGTGCTTCTGCGCTGGCGCGCTTCGAGCAGGGCATGCGCGACGGACTCGGTGAACAGGATTTCGCTGCGGTGACCGAGTCCGTGCAGAGAGCGGGAAGACGACCATGAAAGGCATCGCAAGAGCCATCGTCGCCGTTTTCATCTGCTTTAGCGCGGTGCCGCTGGCTGCGCAGGATGCCGTGACAATTCAGGTCAGCGCCGACGCGAAGCTCGGCCCTTGGAAGCCGATCTGGCGCTACTTCGGTTACGACGAGCCCAATTACACCTACATGAAGTATGGCAAGCAGCTGCTGTCGGAGCTCGCCGCGCTCAGCGCCGAACCGGTCTACGTCCGCACGCACAATCTGTTGACGAGCGGCAACGGCGAGCCGGCGCTCAAATGGGGCTCGACGAATGCCTATACCGAAGATGCCGCCGGCCACGCGGTCTACGACTGGACGATCGTCGACCGCATCTTCGACTCATATCGCGACGCCGGCCTCAAGCCGTTCGTCGAGATCGGGTTCATGCCGCAGGCGATGTCCGTTCACCCGGAGCCTTACCAGCACGATTGGCCGAAGGGGCCGCTCGGCACTGGCTGGTCCTATCCGCCGAAGGACTACGCGAAGTGGTCGGAGCTGGTCTATCAGTGGGTGCGGCATTGCGTCGAGCGTTATGGGCGCACCGAGGTGGAATCGTGGTACTGGGAGTTGTGGAACGAACCCGACATCTTTTACTGGCACGGCACGCCGGAGGAGTACTTCAAGCTCTACGACTTCACCGCGCAAGCGGTGAAGCGCGCGCTCCCCACGGCGCGCATCGGCGGGCCGGCCACGACCGGCGCTTCCGCCCAGCGCGCAGGTGATTATTTGCGCCAGTTCCTGGAACACTGCGCCTCTGGACGCAACTACGCGACCGGCGGTACCGGCTGCACGCTCGACTTCATCAGCTACCACGCCAAAGGACTGCTTTCGCTCGTGGACCAACATTCCCGCATGGGCATCGCGAAGCAGACTGCTGATGTGCGGCGCGGACTGGAGATCATCGCCGCGTTCCCGCGATTCAAGAACCTGCCGATCGTGTTAAGCGAGTCGGACCCGGAAGGCTGCGCCGCATGTTCTGCGCGTCAGCACCCGGAGAATGCCTATCGCAATCAGCCCCTGTACGCCGCGTACACGGCAGCGATGTTGGGCAACATCGTCGACTTGTCCGCGCAGTACGGCAATCAGGTTGAAGGCATTTTGACGTGGGCTTTCGAGTTTGAGGGTCAGCCGTATTTCGAAGGCTTTCGCACGCTCGCCACCAACGGCATCGACAAGCCGGTACTGAACCTCTTCCGCATGGCGGGGCTGATGCGCGGTGAGCGTGTGAGGGCCGTCAGCAGTGGGCACTCCGTGCCTCCGCCGAACTCGCGCGGGAGCGTTGTCTCCGACACGAGCGCCCTCGCCACGCGCTCAGGTGACGAACTCTCTTTGCTTATCTGGAACTATCACGATGATGACGTGCCCGCCGCGGACCAACCGGTGACGGTCGAGATCGATGGCCTGCCACGGAGCGTGACGCGCGCCCTGCTCACGGAGTATCGGATCGACCGAGACCACAGCAATGCGTACGCCGTGTGGCAGCAGCTCGGTTCGCCGCAGGAGCCCACGCCGCAACAGTACGCCACGCTGGTGGCGGCCGGGCAACTGCAGACCGCCGGCTCACCTCGCTGGGTCGCGGTCAGCAATGGAAAAGCGACACTGCCGATCATGCTTTCGCATGAGGCAGTGTCGCTCTTGCAACTCCATTGGTGATTCCCGCTAGAAGCTGACCTGCAGCCGCAGCTGGATATTACGCGCTCCATTCGCCAGGGACGAGGTTTGGCCGAACGTTGTGGACTGGATCGACTGTGTGATTCCGCCCACGCTCGTTCCCGAGTTGCCGCCGATGAATCCGCTCGTTCCCACCAGGAAATTCGGATGGTTGAGCAGGTTGATGAACAATGACTGGAAGGTGACGCCGACTCGTTCCGTCACACGGAACTTCTTTTGCAGATCGGCGTCCACATTCCAGAAGCTCGGTCCGTAGAGATACAGGAACTGTCCGTACTGTCCAGGTGTCGTCGGCACGGTGAGCAACGAGGGATTCGCACGTCCATCGCTGCCGATCAGCGAAGGATCCACGAACAGCCGTGTGCCGTTCGGCCCGGGCCGCGTGTTGATCAGCGACTGCAGCTTGTCCGGCGTGATGCCCACCAACACGATGCCGCCATCGCGCTGGTTCACCGTGCTGCGGCCGCTGATCAGCTCGAACGGCCGTCCGCTGTTGCCGCGGATGATCGAAGCGAAGCCCCAGCCGCCGAGGACGCCATCGAGTATCGGATTGCTGATGTTGAATTGTCGGCCGCGGCCGAACGGCATGTCGTAGTTGAAATACGTCGTGAACGCCTGGCGGACATCGAACTGCGCCGGCCCGCGGTTCAGCCGCGTGTTTCGCAGCGTGAAGAAGTCGAAGGCGTCGGAGTTCAGATCGCCGTAGCGGTCGCTGAGGGAGTGGCTCCAAGTATAGTTCGCCGTGAGCGAAAGGCCATGGAAATTGTTCTGGCGGAACTGCAACTGCAAGCCGTGGTAGTTGCCGGCGCTCGGGTCAGAGAGCAGGCGCAGCGTGTTGCCTGCGGCGAACGGGTTCGCCTGGAAGAGATTGATGGGGTACACACCGGCGACGCCGAATCCACGGGTTGCGCACGCAGGCAGGCTGCTGCCCACCAGCCGGCACAAGTAAGTCGAACTACCCGCGAGTGAATTGGCCAGTGCACCCGCCTGGCCGGTCTGGAGTTGCGTGATGAAGGTGGTGTTGCTGAATCCGCTGCTGGCCGCGACGGCCGGCTGCGTTCCCAGCGCGCCGAATGCCGCTTGGAAGATCGGCAGCGCGACTTGTCCGGCGAGTCCGTTGTTCGCGAAGCCGGTGCGGGCATTCGCCGTGTTGATGGCGAGGTTGTTCTGCGCGTTCTGGAACTCCTTCAGGAAGCCGTTCTCAAATATGTTGACCTCGTTCAGGTTGAAGATGCGCCACAGGTGCACGCTGTGATTGCCGACGTAACGCGCCTCGAGCGCCGTGTTGCGGGCCACGCGCCGCTGCACGCCGAGGTTCCAGCTCTCCACGTAGGGCGTGTGAATGTTCGGGTTGGCCGAGGAGAAGCTGTTGTTGAAGGTGAACAGCGACTCTGCGATCGGGAACGCAAAACTCGCTGGGAACGTGTTCAGCGTCGGTACTGCGCCACTGAAGGTGACGCTGCCGGGCGTGTAGTCCGTGCCGGCGTTGGCGAACAGGCTTTGCGTCGCTCCCGGATTGTTCGAGGCGACGCTCTCGAAGGTGTTCAAGCCTTCGTGAAAGTAGTTCATGGCAAATCCGCCGCGGATGACCGTGGCATCGCCGCCCAGGAGGCTGCTCAGCCATCCCTTGTCGGGCGATGGATTCCACGCGAAGCCCACGTTAGGCGCCGGATTCATGAAGTCCTTGTTGTAGACGTGATCGCGCAAGGCGATCTGCGGATTGCTCACGGCGCTCAGCGTGCCCGGCGAGAAGACGCCCGTCGAGGGCCCGAGCAAGTTGGCGTAGTCAGGGCTGGTGTAAACGCCATTGGTGTTGTGGGCGGCGCCCGCCAGCTCCCAGCGCAAGCCGTAGTTCACCGTCAAGCGCGGGCTCCAGCGCCACGAATCCTGGGCGTAGAGGCCGGTGCGCGTCTCCGCGTCACGCAGCACCAGCGGGTTGCCGTTGCTGTACTGCAGGTTGTTCTCGCTGACCGCGCGGCTGCCGGTCACGCCGGAAGCGCGACCGGTGAGCAGAGCGTAGAGACTGAGCGCGCTGGTCAAGTCGGAGCTGCTGATCGCGGGCAACGTGGCGGTGCTGAAAGCACTCGACGCCGGGTCAGACGCGACCACGCCAAACGCATACTGCGGCAGTCCCACCGTCCCGAACGTGAACTGATACGACGTGGTGCGCAGGATCGAAGCGCCGAAGGTGAAGTTGTGGCTCCCTCGCGACCACGTCAGGTTGTCGTAATAGTTGTAGACCGGGTTGTTGCGCGGCTGCGGAAAAACGAACCCCGGGATGGTGGTCGCGATGCTCAACGGCAGCGTAAGGATCCTGCTGTTCTGCCCGGAATAGGCGTCAAGCTTGTTCTCGCCGTTGAACAACTCCACGTTGCTCTGCACGCCGAAGTTGAATTGGTTCAAAACGTGCGGCGAAATGGTCCAGTCGAGTGCCGACGAAGCTATGTAGTACGTGGACTTGAAGCTGCCGGTGGCGATCGGCGCGCCGGGATAATTCGGTGTCCCGAGGATCTTGCGCCACCACAGGTTCCAGGTGCCGTACCACAGCAGCTTGGGCGTTATCTGGTAGTCCACGCGCGCAGTCGGATATTTCTGCACCGTGTTGCCGGGCTGGCTCCAGTTCAGCGTGTTGGTGAAGAGGTTCGTGCTGGCCACGGTGCTGCCGTTGGCCGTGAAGGTGTTGATCCTCCCTAACTCGGCATTGATGCCGGCATCGACCGTGCCGGGGAAGCCGCGCGCACTCGCGATCTGTAACAGGTTCATGGCGCGTACCACACCATCGGTTCCGCGGTAGCGGAAAACGCCGGTCTGCGCTTCGCTGGTGAGCACCGGCGTAGTGCGCAGGCTGGTGGATGGCTGGCGCGACTCTTCGTAGTTGAAGAAGAAGAACAGCTTGTTCTTCCACAGCGGGCCCCCGAGGCTGCCGCCGTACTCGTTGCGGCGCAGGCGCTGGCGCTTCGCGCCCAAGGCATTACTGAACCAGTCATTGGCGTTGAGCACGTCATTGCGGAACTGCTCGAACACGTTCCCATGAAAGGTATTACTGCCGCGTTTGGTGATGAAGCGGACCTGCGTAGCGCCTTCACCGGCCGAGTCAGCGCTTAGCCCGGCGGTTGAAACGCTTACCTGTTCCATCGCGCCCAGCCGCATGGGTGCGAAGGTGAACATGCTGGTATCGCCGCTGTGGAAGCGTTGCGAGTTGTTATTGATGCCGTCGAGCGTGATGTTGATAGCGCCACCAGGAAGACCATTGAACGTGCTGAAGCGTTCGCTGCCGGCAGGCTGCTGTGCCCCGGGTGTGAGCAAGGAGAACGCGAGCAGGTCGCGGCCAGCGATCGGCAGATCATTCAGCCGCTGCACGGGCACGGTGGTGGAAACCGTGCTCGAAGTCGTCTCCAGGACGGCTGCCGTTGCCGAGACCTCAACGGTTTGCGAAACCTCGCCTACTTGCATCGCTACGGCGAGGTTGGTGGTGCGGCCGGCATCCACCATCACGTTGTCGTACACGCTCTTGCGGAAACCCTTGCCTGTCGCCGTCAGGCGATACGCTCCAGGGCGCAAATGGCTGAAGACGAAGCCGCCATCTTTTCCGGCGCTCAGCGCTTGCACCTGGCCCGAGGCCAAGTCTTGCAGCGTTAACTCCGCACCGGGCAGCACCGCGCCCGAGGGATCAAGGACCGTGCCGGTAATGTCACCGCTCACGGTGACCTGCGCATTTAAGAGGTTGACGAGTGTAAGAAAAAGAACGACAAGGACAAGCGCCCGGCGGACCTGGGGGAAAGGCATAGAATCCTCCGCACGACGAACTTCTTAGGGCGACTCAGGCTATCTGGATACAATATACAATGTCAAATCGGCTACCTGCCCGGTTCGATACTTCAACCTTATTCATGTCGAGGTGCGAGATGACCACGAGGCAACGGTCTTGGATGGCGATGGCGATAGCGTTGGTCGTGCTCGGCGTCAGCGTAAGTCTGTCTGGTCAACGACGTGGCCCGCAAACGGCCGACCGCGGCGACGCAGCCGGCCCGCTGGGCAGCTTGCGCTTTCGCACCATCGGTGTCGTGGGGAATCGTGCCTCGGCCATTGTCGGCGAGCCCGGTAATCCCAACGTCATCTATATAGGCGCTGCGTCTGGCGGCATCTTCAAGACGGAAGATGGAATGAACTACCGCCCGATCTTCGACGATCAGGACGTGGCCGCGATCGGCGCGCTCGCCATCGCGCCCTCGGCACACCAGGTCGTGTGGGCTGGCACGGGCGAGACCTGGGTCATTCGCCCTTATATGCCGATCGGTGACGGCGTCTACAAATCTACCGACGCCGGCCGCAGTTGGCGCCACATGGGATTGCCGGAGACCGGCCGCATCGCACGCGTCCTCATCCATCCCACGAATCCTGACATCGTCTATGTCTGTGCGACTGGCCAGATGCACAAGCCGCAGCACGAACGCGGCGTCTTCAAGACAACCGACGGCG
Organism: uncultured Terriglobales bacterium; assembly: GCA_964460655.1. Taxonomy (GTDB): domain Bacteria; phylum Acidobacteriota; class Terriglobia; order Terriglobales; family Acidobacteriaceae; genus CAVUAF01. The sequence goes on along the minus strand of CAYWSH010000001.1, from coordinate 24,241 downwards.
GCAAGACGTGGAAGCAGGTGATGTTCGTTGACGAGAACACCGGCTGCTCGGACCTGGTGATGGATCCCCGCGACCCGGAGACGCTGTTCGTGGGCGCATGGCAGATCGAGATCCATTCGTGGATCCTCAACAGCGGCGGTCCGTCGAGCGGCATTTATGTCACGCACGATGCCGGGGAGACCTGGAGCCGCATCGCCGGGCACGGATTGCCGGCGGCAGGGAAGAGCATCGGCAAGATCGGCCTCGACATCGCACCGAGCAACCCGAACCGCGTTTACGCGCTGATCGAAGAAGACACGCCGCGCTTCTATCGCTCTGACGATCGTGGCGCTACCTGGCGGCTCGTCAATCAGAGTCATCTCCTTGACGAACGCGCTCCCTACTACACGCGCTTCGCGGTCTCGCCCGACGACCAGAACCTGATCTTCTTCGTCGCGGTGGCATTCAGCGTCTCGCGTGATGGCGGCGAGACGCTCGTCGATCCGCTGCCTGCCTCAGCCGGTGGCGACAATCACGATGTGTGGTTCGACCCGCTCGACCCGGCGCGGGTGATGGTGGCGAACGATGCCGGCGCATCGATCAGCAATAACAAAGGTATGAGCTATCGCCGCGTGGCGCTGCCCATCGCGCAAATGTACGGCGTCAGCGTCGACAATCAGATCCCCTACAACGTTTACGGCAACCGGCAAGATGGCGAGACCTACATGGGGCCGAGCAACAATCTGCGCGCGAGCCGCGGTGGCTTTGGCGGCGGCATTACTCCGGGTGACTGGCACCAGGTCGGCGGCTGCGAGAGTGGTTTCGCCACGCCCGATCCGGCAGACAACAACATCGTCTGGAACGGCTGCTTCGACGGTCAGATCAGCCGCGTGAACGTTGCCACCGGCCAGTCGCGCATGGTCTCGCCCTGGCCAGTCGGCACCTACGGCTGGAAGCCAGCGGACGTGAAATACCGCTGGAATTGGGCGGCTCCCATCGAGATCTCGCCGCATGACCACAACCGCGTTTATGTCGGCAGTCAGGTCGTTCACGAGACCACCGACGCCGGGGAAAACTGGCGTGTCATCAGTCCCGACCTGACGACCAACGACAAATCGCACCAGCAGGATTCCGGCGGCGTAGCGCTCGACAATCCTCCGGGTACCTACGACGGTTCGATCCTTTACGTCATCAAGGAATCGCCGGTGAAAGCGGGCGTCATCTGGACGGGCAGCAACGATGGCCAGGTCAACGTGACCCGCGATGGCGGCAAGACGTGGACGAATGTGACCAAGAACATCCCCAATCTTCCCCCGTGGGGCTGGGTCTGGGGCATGCAGGCGTCGCACTTCGATGCCGGCACTGCGTATGTCGCCATCAACTTGCAGCATCAGGGCATCTATGACGCCCACGTGTATAAGACGGCCGATTTCGGTCAGTCGTGGAAGCTGATCAGCGGCGACATTCCCAAGACGATGAACAGCAGTGCCCGCAGCATCATCGAAGACCCGGTGCGTAAAGGCATGCTCTTCCTCGGCACCGACAACGCCGTCTACTTCACGCTGAACGACGGCGCATCGTGGACGCGGTTGCGCAACAATCTGCCGCCCGCACCGATGTACCAGATGGTTGTGCAGCCGCAATACAGCGACCTGGTGATCGGTACCTACGGCCGCGGCTTCTGGATCCTCGACGACATCGCACCGCTACGTGAACTCGATAAAGCACAAGCGGAAGATGCCTATCTGTTTGCGCCGCGGCCCGCTTATCGCTATCGCATGCTGTTCACCAATCGCGCGAATGACGTCAATGGACAGACGAACGGCCAGAACCCGCCGTTCGGCGCCGACATCAACTTCTATCTCAAGACGCCCGGCAGGGTAGAGATCACTATCATCGGTCCCGACGGCCAGTCGGTCCGCAAGCTGACGGAGAACGGGCACGCCGGCTTGAACCGTACCTGGTGGGACCTGCGTTACGAACCGGCAACACCAGTGCGGCTGCGCACCAGTCCTCCGGGAGAGCCGTGGGTGAAGGTAGGGAACGAAGGCTGGCGCAATCTCGCCAGCTATGGCCCGTTCCGCGGTAACGCCTTGGTCGCGCCGGGCGCGTACAAGATCCAACTGACCGCCGGCGGCAAGACGCTCTCCGCTCCGCTGACGGTGCTGCGCGATCCGAAGTCCGTCGGCAACGAGGCACAGATCAAACAGCAGGTCGCCTTTATGCTCGAGCTCCGCAACGAGTTGAGCGAGATGGCCGACATGATCAACGGCCTGGAACGTATCCGTACGCTAAGCCAGCTCCAGCAAGCCGTCCTGCGTGATGATCCATCGCAGACCGCGGTTCTCAAGCAGGTGAGCAAGCTGGAGCAGGATGCGCTTGCAGTCGAGTCTGAGCTGGTGGACGTCCACCTTACCGGCCGGCCTGAAGACGCCTTCCGCCATCCCATGCAGTTGATCGAGCAGCTGGGCTATCTCGGCAGCATCCTCGACAACAACTGGGGCGGCAGCGGCTCGGACCTTCCGCCCACGGCATCGGAAGTTGCCGTGCACAAGGAACTGCAAGCGCAGATGGCAAGAAACAAGGTCCGGTACACGGAGTTCATGCGGTCGAACTCGACCGCACTGAAGATGGCGGGCTATGCCACCGGCGGGCCGACAGCCACCGGTCAATAACACGAAGCCGGTGTTCACAGCACCACGTTAACGGTGCGTAGTCTCTCGGCCACGGCGGCGACATCGGCGCGCTGCGAGAGGTCAAGCACTCCCGCGCGCGATCGCTGTACGCGCAGCCGCATACCGTGCTGGATAGCGCGGTTGACTGCTGCCGGCAGCTCATACTCCCCGCGCGTCGATGGCTCGACCCGGCTGCAGTGTTCGAAGATCGCAGGTGAGAATCGCCAAAGATTCATGCTGACGAGTGCATCCGACGCAGTCGCGCCGGGTTCTGGCTTCTCGCTTAACCGCAACAAGTACCCATTGGCGACATCTGCGTAGGCATAAGATCGGATGCGTTCGCGCGCGATAGTGCCGTGGCGCACCAAGGCATCGCTCTCGAACAGGACCGTACCCGGCTCGCCCGCCTCACGCAGCGTGCGTAGTGCGTCGGCCGGATAGTAGTTATCGCCGTTGAGCACCGCGAAGTCGTCCTCGGCGGCAAAGTCCTGCGCCGCGAGCAGCGCATCGGCGGTGCCTCGGGGTTCGGCTTGGACCGCATAAGCGAGCTCGATCAGCCGCGGCTGAACGCGCGCATAGTGGTCACGGACCAGACCGTGCTCCGGTCCGATGATGAGACAGACATCGCGATAGCCGGCATCGGCCAAGCCGCTCAACACATAGTCCAGGAAAGGCCGCCCCACCGGGATCATGGCTTTCACGCCGGCACTCGCGGCGCGGTCCTGCTCTGGCTCAAGACGTGCAGCCGCGTCGGCAGCGCGCATCCGCTTGCCGAGGCCGCGCGCCAGCACGATCGCTTTGGTCAGCCCACGCGTCACGCGAGCTTAGTCTATATAGAGCGTTCTATATGGGGTCAACCTGGTTCCGGCAAGACGTAAAATCCCTCCCCATGCCTGACATCCTCCTGGAGATCTGCTGTGGTTCGATTGACGACGCTATTCAGGCGCAGGCGGGCGGCGCCGACCGCGTCGAACTCTGCTCCGCTCTCTTCCTCGGTGGCCTTACGCCTTCGACCGGCACGCTCGCCGAAGCTCGTGCCCAGCTCCGCATCCCGATCATCGCCATGATCCGCCCACGCAGTGGCGGCTTCTGCTACACCGCCGCCGAGTTCGCCACCATGGAGCGTGACGCCGAAGCCGCCCTGGCGCACGGCGCCGACGGTCTTGTATTCGGCATCCTCGGCCCCGAAGGCACGGTCGACGAGAAACGCACACGCCGTCTGCGTGACATCTGCGGGAAGAAACAAGCGGTCTTTCATCGCGCCTTCGATGTCACGCCCGAACCGTTCGTCGCGCTCGAACAGCTTGTCGATATGGGAATCACACGAGTCCTCACTAGCGGTCAGCGTCCCAGCGTCGTGGAAGGTATGGATCTGATCCGCAAGCTGATCGACCGAAGTGCTGGACGCATCGAGGTCCTCCCCGGCGGCGGCATCGCGACCCACATGCTGGAAGAGATCGTCGCCCGCACCGGTTGCACACAGGTCCACCTCACGGCTTGGACAACCGCGCGCGATACCTCGACCGAACGCAATCCCAACGTCACTTTCGGCGGTGCGCTCCATCCACCGGAGAACAGCTACGCAATCACCGACGCTGAGCTCGTGCGCTCACTGCGGACGCGACTGAAGTAGGCAGGGATGTCAGCCGAATCAGTCCCGAAAGCCCTCCGTTCCCGTGTTGGCATCGCAGTTCCGCAATGATTCTTATTCCGCCGCCGACTCCCCAGTGCCGCCAGGTGCATGGCCTGCATAGCGAAATGGTTACAACAACATAGGCCGCGACCCCGAGCGCCAGGATTGTGGCACTAGAGTTGCACCTCCCTTCCATCACGGTACCGGACCAGTCACGTGACAGCCCACGCCCCAGCGCAACTCGCAGGTAGAGCCGGCCGAACGCTCCGTGCGGCCCTGTATCTCGCCCTGCTGGTGTTAGCCGGCGATCGCGGTTTCGCCGCCGACGCAAAGAGCGAGAAGCCCGATGCCGGTCGCGACCTCACGCGACTGAGTCTGGAGGAACTCAGTAACGTCGAAGTGACGTCGCTTTCCAAGCGTCCGGAAAAGTACTCGCAGGTCGCAGGCGCTGTCGCCGTGATCACGCAGGAGGACATTCGCCGGGCCGGCGTTACCACGCTGGCCGAAGCGCTCCGCCTCGCCCCTGGCGTCAGCGTCGAGGCGATCGATTCGAATCAGTGGGCGATCGGGATCCGTGGTTTTGGCAGCCGGCTCTCGCGTTCGATGCTCGTCATGATCGACGGACGCAGCGTGTACACGCCGCTGTTCGCCGGCGTCTATTGGGAGGTGCAGGACACGCTCCTCGAAGACGTCGAGCGTATCGAGATCATTCGCGGGCCGGGCGGCAGCCTGTGGGGCGCCAATGCGGTGAACGGGATCATTAACGTCGTCACCAAGCATTCGCGGGACACACAAGGCGGATCGGTGACGGTGGGCGGCGGCAACTACGAGGCCGGTTTCAGCTCGTTCCGCTATGGTGGCGCCTCTCCCTTCGGTACCTACCGCGTCTACGGCAAAGTGTTCGACCGCACTGCCGGCTTTCATCGCGATGGGAACGACTTTGATGGCTGGACGATGGGGCAGCTCGGGTTCCGCCTCGATACCGTCCACGGACGACCCACCGAATGGACGCTACAAGGCGATGCCTATGACGGGCGCGTGGGCGAGCGCACCACCGTCACCAACCTGACGGCGCCGCCGTTCGCGCGCGTCTTGGAGGACGATGCGCGCCTTTCGGGAGGAAGTCTACTCGGACACTGGCACCGCACGGGCAGCCGATCCGACATCGCTATACGTGCTTACTATGATAGGACCGATCACACTGAGCCGACGTTTGGCGAGGTTCGCGACACCATCAACCTTGATCTTCAGCAGCGTCTGCACGCCGCGGAGCGCTACCAGCTGACCTGGGGACTGGGCTATGAGGTTTCCTCAGGCCGGGTGTCGGCGGTGCCGACGGTCTCGTTCTTGCCCGCGCGGCGCACCGACAACCTCTACACGGGATTCGTGCATGGCGAAGCCAGCTGGCTGCATGCACGCCTGCGCCTTGCGGGCGGGACCAAACTGCTTCACAACGGTTACAGCGGCTTCGAGGCGCAGCCGAGCGTGCGCGGTTCGTGGATGCTCTCGTCGCACCAGAGCGTCTGGCTCTCTTTCAGCCGCGCGGTGCGTATCCCCAGCCGCTTGGAGCACGACTTGGCGATCACCTCGGCAGTGAGTGCGACCGCGCCAATCTTCGTCCGGATCGAAGGTAGCAAGAGCTTCACAGCGGAGAGGCTGCATGCCTACGAGGCTGGTTACCGTGCGGCGATAGGGGAACGCGGCTTTGCGACATTCGATGTTTTCTACAACCACTATCCCGATCTGTTGAGCACCGAACCACGCCCTAGCTTCACCGAGACTGACCCGCCGCCGGCCCACCTGGTCTTTCCGTTCACGTTCGCCAACCTGCTCACCGGCGAGTCGTATGGCGGCGAGGTCGCGGGCGACTGGTTGCCTCGCGCGGGATGGCGGATCGGCGGGAACTATTCGTTCGTGAAGTTGGACCTGCGTCGCCTCCCGGGCAGTCGCGATGCCGGCTCGGTGCAGTCGCTCGAAGGTGGTACACCCGAGCACCAGGCTTCGCTTCGCTCGCACTGGGACTTGCCGGCCCATCTGGAGTTCGACACCGCGGTGCGGTATGTGAGCCGTCTGTCCAGCCAAAAGGTGAACGACTACGTCACGTCCGATGCGCGCTTCGGGTGGCGAGCAGGCAAGCGGCTGGAACTGAGTGTGATCGGCCGCAACCTGCTGCAACCCCATCACGCCGAGTTCGGCGGTGGGACACAGGTGAAGCGCAGCGCGTACGGAAAGATCACATGGCATTGGTGAAGACAGGGTCGGTGGGCGGGCGCTGCTCCCGCGCGCTAGCGGTCTTAGGCGGAGCGCTGATCGCCTGGCTCGCGCTGAGCGACCTTCCGCTTCGCGCCCAGATCGCCGGCCCCAGCCCATACCGAGACAAGGCGACCTTTCTT
>CAYWSH010000001.1:10304-17551 GCA_964460655.1 uncultured Terriglobales bacterium | reverse complement strand
CACCTACGTCGAGCGGAGTCTCCTGGGAAGGATCACGTGGCGATTCTGATTCCCGCAAAGTTGCGTCGCCTCGTCTTAAGCCTAGTGCCTGGCGTGGTCACCAGCCTGATGGTGTGCGTCGGCGCACGCGGACAAACAGTGGATGAGTACGAGATCAAGGCGGCATTTCTTTACAACTTCGCCAAGTTCGTGGAATGGCCGGCCGATGTCTCCCGCGGCCAGGACGTCCTGACGATCGCGCTGCTCGGCCGTGATCCGTTCGGCCCGGTGCTCGATCAGATGGTCACCGACAAGACGGTGCGGGGGCGACGCATCGTGGTGCGGCGCATCGCCAGCGTCGAAGAGGCGCAGGGCTGTCAGATCGTATATGTCGGTGCGTCGGAGGAGCGTCATCTCGGAGAGATCATCAGATCGCTGGCTGGCCGCAGCGTGCTGACGATCGGCGAGACGGATGAGTTCACCTCCCGCGGCGGGATCATCAGCTTCCGTCTGGAAGAGCAGAAGGTGCGCTTCGCGGTCAATCTGCAAGCCGCCGAACGCGCCCGCCTCACCCTCAGCTCCCAGTTGCTCAGGTTGGCACAGATCGTAACGGAAGCACCTCGGAGCTGAATGACATGGCGATCCTCGGCAGACGCTCGGTCCGATACAAGTTGCTGGCCAGCATCCTGCTCGTGAGCGCCATCTCGCTGTGTCTCGCGTGTGGTGTCCTGCTGGGCTTCGACTTCTTCTCCCGGCGCGAGGGCATGGTAGACACACTGACGACGCAAGCCGAGATGGTCGCGCTCAACAGCCCGTCGGCACTGCTGTTCGACGATGCCAAGGCCGCCGCGACCACGCTGGCGGCGCTGCGTGCGGAGCCGCAGATCGTGGGCGCCGCGATCTACCGCCATGACGGAACCGTGTTCGCGATCTATCGCAAGTCGGCGGGTGCGGGCCTGGCGGCTCTGCTACCGGCCCGTCTGGAGGCCAGCACGAATGGCTTCGGTTTTGCGAACGAGGGCCTGCTGGTAAGCCGGCAGATCCTATCGGAAGGCGACACCATCGGTACGGTTGTGGTCGCCGCCGACATGGCTGATACCTACGCCCGCTTCCGTCGCTACGGTCTCACGATGCTGGCGGTGTTCCTGGCGGCTTTCGGCGTAGCGATTGCGATCTCCGCACGTGCGCACCGCGTCATCTCCGAGCCCGTCAGTCACCTGACGGAAACGGCGCGGCGCATCTCCGCCAAGGCCGACTACTCCGCGCGCGTCGTGATCAAGACGGAAGACGAGATCGGCGAGTTGGCCGCGACCTTCAACCGCATGCTGGACCGGATCGAGGCCGACATCCAGGCACGCGCCGCTGCGGAGGCGGAAGTACGCACCCTGAATGAAGGACTTGAACGCCGTGTGCATAGCCGGACCCTGCAGCTGGCCGCCGTCAACGAGGAGCTTTCGGAGGTCGCGGCGCGGATCGAGCAGCAGAACCGCGAGCTGGAAGTCCGGCGCGCGGAAGCCGAGCGCGCCACGCAGATGAAGAGCGCATTCCTGGCGAGTATGAGTCACGAACTGCGCACCCCGCTCAACGCCATTCTTGGCTTCTCCGACCTGATGGATGATCAAGTGGCTGGACATCTGAACGAGAAGCAGCATCGCTGGCTCTCGCACATTCGGACCGCGGGCCGGCACCTGCTGCAGCTCATCAACGACATCCTGGATCTTTCGAAGATCGAAGCTGGCCAGATGGTCCTGATGCCCGAAGACTTCGACCTGGCCGATGCGCTGCCGGAGGTGCTCTCGATCGTCAAGCCGCTGGCCATGACGAAAAAGGTGGAGATCGAATGCGGTGCGCACCCTGACATTCACGTGCACGCCGACCGTACCCGGCTCAAACAGGTGGTCTACAACCTGCTGAGCAATGCGGTGAAGTTCACGCCCGAAGGCGGCCGCATCCGGATCGAATCGCACGCCGACAACGCGTTCGTCACGGTGTCGGTCACCGACACCGGGATCGGGATCCGGCCGGAGGACCAGCAGGTGGTCTTTGAAGAGTTTCGCCAAGTCGGGGAAACGACGCGTGGCACGAAAGAAGGGACCGGCCTGGGACTGGCGATCGTACGGCGGCTCATTGAACGGCAAGGCGGAAGGATCTGGGTGGAGAGCGAACTCGGCAAGGGGAGCCGCTTCACCTTCACGCTACCGCTGGCCGGCCGTGCGAGTGAACCCGCACCGGCGCCGGAAGTCGCTGCCGCAAGCTTGGCGCCGGCATGCGGCGGCCGCGTGCTCGTGGTGGATGATGAAGCACCGGCGCTCGAGCTGTTGCGCACACATCTGGCTGCTGCGAATCTCGAAGTACTGACAGCGACAAGCGGCGTCGAGGCCGTGCGGCTGGCGAAGGAGACGCATCCCGATGTCATCACGCTCGACATCATGATGCCCAGCGGCGGCGGCTGGAGTGTTCTGCACGAGCTCCGCTCCGACTCCGCGACCGCCGAGATACCGGTGGTCGTCGTCTCCATCCTCGACCGGAAGGAACTCGGCCTGATCCTCGGAGTCAGTGACTACCTCGTCAAGCCGGTATCGCGAGACATGCTGCTGCATACGCTCCAGAAGCATCTCCGGCGCTCCGACCGCGTGCAGAACGTGCTGGTCATCGACGATGATGCCGCCGATCTTCACATCACGGCCGAGGTCCTCAGCTCCGCGGGCTATTCGGCGCTGCGTGCGCAGGGTGGCCCGGCGGCCATCGAGGTGCTGCGTACGGCGCGGCCCGACGCCATCCTGCTGGACCTGATGATGCCGCACATCGATGGCTTCCAGGTGTTGAACCACATCAAGCAGGATGATGCCCTGTGCGCAGTGCCGGTATTCATCTTGACGGCGAAAGAGCTCACGCAAGAGGAGACGGAGCGGCTACGCCGGGATGCGCAAGCGTGTTTTCGCAAAGGTGATTCCTGGAAGAACGAGTTGCTGGCCAGGATCCAGCGTGCAATGGCCGCGACGACTGTCGCCGAGGTGGCGCACGCATGAAAAGGATCGTGGTCGCCGAAGACAATGAGGCCAACCTCGAATTGATCCGGGCGATCCTCGAGACCCGGGGATTCGAAGTGATCGAGGCCCACGACGGTGAAGAGGCCATCGCGAAGATCCGTGAGACCGGGCCTGATCTGGTCCTCATGGACGTGCAGATGCCGCTGCTCAACGGTGTCGGAGCTTTGCAGAAGCTGCGCCGAGAGCCCGGGCTCGCTGCAATCCCGGTCATCGCGCTGACCGCCTACGCGATGTGCGGCGACAAGGAGGACTTTCTGGCAGCTGGCTTTGACAGCTACGTTTCGAAACCCATCGAGCCCTCGACCTTGTGGCGGCAAGTCAGGGAACTTCTCGATGACGAACGGATGAGCTGATCCGGCCGGCGCGACAGACCGGGTTCGCTCAATCACATGACGCAATGGGGACCTATGCTGAATGGGCACGTACCCGTCATCCAGGTGGTAGACGACACACCAGCCAACCTCGAGCTGCTGACCGAGATGCTGAAGGCACAAGGCTACCGCGTGCGCCAGGCAGCCAGCGGCAAATTGGCGCTGCAATCGGCATTGTGCGACCCGCCGGACCTGGTGCTGCTCGACATCCAGATGCCGGAGATGAGCGGATACGAGGTTTGCAAGCACCTCAAGTCCATCGAGAAGCTGGCCAAGATCCCGGTGATCTTTCTGAGCGCACTCAGCGAACCGCGCGACAAGCTGCAGGCGTTCTCCGTCGGCGGCGTGGACTATGTGACCAAGCCCTTCCGCTTCGAGGAAGTGCGCGCGCGGGTGGAAACGCATCTCGCCCTGCGCCTGCTGCAGCATCAGCTGGAAGGCCACAACCGCGACCTGCAGGAGCTGGTACAGCAGCAGATGCGGCAGATCGTGGATTCACACATGGCAACGCTCTTTGCGCTGGCGAAACTCGCCGAATCGCGCGATGACGAGACCGGCAATCACATTCGCCGCGTCCAGGCTTATTGCAAGGTCCTTACCGACCAGCTGAACGGCGATGCCTCCTTCCGGTCGGAGATCGACCACGAGTTCGGCGACACGCTTTTCCATACGGCGCCCTTGCACGATATTGGGAAGGTCGGCATTCCCGACGCCGTTTTGCTGAAGCCGGAGAAGCTCAGCTCGCAGGAGCGTGCCGTCATCATGACCCACACCACCATCGGCGCCACCACCCTGGCAGAAGTACTCCGCGTTTACCCGGAGAACATATTCGTCCGCATGGGAGTCGAAATCGCCCGCTCTCACCACGAGCGCTGGGATGGTTCAGGATACCCGGAGGGTCTGCGGGGAAGCGCCATCCCGCTCGCGGCCCGCATCCTGACCCTGGCCGACCAGTACGACGCGCTGCGCAGCGAGCGGCCCTACAAGCCGGGCCTGGATCACGGCCGAGCATGCGAGATCATCATCGAAGGTGACGGCAGAACGCTGCCGGCGCATTTCGACCCGCGGATCTTGCACGCCTTTACGGTGATGCGCGATCGACTCGCCGGGGTATTCGATAGCTTTCGCACGAAAGCGGCTGCGGCGTAAAGCTTTTCGCGCACTCAGTCCTCAGCTTCCAGGATGATATGCCCGCTCCATGTGACCGTTCAGTTGCGAACGGTAGAAGTAAACCTCCCGCAGGTCACCGGTTGTGTAGCGTTTGGCCTCGTCAACGAAGTGCGGCGAACCGGCGCGCCCGCTCTCGCCTCCGCAAGTCACCGCCCGCGCCCGCACTTTTTCGCCGAACTCCACGACCGCCACGAAGCTGTTACCGCTCGTGCCGTACCACTTCTTCGTGTTCGGATACTGGCGTGCGCCGTAGGACGCCAACGATCCCCAGACTGCCGACGTGAATTGCACCGGGATGCTCGCCGCGGTGTCGTCGAAGTGCGACGTGATGCTGTTATCCAACCGCTGATAGCGATTGATCTCGCCCCACGGTGTCTTCCAGTTGCCGAAGTCGCCCGCCAGCTTGTCCACGGCCGCACCAAGTGCGGCTAAGAGATCGTGTGGAGGAACGCGCGTCGCTACATAGTCGTAATCCGGGATGCCCGTTCTTCGTGCTTGGCCACGGATACGCCGCTGCACTTCCTCGCCCCAGTACACGGCGACGGAGGTGGCGGCCGAATCCACCGCCCAGCGCATATCCCATGACCGAAGCGCCTGGATCTGCTCGGCGACCTTCACCTTCAGCGGATCCGCAGCGGGCGCATCGTCGTACGCCTTGAACAGCACCGGCAACGTCTTGCCGAACCATGGCAGGTAGCTGTCATACGCGGCGCCGATCAGCGAATCGAGCGTGAAGTCCTTCTTCTCGTCGAAGACGCGCAGCGCGTGCAATCCGCGCGCCGACTCGCCCCCTTGGTCGACGTAAATCGGGTAGCTCTCTTTCTTCGGACTGCTCGCACCCGCAGCCGACCACGGCGCGTTGTTCGAGTTGTAGAGCCAGCCGCTCTTCGGATTGAGCAAGTGCGGCGCCTCGTCCCAGCGCAGCGTGCCGTGCCAATCGGTGGCAGGATCGCTGCCGTCAACCGGCTTGGTGAAGTCGAAGCGCGCCTCCCGCCGCGGGATGAAGTTGCCGTGGAAATATGCAATGTCGCCGTCCGCATCCGCGAAGATGGTGTTGTTCGACGAGTTGGCGTACAACTCGATCGTTTTCACATACTGCTTGTAATCGCGCGCCTTGGTGCGCAGGAACGACTGCTCCAGCTGCGCGATCGGCTTCTGCATGAGCTTCACGGCGATCCATTTCCCGTCCTGCTCGCGGACCACCGGTCCGTGTGTCGTGCGATACACGGTGAACTTCTTCTCCGCCATGCCGCTTGCCGACTTGTACGGCACCGTGATCTGGCTGACCTCCACCGGACGTTCCTCGGCGCCGTACTTGTAGAAGTAGCGATCGCCTTTCTTGGAAACCGCTTCGCTGTATTCGTCGATGGCATCCACGCCGCTGGACGTATGCATCCAGCCGGCGCGATCGTTGAAGCCCTGATAGATGAAGAATTGCCCCCAGGTCGACGCGCCGTACGCATTCAATCCCTCGTCGCTGACCATCTGGAGTTCGGAGCGGAAGTAGAACGACGTATGCGGGTTAATCAGCAGCAACGCATGGTGCGTCGCGGTGTTCGACGGCGCAACGGCCGCTCCGTTCGATCCGCGCGGCTCCCTGTCTTCGTCGTCTGCGGTCAGGCCGCTTTCTACAGCTTGGCTGATCGAAGACGTCTCGGGTTCTGGCGTGCCGGCTGTGGTCCCGTAAAACGCTGCCAAGTTACGCAGGTTGACCTTTTCAATATCGCCGCCGATGCTGCCTTCCGTGAAGCTCAACACCATCCACGGTTCGAAGCGCTGGATGACGCGCGGCTTCACCTCCGGATGCTTGTAGAGGTAGTAATTCAGCCCGTCAGCGAACGCACCCATCAGCTTCTTCAGCCAAGCCGGGCTGGCGGCGTAGTCCTTCTTCAACTGCAGGGGATCGATGAACAACTTTTGCCGCAGGTCCTGGGAGATCTTCGCTTCGCCCTCGGCTTCCGCGAGTCGCCCCAACGAGGTGAGATAGTTCGTCTCTATGCGATTGAAGTCGTCCTCGGCCTGCGCGTATTCAGCGCCGAAGACCGCGTCGGCATCCGTCTTGCCGTAGACGTGGGCGATGCCCCAGTCATCGCGCACAATGCTCACGTTTTGTGCCTGCCGCTCCCAGCGCGCAATGTCGGACTGCGCGGGCAGTTGCGCCACCACCGGCGCGCACAAGACGACCAGAGCGAGAAAGGTCTTTCTCACGAGATTGATGCCTCGACGAGCTCGCGGAAATCGCGATCGAATGTTCATGGTTGCGCCGAGCATATCACCCCGTGGCGGGCGGAGATGGATGACGAGATGGTCGCTGTGAATCTCCGCGATGATTGAAGAGCGGAGCGGTAGGTACAGGCCGCGAAGCGCGATGGGAGGCCTATTTTGAACTGGGCGAACACACGTCTGATCGGCGGTTTGGAGCCGAAGGCGACAGGAATTGATGATTGGTCGGGGAGAGAGGATTTTGACCTCCGACCCAAGACGGAAGCCTCATTGATTCCGCTGTCTTAACCATCCTTCAGGTGCGTTTCTGGCGTATACAACAGCCCGCTTTGCACCCAAGTTGCACTTGTTCATAGCCAATATGAATGCGATCACTGCGACAATGTTTGCCAGCCGCCACCCAGTGCTTTGTAGAGCGCGATGAGGTTGACGGTTTGCGCGGTCCGACTTTGCG
>CAYWSH010000001.1:0-10204 GCA_964460655.1 uncultured Terriglobales bacterium | reverse complement strand
CCCAGTGCTTTGTAGAGCGCGATGAGGTTGACGGTTTGCGCGGTCCGACTTTGCGCCAGCAGGTCTTCGTTGGCGTAGAGCTCGCGCTGCGCATCGAGCACCGCAAGGAAATCGGCAAGGCCGGCCTTGTAGAGCTCGGCGGAGAGCTTTACGGACTCCGCGTTGCTCCTGACGGCGCTCTCCAGCCGCTCGTGGCGGGTTTGCTCCTGCGCATAGCGGACCAGGGCGTTCTCGGTCTCTTCGAGAGCCGACAGTACTACTTCCTCATATGCAATGGTGGACTGCTGCAGTCGCGCGTCTTGTACGTGCAGTTGCGAACGCAAGCGACCGCCAGTGAAGATGGGCAAACTGATCGCTGGACCGGCCCCGAAGAAGTTGCCGACACCGAGAGTCAGGTCGTGTAGTTGCGAAGCCTGCCGGCCCGCCGTGCCAAGCAGCATGAAGCGTGGAAAGAATTCCGCCTTCGCCGCGCCGACGCGCGCCGCAGCGGCGGCGATCTGCGCTTCCGCCCGGCGCACATCTGGCCGCCGTTCCAATAATTGCGCAGGCAAGCCCACAGGGACCTCCGGTGGCGAGAGCGGCACCGGCGCCGACGGCAGCAACTCGGCACGCAGCGCCTCCGGCTCCTCGGCGAGCAGGACGCTCAAGCGGTGGATCGATATTTCGATTCCGCTCTGCAGCGTGGGCACCGCGGAGCGCGTCGTCTCCCATTGCGCGGCCGCGCGCTCCACGTCGAGTTGGGTGGCCAGACCGGCGTTAGCGCGGGCGCGCGTGAGGTCCAACGTTTCCTGCTGTGTCGTGATGTTCTTTTGGGCGATGTTCAGGCGCAATTGGAAGCCACGCAACTCCGCATAAACGCGCCCGAGTTCGCCGAGTACCGCGACTAATGCTGCATTGCGCGCTTCGGCCGTTGCGGTGGCATCGGCACGCGCAGCTTTCAAACCATGTCGGTTCACGCCGAAGATGTCGAGTTCCCAAGCCGCGTCAAAGCCACCCTGGAAGTTGCTGAACTCCACCGGACCGCGCGTCGTGGAGTTCGCGGTCGCGACACTCTGCTGACGGTTGCGCGTGGCCGACGCACTGGCGCCGATGCTCGGCAACAGTGCGGACTTTGCAATGCCGGAGGCGGCGCGGGCTTCCGCAATGCGCGCCGCAGCGAGCCGAATGTCGAGGTTCGCGGCTATGGCGCGCCGCACTAAGTCATCGAACTTTGCATCGTGAAAGGTCGTCCACCATTCCTCCGCCGGCTCGGCAGACGCGGTACCCGAAGTAGCCGGCCACTGCGCCGGCATCGGGGCGGGCGGACGTTGCTCTTTCTGTGCGATGGCAGATCCGCTGAGGATCGCCAGGACGAGTGCGACCCATGCCGTCTTCTTCATTTTGAGCCTCCGGTAACCGCCGCGGAGTCGCGCGTGGCGCGCGCCGCCACCGGCGTTTCGACGAACACATCCATCTGCTGGCCGACGTACACGGGAGCGTCGATGTCCTTGATGCGATAGATCGCCTGCAGCACGCGCGTGTCGACGCGCTCATTGCTGTCGCCCGTGAGCGATCTCTTCGGCACTACGTACGGCTCGAGCCGAACGAACTCCAAGGCGATCTTGTTGTGCGTATCTCCGCGTACGTAGGCGATGGCCGGTGTATTCGGCCGCAGACGCCACGCGTCGCTTTCGTCGATATCCGCTCGGATGTTCAATTGCGCGCCACCACCCATAACCATCAGTGGCTCGCTGGTCGGGCCACACTGCGCGAACTGTCCCAACCGGACTTTTTTCTGCAGGACGACGCCATCCACCGGAGCGGTCGTAGTGAGCCGCTCAATGTTGGTGGCAACGCGACGCAACTGCGCTTCTTCCTGCGCCACTTCGGAGCGCGCGATAGCCAAGTCAGGCGCCCAAGCGCCTGCTTTCAAGAGCGCGAGCTGCGCCTGCGCTTCTTTCAACCGCGCTTGGGCCGCCTGGTAGGCCAGCCGCCGGCGCTGCACGTCCTCTTCTCGCACAGCGCGCCGGTCGGTCACGCTTTCGATGAGCTTCACCTGGACTTCCGCATCCCCTGCGCTCGCTTGTGCCTCGCGCACCTTCGCCTCGGCCGGCGGAATATCCTCAGCGCGCGGCTGCTCCTCGAGTCGGCGTAGCCTGGCTTTCGCGGCCTCGAGGCCGGCTTGGCGAACGCGCAGCTCGGCCTGCAGGTCACGGTCGTCGATGGCAAAGAGCTTCTGGCCCGCGTGCACACGGTCACCAGCGCTGGCATACACGGACGTCACCAGGCCGGACACTGCACAGCTGACGGCAATGTTCTCCGTCTGCGGCTCGACCAGGCCGACGGCGCCGACGCTGTTAGCGGCGAGCGCTTGCGGTGGCGGTGATGGCGGAGTCGTCGGCTTGTGCACGGGAGTAGCTGCTATCGTCCAAATGACGGCGAACAACAGGCTGATGATCGCAAGGGCCGGAATCGTATAGCGTTTCATAGTGTCCTCTCGTTGATTCCAATCAGTCGGCAATCACTCTGACCAGATTGCGTCCAATGCCTTGGCCGCGCACGACATCGATGGCGCGGCCGTCTTCCATATGCGTGATGGTGTCGGCGAACTCGAAGATGCGGCTGTCATGTGTCACCACGATGACGGCGCGGTCGGGCCGCACGGCGACCTCGGAGAACAACTCCATCACAAGATGGCCGGTGCGGGCGTCGAGTGCTGACGTCGGCTCGTCACAGACGATGAGGCGCGGGTTATGGACAAGCGCGCGCGCAATGGCCACGCGCTGCTGCTGGCCGCCGGAAAGGTCGCGCGGCAGGTGATGCAGGCGGTCGCCCAGCCCGAGTTCGTCCAAGAGCTCAGACGCGCGCTCGATCGCGAAGCGCCGCTCTTCTCCGGCGATGAAGAGCGGCACAGCCACGTTCTCGGCCGCGCTCAGCGTCGGCAACAGGTTGAACTGCTGGAAGACGAACCCGAGGTTCTCGCGACGGAATTGGATCTGCTCGCGCTGGGCGAGTTCCGCGGTGCGCGTGCCGAGGACCGTGAGGTCGCCTGCGCTCGGATCGAGCAAACCGGCGATGATGGAGATCAGCGTCGTCTTGCCGCAGCCCGACGGTCCGACGAGCATCGCCAGTTCGCCCATTGCGATATCGAGGTCGAGCCCGCGCAGCGCTTGCACGCGCGCGTCGCCTGCACCGAACCACTTCGTTATGCCTTCGGCAGTGACTGCTCTTTGCATGATCGTTATCCTCGGAAAACCATTGCGGGCTCCAGTACCAGGACCTTGCGGATGCTCAGCAGGCTGGCGACGGCGACGATGAACAGCACGACGCCCAGCGTGCCGGCCATCGCCTGCCAGAGCATGACGATGCCGCGCGTTGCGTCGCTGCGGGAGACGACAAAGAACGTGGCGCACAGCCCCATTCCGAGCGCATAACCGATCGTGCCGACGATCAAAGCCTGGAGCAGGATCATGCCGACGAGCCGCCCGTTGCTCGTGCCCATCGCCTTCAGGGCGCCGAATTGCTTGAGATTCTCGAGCGTGAAGAGATAGAACGTCTGCCCCGCGACCACGGTGCCGACGATGAGCGCGATACCGATGGTCAGCCCGAAGTTGATCGGAATGCCCGTGTGGCCGATGTAATAGCGAATCGTCATCCAGCCGAACTGATCACCGGTGACGGCCTTCAGATGCGTGACCGTCTCGATGCGGCGCGTCAACTCGGCGGTCTTGACATCGGGCACCTTCTTGACAAGGACGAATGAGAGCAGCTTGCGCTCGCGGCCGACGTAATTCACCGCCTGGCTATAACGCGTGTAGAAGACCGGGAACGTCTGGAACGGCGGCGAAGCGTCGACGATACCGACAATGCGCGCGCGGTGGTCGGTGAGTTCGAACGTCTGCCCGATGCGGAGAGGCTGGCCCGGAAAAAAGAAATGGTAGCCGATGAGGTCGATCAGGACGGCATCGGGCGCGCGCAGATCATCCACCGAACCCAGCAGCATGCGACGCGGCTCGGGCGCACCGGCCAGCGACGCGTCGTCGAGCCCCATGAGGATCACCTGGCGGAACTTGCCGTCCGGCGCCTTGGCGACGGCGCGGCCCTTGAACAGCGGCACTGCCCATTGGACGCCGGGAACGCCGCGCACCGTTTCCACTACGGTATCCTTCAGCGCCCAGATCTCGTCCACGTACTGCGTCGCCGGATCCATGACCCAGATGTCGGCGTCGGTGACGTCGAGGATCTGCGACCGCGTGCGATTCATGATGCCGCCGAAGATGGAGAATTGCTGCGTAATGAGGAACGTGCTGAACGAGATGGCGAAGATCAGCCCGAGATACTTGGCGCGATCGCCAGTCAGCATCCGCAGTGCCACCCAGTTCATCGCGTTCGGCCCCTTGCGCGGCGGCCTGGTGGCAACGACTCGTTGCGGCCGCAATACGACTTCTTGCTGCTCGACCGGCTCCAGTGTGCTCGTGCTCACGTCCTCCTCCTGACCTAGCAACGCGTGAATGGCTTGGAAATCAACCTGTTCTACCGCGTGGCGCATAGGATTATTACCATCATCCTAAAGTCGCAAAAAAAATGTTAGAAGCTCGCCAACAAGTGCTCGCGGACGATACTCAGGATCCGTTCGCGATCAGCGGCCTCGGGGAACATCCGCGCCACCAGGACCGCCCCCGCCATCGCCGTAATAATAAGAAGATGGTTTTTCTCCCGTTCAGCCGGCGTCCTGCCCGGCATCAGGGGCAGGATCTCGTCGCGATGTCGCTTCAACATGGCGGCAATGCGGCGTTTCAACGGCAGCGGCGAGCGCGCAATGTCGGGCGCCAGCGCCACCATCGGACAGCCGGTATCGCTGTGCTCGCAATGTTCCGGCGCCAGGTACCAGCGGACGATGTGCTTCCAGCCCTCTCCTGCCGGCGCTGCCTTCGCGGCCGGCAGAAACTGCTCGCGCAGGCTGCTCAGGCTCGACTCAATGGCCTCGATCACCAGGTCCGTCTTGTCGTGGAAATGCTTGTAGAAGCCGCCATGCGTGAGGCCTACGGCCTTCATCACATCGGCGACGGCCGGTCCCTGCAGGCCCTTGGCGCGGATCTGGCGCGCCGCCTGCTGCACGATGCGGTGTCGCGTATGCGCTTTGTGCTCGGCGGTGTATCGCATGGGAGATTAGATGATACACGTAATCTAATAAGATGCAAGGATTCTTTATGGGTCGAAACCGGCCAAGCGTCGCCGCAGGTAGCGGCGTTCGACGGCGTTGGCACTCGCGGAGAAGGTCGTTTACCTGGCAGAACATCACAGCTCGCGTCAGGTGGCCCCAAAATGGAGCCGTGCACCGGCTAGCGCAGAAATAGCCGGGACGAAAAACAAGCAATGTTGTTAAGGGATTGTTAAAGAAAACGTTCGGTACTTTCCTTCCGTTGATTTACACCCATTTAACATCTCCGAGATAACGTCGGCGCATGACGCACTTGATCTACCTGGTCGAGGACGACATCGATATCCTGCGTCTGCTGCGACACAGTCTGGAAGCGAATGGTTTCAGCGTCACGACGTTCACCTCAGCATTCGGAGTGATAGAGTCGGCCCTCCGGGACTCGCCGTCGTTGCTTGTCTTGGACATCATGCTGCCGGGCGGCGACGGCTTTGACTTGGGCCGGCGCATTCGCCAGTCGCCAGTGCTGCATTCCCTGCCGATAATCTTTCTTACGGCGAAGACGGCCGAGAACGACCGGATCCGTGGCTTGGAGCTCGGTGGCGACGATTACGTGACGAAGCCGTTCAGTCCGCGGGAATTCGTAGCACGCATCAAGGCAGTTTTACGTCGCTTCGAGCGCCCGCTGGCTAAGCGTGTGATCGAAGCTGGAGAACTGCATATCGACGCCGGAGCGATGAGGGTCGTGGTGCGGGGCTCGCCAGTTGTGACGACGAGCACCGAGTTTCGGTTACTGGAGTATCTGGCGCGACACCCCGGCCAGGTGTTCACACGCGACCAACTGTTGGATGCTGTGTGGCGCGATACTCAGTTTGTGACACCGCGCTCCATCGACGTATATGTGCGGAAGCCGCGAGAAAAGATCGAGCGTGCCCCGAACGATCCGGAGTACCTGGTGACGATTCGCGGCACGGGATACCGCTTCGAGGTCCCTCGTTCGACGATTGTCGATTCTCTGCGCTAGATGGTGGACAAAGGCCAAGCGATGGCGAAAGACCTGGGTTACGCGCCGCTGCCCAAAGATGTTGCGCAGCGCGTGCGTACGGAGATCGGGCAGATCAAATGGCCGCTCCCACAGAGTAGTCCAGCCGCACCCGCCGCTCGGCGGGTGTTTGGCTTTCACGCGGAGGCGTTTTTATGGAGTTTTCACTTCGCCTTAACCGCCGCTTAATGTGGCCCCGATAGAAGTCTCTACCAGCCCGCCTCGGTCTCATCACCGTGCTCTTCACCTGCTTGACCAAGGATCTCGCGGGCCTTATTAGGAATCCGCGACAAGGAGAGGACTCCATGAAGCAGCGCTTTCCCCGACTTCTCGCAGCCATCACGCTGGTCCTGTTCATCATCGGCGCTGTGTCGGCACTGTTTGCGCAGGTCGACCAGGGCCGCATCACGGGCGTGGTGAAAGACCAGAACGGCGCGGTGATCTCCGGCGCGAAGGTCACCGCTACCAACGCCCGCACCGGCGAAGCTCGCACGACCGCAACGAACGACCAGGGCTTTTACACAGTGGCTCCGCTGCCGCCCTCCGAGTACAGCGTGCGGATCGAGTCCCCGCAGTTTGCGAAGTTTGAGGCCACTCGCGTCGTGGTGAACGTGGGTCGCGAGATCCAACAGGACGCTGTGCTGCGCGTAGCCAGTTCAGCACAGGAGGTCACGGTAGTGGAGGTCGGGCCGGGCGCAATCGATACCAGCTCGGCACGGGTTGGCGTCAATGTGAACCAGCGGGAAGTAGAGAACCTGCCCATCAATGGCCGCAACCTGTCGCAGCTCGGCTTGCAGGCGCCGGGTTCGGTCAATTCGGGCTCAGGCTCGTGGAACGATCTGCGCTTCAGCGGCCGCGCCAACCAGCAAAACGCGGTGCGCTACGACGGCATCGAGGGATCAGCGATCATCGACGCCTCGCCGGGCAACCTGAACGGTGAGGTCGTGTCGCCCTTCCGGCTGCAGTCGAGCCTGGAGAACGTGCAGGAGTTTCGGCTCGATTCCAACAGCTTCCCCGCCGAGTACGGCACGGGCACTGGCGGTCAGGTTAGCGTGGTGACGAAGTCAGGCAGCAACGCATTTCACGGAGCGTTGTTCGAGTACCTGCGCAACGATGCGTTGGATTCCAAGAATTTCTTCGAGCTGCCCGGATCGAAGGGCAGGCTGCGCTTTAATCAGTTCGGCGGCTCGATCGGTGGACCGCTCTATAAGAATCGCGCATTCTTCTTCGGATCCTATGAAGGCTACCGCCTGCGCTCGGGCATCAATTTCGTAGAAGCCGTGCCGAGCGCGGTGGCTGCGGCGCGCGCCGTGCCGGCGATCCAGCCTTTGATTGCCGTGTTCCGGGACCCGGCGGCGGTGACGCTGGTCGGTAAGTCGACCAACCCAGATTTCGACATCGTGAGTTTGACGGGCAGGAACATCGTCAACGAGAACTCGGCGAGCGCGCGCTTCGACTTCAAGCTGAACAACAACTGGTCGGTGTATACGCGCTACTTCCGCGACCAGGCATTCAACGACGCGCCCGAGGGGGTGAGCGGCCGCCACGTGATCGAGCGCGCGACACCGCAGAACGGCGTTATCGCGCTGACGGGCATCCTCTCGCCGAGCGTCGTCAACGAAGTGAAGTTCGGCTACAACGGCGCGCTGACGCGCGTCTTCGGCAAAGCCCCGGTCATCAACGGGATCGACCTCTCGGCGACGACCATCAATATCTCCGGCAGCGTGGCCAATACGGGCATCGCCGGCCAAGGAGCTTCGACCGGTGTTTCCATACCTGGCGGGCAAGTGCGCGCCAATTCGGCCTCGAACGGGCGCGCATCACCCTACACGCCTTATACCTTGAGCTATATCGACAACCTTACGTGGGTGCATGGCAGCCACAACTTGAAGCTCGGCGGCGAAGTACGGCAGTTGCGTCTGTACACGGACCGCCTGGGCGGCCTGACCTACACGTTCGCCAACCTGAACTCTTTCCTCGCAAACACGGCTTCTTCGATCCAGTATCTGGGAGATGTAAGCGCGCCGAGTCCTTTCAACGGCGGCAAGACCGGAATGCGCGAGGAGGAGCTGGAGTTCTACATCGGGTACGCCCAGGATGAGTGGCGCCTGCGCCCCAACCTCACCCTTAGTTACGGCCTGCGTTACGAGTACTACACAACCGCTCGGGAGGCGCGGAACCTCGACGTCCTGTTCGATCCGATCAATGGGGTCATCAAACCGTCGAATTCGCGCTTCTACCAGGCCGATCCGAACGACTGGCAGCCTCGAATCGGCATTTCGTGGTCGCCATTCGGCACCAAGTCTGCTCTTCGCGCCGGCTTCGGTATCAACAACGGCCCGGGACAAGTAGAGGATACGCTGCAGCCGATCGAGAGCGACCGCATCAGCTCGACGCTCTCTTCGGGGACTCTCGCCTACCCCATCAACACGCAGCTGCTGATCGACAACTTCAACAACAATCCGACGAACCGCCAGTACCAACCACGCGCTTACCTGCCGGGGTACACCGTGCCCGAGCGCATCTATTCGTACACCGCGTCCTGGCAGCAAGAGTTGCCGGGCCGGATGGTGGCGACGGCGGCGTACGTCGGCAGCCAGGGCCGGAACCTGTTCCTGCGCAGCATTACGAACCGCATCACGGCGGTGCGTACAAATCCTACGCCGACGTCGAACGCGGTCGTGGTGAGGCAGTTCGACATCGACAACGGCGGGACAAGCGTCCTGCGTCCCTTCGCCGAAGTCGACGTCAAGACGAGCGGCGGCCACGACAGCTACAACGCACTGCAGACCCAGTTGGTACGTCGGTTCGAACGCGGTTTGACGCTGGCGGCGCAATACACGTTCGCGCGCAGCTTTGGCAATACTTCGGGTTCGAACGAAGCGCTGACCGCGGCCAACAACGCGCAGACATTGGCGGATTTCGATTACGACGAGGGTTACAACGCGTTCGACGTGCGGCACAGCTTTAACGTCAGTGCCCTCTACACGCTGCCATTCGGCCGCGGCAAGCGGTATATGTCGAGCGCGGGCGCGCTGGCGAACGCCATATTCGGCGATTGGGAAGTCGGTACGATCGTGAACGCGCGCAGCGGAGTCCCCTTCGATCTGCGCGTCACCCGTCCCGACGTTCTGTATGTAGATGCTGCCGGCAACTACTTCACCGGTCCTGCTGCCGGTCGCACCGCCGTCATCAACACACCGGGCGGCGGAAATTCGCGCAACGTTCGGCGTCCCGACCTGATCCCGGGCGTGGATCCGTTCCTCCACAGCGGCCGCTTGCTGTTCCTTAATCCAGCGGCTTTTGCTACGCCCCGGCCGGGAACGTTCGGCAA
This sequence comes from uncultured Terriglobales bacterium, assembly GCA_964460655.1. Taxonomy (GTDB): domain Bacteria; phylum Acidobacteriota; class Terriglobia; order Terriglobales; family Acidobacteriaceae; genus CAVUAF01. The sequence continues at coordinate 691 of CAYWSH010000001.1, read as the reverse complement.
TCTGCAGCGCGGAATGCTACGCGGACCGAACTTTGCGCAGGCGGACCTGACGTTGTCGAAGCGCTTCATCACCTCGGAGCATTCGAACCTGGAGTTCCGTACGGAGATGTTCAACGTCTTCAATCATGCGAACTTCGCCAACCCGCCAGCCAGCCTTCCGAGCGTGGTCGGAACCGGCACCAATCAGTTGCAGCCGGGGCAGCCCTTCACTGCCGCGGCCGCAGGTACGTTTGGCATTCTGAACAGCACGGTGACGAAGTCGGTCGGCTTGGGTACGAGCCGGCAGATCCAGTTCGCAGTGCGGTTCAACTTCTAGTGCTGTCACTCGAGGCGGGCGCGCCACGCCCGCCTCTTTGTTTCTTCATACCACCGAAATCGTTCCGGGGTTGGGGACGGAATTGATGCACGAGATCAGCGTGCAGCGGGTGCAGGCCTTTGCAGCATCATTCGAAAGCACCGCCAAGACCGTGCACAACGTCGTTGGGGTGCTATACGCATGCGATCGGTGACGATCACAGGGCAATAGCGGAGCAGTTAAGCGGCGTTTTGGACCTAAATGCACTCAAGTTGCACCCGGATCCCAAGCGCAGCCGCAAGCTCAGTCCTGTTTCTCAGTCACTTAGGAACGGCCTGAAGGAAAAGATTGGTCGGGGAGAGAGGATTTGAACCTCCGACCCCCTGGTCCCGAACC